>NZ_DBHHJM010000004.1:0-139741 GCF_057237245.1 Lancefieldella sp.
GCACTTCTTTTAAACACCTGAAATGCTTGCTTACACCACTTTTCGGGACACGACCAATAAATACATCCTGAGCTGCATGTCGTAGTTGTATAGATCAAGAATATCCTGAAATGAAATCTTCTGATTAAAGTAACTATGTTTTTTGTCCATAAAGGGATACCAATATCCACTCAGTCTATAGTAATTAATGGTGGACAATATTGCTTTTGCCTTTTGTGGGTCATCAATAATCATGCCTCGGTCTTTTAAAATACAGACCTGATCAGCATAGGTTTTAAAACTTTTTATTAGATGAGCTTCAGACATATAATCACCTTTATAAAAAGTAGGACCGGCCCTGGACTATGCAAAAGCTATAGCGGAACCGGTCATGTTGAAATAATTATACAGGTTTTATCTATATACAAATTTAAGATTTCAGCTTAACAAAAAATTCATAGTGCAAAATGGGTAGCTTACGCTCCATTTAAGCTGCTTCTGCAGGCTAACGTTAGAAGTCTGAGAACGAAGGTTTTCTCGCCATTTTGTATGTATTAAGTACAGAATTCGAGTGATTTAAAGCAAATATTTTTCCTGTTCAAACAGCTGTTGCGTAAAAGTTTTGCGGGGTTGGGACTCGCGCTGTTTGCGGGCGTGGCTTGGCGTATAGTTATAGAGTTACAAGAAGAAATATTGGCGTGATACAAGGCGTTTTTACGCCGAGAAGAGTGTTTATGCTTGCTATAAAAAATGAAACAAACGTGGTGCTTGCGGTTGATACGTCTACAGACATGCTGGCGTGTACGGTCACGCGTCTGACCAGGCGCGATGCCGCTGCGGCAGCCGCAGACGGCGGGTTCGACGTTGAGGTGCTGGCGTCAACGGATCACCTGTGCCGTCGTCAGGCAAACGTGGAGCTTGTGGGTTCGGTTCAGGAAGCGCTCAAAACTGCTGGTCTGACTATGGCTGATGTTGATGCTGTTATCGCAGGTAGAGGACCTGGTTCGTTCACGGGAGTCCGCATTGGCGTTGCTACCGCAAAGGGCATTGCATGCGGCTCTGGCCTGCCACTGTACGGTGCAAGCGCGCTTGATGCCATGGCGTTCAGCGCGTGGAAGGTGGGCGTTCGCGGCACCGTTGGTGTTGTTGCAGACGCCATGCGCGGCGAGGTCTATCCGGGCATCTACCTGCTGGATAATGCTGGAGCACATAGAACGTTCCCGGTGGAGACCGTCCTCAAGGCAGACGCTTGTGTGGAGGAGTGGTCGAGCAGGACTGATAAGGACCAGCTCACGCTTACGGGAAATGGCTTAGTGAAGTACCGTGAGCGTTTTGAGCGCGCGGGTTTCTCGACATACACCGATGAAGCAACGTGGTTCCCAACAGGAGAAGGCCTGGTACGCGCGGTGTGTATGCCCGAGTATCAGCAGGCGGGCGCGGGCGATCCGGCGCTGGTGCTGCCCATTTACACGCGACTTTCGGACGCGGAGGAGTCGGAGCGCAAGCGTTTGGGTCTCAAGGAGCCGGCAACGGTGGCCCTGACCGGCGTGGATGATGCGCTGGCTGATATTCACCTGCAGCTTCGTCCGATGACGGTGAACGATCTGGATCAGGTGGCGGAGCTTGAGGCGGCAACATATGCCGACGCTGCGCATTCGGCCTGGTCAAAGCAGACGTTCTATGACGAGCTTTCGGGCGTTGGGCGTAGCTGGTGGCTGGCTCACGATCGCGGAACGGTTATTGGCTTTGCGGGTGGTCGCCTGGCAGGAGCTCAGTTTGAGGTGGAAGAAGTGGTGGTTGCGCCCGAGCGTCGCCGCCAGGGAATTGCATCCAAGCTGGTAGAACGCGTGGCATACGATGCCCAGATGCTGGGCGCATCCGCGATTACTCTTGAGGTGGAGGAGGATAACGCTCCAGCTCAGGGTGCCTATAGCAAGCTGGGATTTGCCGAGGTTGGTCGTCGCCCGGGATATTACGGTCCAAATTGCGCGGCGCTTTTGATGACGGCGCAGCTGCCTTTGGCGGTTGGTGTTGGCTTTGAGGCGAGAAACCCCGAGCCTCACGCATCAGTGCGTCCGTGGCCTATTGTTGCAGGTGAGCGCTCTGAAAAGACGCTTGCGGCACTGCGCGAGGCGGGGGATTTGATTCTCAGCCTGGAGTCCTCGTGCGACGAGACTGCTATGTGCATTATGGATTCACACGGCGTGGTCTGCGCAAACGTCGTTGCAACTCAAATTGACTTCCACGCTCGCTTTGGCGGCGTCGTGCCCGAGATTGCTTCTCGCAAGCATACCGAGGCTATTGTGGGTCTTTTCGAGGAGACCATGGCCCGCGCGGGCGCGCATTTTGGTTGCGACACGCTGGTGCCGTCTGACCTGGCTGCCGTTGGTGTTACCGCAGGTCCAGGCCTTGTCGGCGCGCTTGTTGTGGGCGTGGCGTTTGCTAAGGGCTTCTGCGTGGCCACTGACCTGCCGCTTATTCCCGTTCATCACCTGGAAGGTCACCTGCTGGCCAACCTGTTTGAGACGCCCGACTTGGAGCCGCCATTTGTGGCCAGCTTGGTCTCGGGTGGAAATACTATGCTGGTACATGTACGTGCCTGGGGAGATTACGTGGTCCTGGGCTCCACCATCGACGACGCCGTGGGCGAGGCCTTTGACAAGGTTGCTAAGGCGCTGGGCTTGGGCTATCCAGGTGGCCCCGTAATCAGCAAACTTGCAGCTCAGGGCAACCCTAAGGCTATCCACTTCCCGCGCGCGATGATGCACAGCGGTGACTATTCCTTCAGCCTTTCTGGCCTGAAGACAGCCGTTATCACCTACATTGAGGGCGAGAATCGCGCAGGTAGAGCAATCAATCTGCCTGATTTGGCTGCCTCGTTTGAGCAGGCAGTTATTGACGTGCAGGTTGCAAAGGCTAAAACCGCTGTTGAGGAGACGGGCGTCTCCGATTTCTGCGTGGGAGGCGGCGTAGCTGCAAACCCCGCACTTAGAGCTGCATATAAGGAAACCTTTGGTCGTATGGGCGTTCGAGTGACGGTGCCTCCGATGTCGGTTTGTGGCGACAACGCCGCAATGATTGCCGTCGGCGCGCTTCGTAGCTACCGTACACAGGGTTTCTCGCCATTGACCTTGGACGCAAACCCCAACGCGCAGCTGGGATTGTGGTCGTCGGATGCGGCACCCGTTGTCCCAAGCGGCATGTAAGGAGGCCATTGTGCAAGACGGATTCATCAAAGTTGCAAGTATCACGCCGCGCGTCCGCGTGGCCGACGTGGCGTTTAACGTGGAGAGCTGTCTGGCGGCCATCGAAGAAGCCGCAGGTAATCGCGGCGCCAAGGTGGTCGTGCTGCCCGAGCTTTGCATCACGGGCTACACCTGCGAGGACCTGTTCTGGCAGGATGCCCTCCTGGACGCTGCCGAGCGTGGCTTGGTTTCCATTGCTGCCCGCACGGCCGACGTCGACGCGTTGCTGCTGCTAGGACTGCCTGTTCGCGTGGCCAGCAAGCTCTACAACTGTGCCGCCGTTCTCTTTAGGGGAGAGCTTTTGGGCCTGGTGCCTAAGCGCTACGTGCCCATGTACAACGAGTTTTACGAGGGCCGACACTTTGTTTCTGGCCCCAAGACGGTCACCAGTGTGGACTTTGGCCTGCTGGGTGAGGTTCCGTTTGGTACCAACCAGCTGTTTGCGTGTGACACCATCCCTGAGCTGGTCGTGGGCGCGGAGATCTGCGAGGACCTCTGGGTTCCCATGCCGCCGTCAAATGCGCACGCAGTCGCTGGTGCCACGCTGATCTGCAACTTGTCCGCGTCGCCCGCGCTGGCCGGCAAGTCCGCGTACCGTCGTCAGCTGGTTGCACAACAGAGCGCGCGTCTGATCTGCGGCTACGTTTACGCCAGTGCAGGTGAGGGCGAGTCTACGACTGATTTGGTTTTCTCGGGCCATGATCTTGTTGTCGAGAATGGCCGTGTGCTCGCTGACTCTGGCGTGTTTGGCGAGGGTATTGCCGTGTCCGAGATTGACGTGCTATCGCTGGCGGCTGACCGCAGGCGCACGTCGACGTTTGAGGTTGCTCCGACGCCGGAGGATTACAAGCACCTGACCACGTATTTCTCGCTGGAGTTTGACGGCGAGGGTGGCAACGAGCACGCCGCCGCAGGTCACGGCCACGACAGCGAGGGCGAGGGCGTCGAGCTTGCAATCCGCACGCCCCTGACCAGGTACGTTGACCCGCATCCGTTTGTACCCGCGATGGATGACGCTCGCGCAACACGCTGCGAGGAGATTCTGTCGATTCAGGCTCACGGTTTGGCTTCAAGACTGGCACATACTGGCTCTGACCATGCGGTTATTGGCATTTCGGGAGGACTTGACTCTACGCTGGCACTTCTCGTCACGGTGCGAGCGTTTGACCAGCTGGGATACGACCGCTCGGGCATTGTAGCTGTGACGATGCCGGGATTTGGCACCACGGATCGCACGTACACTAACGCGATTGAGCTGGTGCAGTCGCTTGGCGCCGACCTGCGCGAGATTTCCATTGTAGATTCCGTGCTGCAGCACTTTGCCGACATCGGCCACAACCAGGACGTTCACGACGTTGTGTACGAAAACGCCCAGGCTCGCGAACGCACGCAGATTCTGATGGACGTTGCCAACCAGGTGAGCGGCATGGTCATTGGCACGGGCGACCTTTCCGAGCTGGCGCTTGGTTGGGCAACGTATAACGGTGACCAGATGTCCATGTACGGCGTAAATGCTTCGGTACCAAAGACGCTGGTCAGGTACCTTGTCGATTACTGCGCGGACGCTTATGAGGAGCAGGGCGAGGACGAGATTGCTCACGTTTTGCGCGACGTTCTGGACACACCGGTTTCTCCTGAGCTGCTGCCATCCGCGGCAGACGGTTCCATTGAACAGAAGACGGAGGACCTGGTTGGCCCTTACGAGCTGCATGACTTCTTCCTGTTCCATGTGCTTCGTCACGGAAGTGGCCCGCTCAAGGTTTTGCGTCTTGCCGAGCGTGCGTTTGGTACAGACACTGACCAGGAGGTTTACGACCACGAGACTATCGTGCGCTGGCTGAAGGTATTCTACCGCCGCTTCTTCTCGCAGCAGTTCAAGCGCTCAGCGATGCCTGACGGACCAAAGGTTGGCTCGGTTTCGTTGTCTCCGCGCGGCGACCTGCGCATGCCATCCGACGCTTCTAGCTCGCTTTGGCTCTCTGAACTGGAGAGTTTGGAGGCGTAAGCGTGCGTGGTAGCGCGTAGTGCGCGTGGGTCGTAGCGTGGTAGGACGTAGCGCGGCAGAGCGTAGCGCGGTAGGACGTATTTCTTAGACGTTCAGTACCCGGCTATTCATGTATATGAATAGCCGGGTACTTTTATGCAGGTGGATTTTTGCTACGAGTAGGGAAGAGGTGGTTTTGCCCCAAAAATGACTCCCAAGTGGTAAAAAATGCGTTTAGTTGGAGTTTACAGAAATTGCGGGATTCTATGCATCGAATCTACCTGCTGTTTTGTTCTGGATAAAAAAATCAGAAATCTGGATAGAATTTTCTACCTGCCAAAACGTGGGTGCATTTTTTCTGAATACTCCATTTCATTTCCAACTAAACGCGTTTTTTACCCAAATTGGACCTCGCCAAAGAGGCGCTCATTTTTCCTATGCAAAATCACGAATATCACTAGCAGAATATGCACGCAGCGAATATTTGCACCAAAAATTATGCTAATGGCAAGAAATCGCAGGTGGATACCACCTGGCGCTCGCGCCTGCCGACGCAAACCGCGTCTACCAGCAGCCCAGCAGCATCGCGCGTCTGTACGCAGCCCGCACGTCGCCCGCGCTCTGCCCGCACTCACTAGTCTGCGCATAACCGTTGACGGCTTATACTGCACGCCTACAGAAAATCTAAGTCGGTTTTGTAAGATTTTCACAATATTTCGTATAAATTGTTTTCCCGTGTGGAATAACTAATAGCGTTGGAAAAGGGCGCTTGGCGCCAATATCGGGCTTGGCCCGAAAGGGAGGTTTTCATTATGAATTTGAAGCCACTTGGAGATCGTGTTCTGGTAAAGCCTGCTCCAAAAGAGGAGAAGACATCCTCTGGTCTCTACATTGCATCCGCAGCACAGGAGCTTCCTCAGCGTGGCGAGGTCCTCGCAGTTGGAACTGGCAAGCTTGATCAGAATGGCAATCGCATCGCTCTTGATGTTAAAGTCGGCGACCAGGTATTTTATGGCAAGTTCGGCGGCACCGAGGTCAAGGTAGACGACCAGGAGCTTCTGCTTCTTCGTGCTGACGACATCCTTGCAGTCCTCGAGGACTAATCGATCGCAGCTCATCCGCTCGCAGCTCGTTTGCCCACAGCTCGTTCGCTTGCTGTCCGATTGCAGCTTGTTCGACCGCTTTTTACTTGTAAGTTCAGCTATTTTGGAGGAATACCATGGCTAAAGATATCGATTTTGGCACAGATGCTCGTGCCAAGCTTGCTAAGGGCGTAAACACCCTGGCAGATGCTGTAACCACTACTCTTGGACCTAAGGGTCGCTACGTTGCACTGCAGCGTTCTTACGGCGCACCAACCATTACTAACGACGGCGTCTCTGTTGCTCGCGAGATTGAGCTCAAGGACCCAGTAGAGAACATGGGTGCTCAGCTGGTCAAAGAGGTTGCAACCAAGACTAACGACACCGTCGGCGACGGTACCACCACCGCAACTCTGCTTGCACAGGTCATCGTTAACGAGGGCCTCCGCAACGTTGCAGCTGGCGCAAACCCAATCGCAATTCGCCGCGGTATCGACAAGGCCGTTGAGGCTGTCGTCGCTCAGATGAGGGGCATCGCTAAGGAGGTCTCAACTAAGCAGCAGATTGCTTCCGTTGGTACCATTTCCGCAGGCGATCCAGTCATCGGTGGCAAGATTTCCGACGCTATGGACGTTGTCGGCAAGGACGGCGTCATCACCGTTGAGGAGTCCCAGACCTTCGGCATCGACATCGACACCGTTGAGGGTATGCAGTTTGACAAGGGCTACGTTTCCCCTTACTTCGCAACCAACAACGAGACTCTCACCGCTGAGCTGGACAATCCTTATATCCTCATGACAGACAACAAGATTTCCTCCATCCAGGATATCCTGCCTATTCTTGAGGCTGTCCAGAAGCAGGGCGCACCTCTGCTCATTATGGCTGAGGACGTCGACGGCGAGGCTCTGACCACCCTCATCCTCAACAAGCTCCGCGGCGTTCTGAACGTCTGCGCAATCAAGGCTCCTGCATACGGCGACCGTCGTAAGCGCATGCTCGAGGACATCGCTGTTCTCACCGGCGGCCAGGCAGTCATCAAGGAGCTCGGCGTTAACCTTAACGAGATCAGCGCAGAGATGCTCGGTCGCGCTAAGTCCGTCAAGGTTACCAAGGAGACCACAACCATCGTTGGTGGCGCTGGTTCCAAGGACGCAATCGACGAGCGCATCGCTCAGATCAAGGCTGAGATTGAGAACACCACTTCTGACTTTGACCGCGAGAAGCTCCAGGAGCGTCTTGCTAAGCTCGCCGGCGGCGTTGCAGTCATCAAGGTTGGCGCAGCTACCGAGGTTGAGCTCAAGGAGATCAAGCACCGCATCGAGGACGCACTTCAGGCAACTCGCGCAGCTGTCGAGGAGGGCATCGTCGCAGGTGGCGGCGTTTCCTTCCTGGCTGCTTCCTCTGTCCTCGACAGCGTTCAGACCTCTGACGCAGACGAGAAGATCGGCGTTGAGATCATCCGCAAGGCACTTGAGGCTCCAGTCCGCACCATCGCTAACAACGCTGGCTTCGAGGGCAGCGTAGTTGTCGAGAAGATCAAGGCACTCCCAACCGGTCAGGGTCTTGACTCCGCTTCCGGCCAGTATGGCGACATGATTGAGATGGGCGTTCTTGACCCAGTTAAGGTCACCCGCACCACGCTCCAGAATGCAGCTTCCGTTGCATCCCTCATTCTCATCACCGAGGCAACTGTTTCCGAGATGCCAAAGGACACCACCATCGAGGAGTCCATTTCTCGCGCAGCTGCTCAGGGCGGCCAGGGCGGCATGTACTAATCCGCACCTCCAAGGAACTTCAATCGGGTCCAGCCTCTCGCTGGGCCCGATTTTTTTGCCGCTGCGCCCACTTGGCGAGAAACCCGTCTTGTCGTGGGCGAGAAACCCGTTTTGTTGTGGGCGAGAAACCCGTCTTGTCGTAACTGCAACGTTTTCCCGCTCAGCGTCCATTAATCGAAATCGTATGAATGTGACGTCATTTGAGCGGAATTATTGGTCGCTACAGGTTAGAATATTTATTTGCGACTACGCTCGTCCATGCGACCAGCTCGCATACTTGAACCATCCACCACGCGCCAAAGGAGAGGAGGCACCATGGCTCAGAACCAGAATCGTAACGAGGAGCGAGATTTTCTCGACGACCTCATTGATATCCAGGACTCCCTACAGGTGCTTTCTAACCCGCTCGACGCGCTGATGGGAAGCCTGTCTATTGACCCAAATTCGGACAAGCCGTTCGAGCCAATGGACTACAAGGAAATCCCCTGGTCAAACGCCAATCGCTGCTTGAGGTGCGCCTCCGGAAAAGCTGAGGCATGCTCTCGCTGTCTTGACGTTTGCCCAGCTAATTGCATTGATATCCACAACCAGTCCGTACGCATCGACGACGAAGCTTGCCTGCAATGCGGCCTCTGTGTTGCTGCGTGCCCAACCGAGACGTTCAATACGCGCCGCCACACGTCCCGCATGCTGTATGACCAGGTAGCTCGCGCGGCCTCCGCGTACGAGCAGTGCTACATTACCTGTACGCGTGCTCTGGCGAGAAAACCTGAGGGCAACGAGATTTGCCTGCCTTGTGTGGGTATGCTCTCAGCCGACATTTGGTTCTCGATCCTTACGGACTTTGACAACGTAAGCGTTTACCTGCCGTTAGGTGTTTGCGACCGTTGTCGCACCACCACCGGTGAGGAAGCATATACCCAGGCAATCGCTACCGCTGAGGAGTGGACGGGCGCCACGGTTGGCCTCGAGGTCGACGGCAATAACCTCAACCACAACTTCACGCGTGCGTACATCCGTTCTCAGTTCATCTCCAACGCGATGAACGGTGCAGAACGCCTGGTATCTGCGTCAACGCCTGTTCTTGCGGGCGCCAAAGCAATCGCTGACCGCATCAACTCGCACGCTCGCTCTTTGGATAAGCTTCAGACGCAGCTTGATGACGTGATGGGCCTGCGCACCACCGATATGAGGCAGTCCATGCTCACGCAGGATCGCCGCCTGGTCATGGGTGCCCTCCAGCACGATCCAGAGCTGGCTCCTTACGTGAAGCTCGAGGCTCCTATCTGGGATTCCAGCAAATGCACGGTTTGCGGAGACTGCAAAAATACCTGCACAACACATGCAATCGACATCGACGAGCGCGGTAAGCTGACCATTAAGATGCCGTTCTGCGTCAACTGCGGCGCCTGCGAAATTGTCTGCCCAGAGCCTGGTGCGCTTACGATGGTGCCGATGAACACTTCTGAGCTGGTTGTTCGTGATCGCAAGGCCGAGGAGGCCGAGCGTCTTGAGGTTTTGGCTCGTCGTAAAGCTCGCTTCATTTTTGACACCGGCAAGGAGCAGCTCAAACACCTGGCAGGCTCGCTCACCGAGGGTTCGGATGAGGAAGTCGCCGCGGACGCCGCTGACTCCGCGGACTCCGCCGACACACAACAACCTCCAAAAGAGGATAATGGGGAGTAGCAAGTAGCTGCGTACACAGCACAACGCTTCTAGCTGCTCGTTCTTCTCGCCAGAAACGCAAGTAACCGTAACCGTCCACCGACAACAAGAGGACTCACATGTCGCTTTCAATTGGTATCGTTGGCCTGCCAAACGTTGGTAAATCCACGCTGTTCACCGCGCTGACCCGCAAGGGTGGCCTAGCCGCAAACTACCCGTTTGCCACCATCGACCCTAACGTGGGCATTGTTGACGTGCCCGACGCAAGGCTCCAGAAGCTGGCCGAGATTGTCAATCCTGGCCGTATCATGCCTGCAACCGTTGAGTTTGTGGACATCGCTGGCCTGGTCAAGGGTGCAAACGAGGGCGAGGGCCTGGGCAACCAGTTCCTGGCAAACATCCGCAACACTGACGCTATCTGTGAGGTTGTTCGTTACTTCAAAGACCCCGACGTCATTCATGTTGAGGGTCGCGTCAATCCTGACGAGGACGTGGACATCATCCAGACGGAACTCATCCTCGCTGACCTAGGCACCATTGAGCGCGCCTTGCCTAAGCTGGAGAAAGAGGCCAAGCGCGATAAGGACCTCCAGCCCAAGCTCAACGTGGCAAAGCGCCTTCAGGAGTGGCTGAACGAGGGCAATCGCGCCGCTGACATGGAGATGACCGACGAGGAGCGTCTTGCTGCTCGCGACCTCTTCCTGCTTACCATGAAACCAATCCTGTACGTCGCAAACGTCGACGAAGACATGCTCACCGAGCCCTCTCCTGTCATCAACGGCGTTCAGTCCATCCCTGTTTGCGCAGGTGTCGAGGCTGAGCTTGCTGATCTTGATCCAGAGGAGGCTGCAGAGTATCTGGAGTCCCTGGGACTTGAGCACTCCGGCCTTGAGACGCTTGCTCAGGCAGCATACAAGCTGCTTGGTCTGCAGAGCTACTTCACCGCTGGCCCTATGGAGGTCAGGGCATGGACCGTCCGCATTGGCGCTAAGGCTCCCGAGGCCGCCGGCGTCATCCACTCCGATTTTGAGCGCGGCTTCATCAAGGCTGAGGTTGCCAGCTACAACGATTACGTTGAGCTGGGCGGCGAGGCCGGCTGCAAGACTGCGGGCAAGCTACGCATCGAGGGTAAGGAGTACGTGGTCGAGGACGGCGACGTCATGCACTTCCGCTTTAACGTCTAAGCCACAAAACTGCTGATAGTTAACATGAAACGGGCGAGAAGATCGATCTTCTCGCCCGTTTTTGTGTGGGGTGGTGTCGCGGGTCGTCGCAGGTCGCAGGTCGCGCGTCGCTGTGGGTTGCACGTCGCTGCGCGTCGCGGGTTGCGAGCCGTTAGCGCTTTGGGGCCTGATCGGTGCCCAGAACCACGGTGATGTCCACGTCGGTGGGATAGGAGCCGTCGTTTGCCTTGATGTTGGCGGTAGGGATGTCCAGCGCTTTTGCAACGCCAACGGCCTTTGCTAGACCGGTGCGCGTGCCGTCGTAGATGATAATCGAGTCGGTTGGATGCTCCAGAGAGCTGTCGGCGTAGGCGGTGTAGCCCTTAGTCTTCAGGATACCAGCCTTCTGAGCTGCAAGCCCTTGAACATCGGTGCCGTTGAGCACGGCAACTTCTCCGGTATAGTCCGGCTTGATGCTGTCCGTCGCGGAGGTGTCGCCCGCAACCGTACCAACGATACCTGTGGTTTCATCGGTGCTTGCATCCTCCAGAGGAGGCAGCGCCTGGTTCACGCGGTCCATCATGGTCTTCCACGCGCTCTTATCGACAATTTCGTACCAAACATCATCGATGAGCTCGGACGTTGTTGGCGTGCGTGCAGAATACATATCTTTGGAGGTGTCCATACCTCTAAACGACATGGCCAGGCCCACGATATCGGTGACGTTAAGGTCAGTGGTCACGCTCTCGGCCATGGTAGACACGGCGCCCGACATAGAAACGGGGTCCAGCTGCAGGACCTTCTTGGCAATGGCTGTCAGAATCATGCGCTGATTAGCCGCACGGTAGAAGTCGCCGGCACCGTAGTTGTCGTATGCGTGACGACTGCGAGAAAGGCCAAGCGCTTGCTGGCCGTTGAGCTGCTGCTCTCCTGCGGGCAGGTCGATGCCCGAGTATTGCATGTCGGAAACGGCAACAGGCAGATTGACCGTAATGCCGCCGATGGAGTCCACAATCTTGGTGAACGACTCAAAGTCTACTTCGGCGTAGTGCGAGATGTTGACGTTCGCCAGCTTGGAAACGGCCTCGACCATTCCAGACGCGCCGCCATAGCTGTACGCGGAGTTAATCTTTTGCTTTCCGTGTTCTCCCAGGTCAACCATAGTGTCTCGGGGGATGGAAATCAGAGTAATTTTCTTGTTCTTAGGGTCTACGCGAGCCAGGATGATAGTGTCTGCGCGGAAGTTTGCGTCGGAATCGCCCCAGTTCTCTGCGCGTCCCTCGTCCTTATCCACGCCCAGAAGCAGCATATAGAACGGATCGGATGGAGCAACCTGTACCAGCGTGGCCTGCAGGTTTGCGTCCAAGCCCTGTCGGAGCTTTGAGTTGGTATCCAGCATCCACCACGCAAACGCTACGCCTGCTACCAGCAGCAACGTTCCCAGGATGCCCGCAAAAATCTTAAGACCGCGACCGCGAGAAGATCCTTGGCGCTTCTTGGAGTATGCTCCAACGCCTTCTGCGCGAGAAGGAGCATGGCTTACCGCACCCGCTCGATGTGCAGCAAAGTGGGTGTGTTTTTGCTGTTGAGCTGGGGCTTCTTCGGGCCATTCGTCGCCAACGTTGGTCTGACCAATCAAAGGCTCGCGCGTAAACCTGGAGCCGTGAGATTCGTGATTGTTGCGTGCAGAGCTTGCACCTGCACTGCGAACGCTGCCCAGCGTACGAGGTTGATATGCGTCCTGATCATAAGCGTCATAATCGTCCTGTGCGAAGTCCTCTGTATCGTACTCAGGGGTATCTTCGTACCTATCACGGCTGTTGTGACCGTGATTCTGAGATGAATGTGACCTTCTGGCCATTGGGGCTCCTTTGTGTTTAATCTGTGTTTTGCCCAATGCGTTTTGTCAAACATCTACTATACGCAATTTTGCGTCTTTGTGCTGCATAGAAACAAACCTGCCACAAAAAATCCCCGCTTCAACGTGTGAAGCGGGGACGTGTGCGAGAAGTTCGTGGAGCTTGGCGCGAGAAGTACGAGCAACTTTTGCTCATGGCGTTACTTACTGCGCAACGCTGTCTTACTTACGACGATCCTTCAGAGCATAGCCAAGCGTTGTAATAACGCTGCCCACGGTAGCTACTGCAACAAGAGCAATCTCGGAGAAGTCGCCAGTCTCAGGAAGCTTAGGCTGCTTCTTCTTTGGCTTCTTTGGAGTCTCTGATGGAGGAGTTGCTGGTGGGGTGTTTGGTGGCGTATTTGGAGGCGTGGTAGGAGGAGTGTTTGGTGGAATCTCGGTGTTGGTAACCGTGAAGCCATCAGTCTGGTTGCCCGAGACTGCGCTGGTATATCCAGCAGGAACGTTCTCTTCTACTACGGTGTAAGCAATAACGTGACCGTCTGTTGCATCGTTGCGGAGAAGACCGCTAAATGTTGCAGCCCAGTTATTGGTCTGGTCAAGAGTGACTGTCTCGGTGCTAGCAACGCCGTCTTTGTAGAGCCTGACGGTAACAGGACCGCCGACAGTTCCTACCCATGTCTTGTTAACTTGTACATCAACTGTTGGGGTCTTCTCGTCCTCAACGGTCTTAATAACGCCGGTGGTTGCAGAAACGGTGAGGTTATACGTATCAGTATTGAGCTGGTAGCCAGCAGGAGCGGTAATCTCCTGAACGTTGTAGGTGCCAGCAGGGAGCTTCTCGGTGGTAGCGGTACCATCTGCACCAGTGGTAATGGTCCAGGTCTTGGTTGGATCAGTGGTGCTGGTTACCTTAAAGACTGCACCCGCAAGCTTGGTGTTGTGGTCGTTCTTATCCACCTTGACGATGCGGATACGAGCGATGAGGGTAGAAGTACCTTCTCCGCCGGAAGTTGCGTTGCGATATACCCAATCGGAGCTGTACTCAGGGTTATCGGAGTACATCTTGATGAGGTTACGCAGAGCAACACCTGGAACGTACGTGGTGCGATACGTGAACTTAAAGCTCTGACCGTTGCTGAGGTCTATGCCAGAAAGGTCAAGATCAAACGACTGTCCATCAGGAGAAATGGTGAGCATACCTGGGGTAATAGGGATGCGCGTAGCGGTTCCTGGGATGGTTGAGCCGTACTCGTCAAAGCGAGCGCTCCAAAGCTCAAAGGTTCCTGGAACATAGGTAATCTCGGAAGGAAGGTCACCGCCGCCCTGGTCGGATAGCTGGTCGTGTAGACGGACGTTGTGGAAGTTACCACCAGAGTAGTTGATGCGGCCGGTCCACTGAATCTCGTTTGCGTTGCCCTCAATAATCTTGCCCCACTTGGAGAGGTACTCAGTACCAATGGTACCAGGAGCGGTGACGTCAAACGTTACAGGAACAGGGCTGCCAGAGACAGTAAAGATAAAAGATTTACCGGTACCTGTCTGAACACGATGTGAATCAATGGTAAAGCCAAGGCGAGCGGTACCGCGCAGGTCAGTGTGGTTGTTAACGTAGTTGGTAAAGACAACACGCATGTTTCCACCAAAACCATCGGTACCAGGGGTGACGTGAGCTACTGCCATGACCTCGCCGGTTGCTGCATCGGTGATGTTAAAGGTAGATGCAGGATGAGCTGCGGTAAACCTCATCTCGTTAGGGAGGGTGACGTCAAAGTAATCGCCCGGCTCTACGTTAGCGTTTGCAGAGGCGTCCCACGTCATAGCAATGGCATACACATTTGCCTTGTTAACAACGGTAGTTGGATTGCCAAAACGATCTTCAACTCTAAAGTCTGTAATGGTTGCGACAACCGCTTTAGGGGTGCCTGTAGCAGCTTCAGTGCTTGCAGTCTCAGCAAAAGCTGATTTTGCCGCAAGCGGAAGCGCCAGGACCAGCATGAAGACAAAACTTAACAGCTTAAACAGTCGTTTGTTCATCAGGACTCCTTTGCAATAGATACGTCTATTCTCACCTATTACAAAGAGAATTTATTTGAGATTCTGTATATATTTATATAGCTTTTTTAAAGTTCAAATATTTATGCAGGTACAAGGAATTTATCGGTTCTTTTTCTGATACCTTTTAAATAAAGTACAGCTAAATTCACAGGTTCTTCACAATTGTTCACAACAAACATTCTGCACTATGTGCAGCTTAACGTAATAAAAATGGATAAATATTACCTCTAGTAAATTCAAATGCTGGACATTAGTCACTTTTTATACGTGATTCCGAATAGGTCATTTTTCTGTATGCAATTAAGGAGGCGAGAAGTTCTGTGGAGCCTTGCAAAATAGACGGTTTTCTCGCCAAAAAAGAACGCCTTGCCACGAGGACAAGACGTTCTTGTAACGTTGCGTGGAGCTGCGCGCCTGTGCTGCTACAATTGCGTGCCAGACTTACTTGCGACGCTTAAGTGCAACTGCGCTGCCCAGTGCTGCCAAAGATCCAAAGAGGACGCCTGCGACAGAAGATGCATCTCCGGTGTAGGGGAGGTTGGACTTCTTGCGAGTCTTAGCAGGCTTCTCTGGAGTTGGAGGAACCTGGGTGTTGGTGACTACAAAGCCCTGAGTTGCGTCGCCAGTAATCTGGCTGGTGTAGCCGGCTACCTCGTCTTCAGAGATGGTGTAGGTAATCTCGGAGCCGTCAGCAGCATAAGCCTCAAGACCTGTGAAGGAATCCTGCCAGTTGTTGTCAGAGCTCAAGGTAAGGGTCTTACCAGTGTCAACGCCGTTTGCAAGCAGGTGAACAGTTACTGCTCCGCCCTCTGCACCATTCCAGACTTTCTGCACAGGAATGTCTGCATGAGCGTTCTTCTTGTTCTCAATAATCTTGATAGTGCCGGACTGATTGTCAACGTTTACGGTGTAGACCGTAGCGTCACGCACATAGCCATCTGGAGCGGTGATCTCTTCGATGGTGTAGGAGCCGGTAGTGAGCCTCTCGGAGGTTGCAGTTCCATCGGCGCCTGTAGTAAGAGTCCAAGAATCAGCTGGGTTAGCAACGCTTGTTACCTTAAAAGTTGCGCCTGGAAGCTGGGTAGTTGCGTTGTCAGCATCAACCTTGATAATGCGGATGCGGCCGACAAGATTGCCGATTGCGCCGCCGGAGTTGCTTGGAGAGTAGTAGGTAAAGCCAATCTCACTTCTTGGAGCACCGCCAGCGTTGGTAAGCACACCATAGTTATGCAGAGCCATACCTGGGATAAAGGTGGTGCGATACTGCAGGAGGTAACGCTGACCCTGGGAGAAGTCAACGCCGCTCAGGTTAAGGTGGTAGGAGTGGCCGTCAGCTGCAATAGAAAGTGCACCATTAGGAATGGTGACCTCCTGAAGGTTGCTGAAGTTACCCGTTCCATCAAAGTCTGCACGATAGAGGTGGAAAGAGTTAGCAATGTAGGTTACCGATGCTGGCAGGTCGCCGCCGTTTCTATCAGAGAGGGAGTCAGAGAACTCAACGCCAGTCATGTTAGAAGCGGAGTAGTTAAGACGAACATACCAAAGTACCTCGGACTCGGTACCGGTAACAGGGCCGCCCCACTTGTTGAGCCACTCTTGGCCAATGGTGTTCTTTGGACGAATAATCATGTTGAGAGGAACAGCGGTGCCGTTAACGCCAAAATCAATGTGGGTATTATCGCCAGCGTTGATGGCGTCGCGGTCGTAGAGAGCGGACAGCGAGAAAGTACCCCTAATCTGGGTGTGGGTGTTTGCATAGTCTGTATAAACAACATGCAGAGTTCCACCGAAGATGCTACCTGCTGCTGGAGTTGGATAAGCCCACGCTACGGTTGCACCGTTAGGATCTTTAACTTCAATTGGAGTTGTGTTTTGTGTGGCAGTGAACTGGACTTTATCGGGCAGAGTAATATCAAAATAGTCACCTTCTGCCACGGTAGATGCGGTAGATTCCCAGTTAATTGTAATATGATACAGATTATCAGTGGTAATCTCATTTACTGGTGTATAGGTATCATCAGCCACAGACATGCTGGTAATTTGAACCGGTGAAACAGTTGCAGCAGAAGCGAATGTTGTCACAAAAGTAACAACAATCATAAATGGCACAAGAAATGCACCTAGTCTGACCAGTACTTTTTTCATAAACCAAACTCCAATTCGTCTTGCGAGCGTGAGAAAATTATTGCAGATAGATACTTAAAAACTGTTACCAGTCTTGGTCGTCACAAAACAATTACATTTCAAGTTATAGTGTCTTTGACCTGCTCTTCTCGCCATATTTTGTGTTTTATAATTGTTAGAAATTAGTAGCATTTCTCGTCAGATTATAGAACTTTGCCGTCTTTTGTTTGCGCAGAATAAGAAGAGTTTTTGGCGCGCGCAATCTCTCGTGGTGTTATCGGCTGGTTGAAGGTATTATTAATAGCAATAAATTCGTGGTAGAGATATGTGTCCATACGTGCGGCATTGCGTTGGCGCAGAATCTAAGAGTGACCGGGAAACCGGAGAAGCGGAGTCATGCATGAGCGAGTCCAGGCCCAAGCAGTTTGTTGCAGTTCTAGACTTTGGTGCCCAGTACGGCCAGTTAATTGCACGTCGCGTGCGCGATCTTAACGTCTACTCCGAGATTGTTCCTTGTGATATTTCCGCAGATGAGCTTCGTGAGCTCAATCCATCTGCGCTTATTTTGTCCGGCGGCCCTGCTTCCGTCTACGCGGAGGACGCGCCAAAGATTGACCCAGAGATTCTGGAGCTTGGTCTTCCTGTCTTTGGTTTCTGCTATGGACAGCAGATTATGGCGGTTACCCTGGGTGGTACCGTTGGACATACCGAGAAGGGCGAGTATGGCCCAGCTCATCTGACCCGCGCAGGGGAGAGTCGCATTTTTGACGGCACCGCTGAGCAGCAGACCGTTTGGATGAGCCACCGCGATGCAGTGTCTGAGGTCCCAGAGGGCTTTACCGTTACCGCTTCTACCGATGTTTGCCCCATCGCAGCTATGGAAAACGCTGCTAAGAACCTGTATTCCACTCAGTTCCACCCAGAGGTCAACCACACCGAGTGCGGTTCTCAGATGCTTTCTAACTTCCTGTTCAATATCTGTGGTTTTGAGAAGACGTGGACCATGGATAACATCATTGAGCAGAAGGTGGAGGAGATTCGCCAGAAGGTTGGCGATGGTCGCGTTATTTTGGCGCTTTCCGGCGGCGTTGACTCTTCTGTTGTTGCTGCCCTTGTCCACCGTGCTATCGGCGATCAGCTAACCTGCGTGTTTGTGAACCACGGCATGCTCCGTAAGGGCGAGCCAGAGATGGTTGAACAGGTCTTCCGCAAGCAGTTTAACGTGCCTCTGATTCACGTTCACGCAGAGGAGCGCTACGCTAAGCTTTTAGCTGGCGTTACCGAGCCAGAGATGAAGCGTCGCCTGATTGGTACCGAGTTCTGGAAGGTCTTCTTTGACGAGGCTCAGAAGCTAGACGGCGTTCAGTTCCTGGCACAGGGTACCATCTATCCTGACATTATTGAGTCTGGTGCTCGTAAGACCGGCGGCAAAGCTGCAACCATCAAGAGCCACCACAACCTGATTCCATTCCCAGAGGGCGTTCACTTTGACCTGATTGAGCCCCTGGACCACTTCTTCAAGGATGAGGTCCGTGCGCTGGGTGTTTCTCTCGGCCTGCCAGAGAACCTTGTCTACAGGCAGCCATTCCCAGGTCCTGGCCTTGCTATCCGCATCATTGGCGACGTTACCCCAGAAAAGCTTGAGATTCTCCGCAACGCCGACGCTATTGTCCGTGAAGAGATTGACGCTTACAACGCCCAGCTCTTTGACGAGACAGGCGATCGTAACTCCGAGCACAGTGTGTGGCAGTACTTTGCCGTGCTACCCGACATTAAGTCCGTTGGCGTTATGGGTGACGAGCGTACGTATGCTCGTCCAGTTATCCTGCGCGCCGTTGAGTCGAGCGACGCTATGACCGCTGACTGGGCAAAGCTTCCTTATGAGTTGCTGACCCGCATTTCTTCCCGTATTGTCAGTGAGGTTGCTGGCGTTAATCGCGTAGCCTACGACATCACTCCAAAGCCACCTGCGACCATTGAGTGGGAATAGCTATTTTCCCGGTTCAGACAGCTACTTGCGACAACTCATAACTATGCATTAAGTTGCAAGGTGGTTGGCCGTGGACGCCGCGTCTACTTCGTCACCGAGACGAAGGTTGGCAAGAACGGTGAACCTGCTCTTCGTGATGCCGAGCGTATGAAGATTAAATGTGCCCAGGAACACCTTGCAACCCTCGGACTCGACGACGACTTTATCTACGACGTAAAGACGACGTATAAGGTAGCGACAATTTAGAAAACTCAATATGCTTGACAAGGAGACCCGAATGAAAAAGCAATTGATTATTGTTGCAAATGACGAGTATTTAAAATATGCCACCTATCTGCAGGGGCTTATCAGCAGTACTGATGACGAGGAAGGAAGGCATGTCGGGACGAAGGACGGCTCGGTGTCTGCGGTGATCTGGGACGAGGAACACCATAAGGCGAATTTAAAGTCCTTGACCTCGGGCAATCCCGTAGTGTTCTTCGGTGACAGCAAGTACGTACGAAAGAACTGTTCCGAGGCGTCGAACGAGTATTTCGAATTCGGTATGTCTTATGGCTGGCTCGGAAACCATGCGAATCTGCGAGTTACCAAGGACTCGCTCAACAAAAACAACGCCCATGATTTCTACAAGATGGCAGAACACTATGGAAAGCGGTTCGAGGAAGAGCTCTCCTTCCTTTTCAGTCCCGAGAAGGACGCAGAAGACGGAAACTCCCCAGACGATCACGCGCTTTTGTTGGCTGAGCTTGCTTTCCCGCCAGCGCTCCTATTCGATCTTGCTTTGAACAGAGGAAAATCGAAGTTCGTCGAAAGGCTTTCATCCGCGATTGATAAGGGAGTCGACATGACGAAGTCGTCGCAGGCGCTCGACCAACAGTACACGCTTCTAACCCTTGTCTTTTACCTGGATGGCCTCAGCAAGTTCTTGGGCGAATAGCATGGACGGCTTCGAGAAAGGATACTCATTCTACGCGGAATCGTTTGGGCCGGCCTTTGCCGCTCAGATGGGAGATGCTTGGGTCGGCGAGGTGGAGACCGCGATAGAAACTCTCGAGAGGGACCTTAATAAGTTTTCGGCCAGCGCGAAGACCATCGATACGCTGAGTGGAGACATCGCCGAGATCTGGCATGCGGGCACCTTCAATATCGACGCGGTGTTGAAGGGAGCAAAGCTTCGAGCAGAGGTTCCGAGGGTCACGGACTTCGCATCGCCCGACATTGTGGTCAAGGCTGGCGATGCGGTGATTTCCAAGTATCAGGTTAAGTACTACCAAGATGGAGCCCATAGCGCCATGGCGCAGGCTAAGTCGTTCCTAGAAGCGTCTAAGACGCCAGGAACGTCGAATGGGGCAGTCAGGGCTATCGCGGCTGGCACCGATCAATACGACGCCGTTTACAAGGGAATGAAGCGTTTGATTCCCGAAGGGCAAGGCGCAGAGGCAGTACGGGCTCTTGACAGGAAAATCTACAAGGAAGCCGTCACGAGGCCTGAGCAGGTTGGAAGACTCGAGGAGACCAGGGCATCGTTGTCTGAAAGTGTCCGCCAGGATGGCGTCGAGTCGAAGACGCTTTCTCGTGAGGCCTCCAAGGAACTCGCAAGAGATGTGAAGCAAGGAAAAGTCGAGCTTGCTTCCAAAGGCGTAAGCACCGAGGAGCTCGTGAAGCTAGACCACGTCATGAGGTCATCGCTCAAGGTCGGCGTTACTGCAGCATTGATCGCGATGGCCGTCAAGGCTGCTCCGATTATTTGTGCGGCTGTGCATGATCTCGCGTCGGGCGAAGGCGCTGACGTCGATCAGCTTTTGAGTGACACGGGTGATGTCGCGAAATTCGGATTCGAATCCTTTGTATCAGGAACGATTTCCGCCGCGCTGACCGAATCCATCAAGTCAGGGCTATTGGGCGAGGCCGTCAAGGGCGTTTCCCCGGGAGTCGTCGCCCTTGCGACCGTGTTAGCCGGAATCGCCCTCAAGGACGGTGTCAAGCTTGCAAAGGGGGAAATTAGTCAAGCGCAATTTGCGGAGGACATTTTCCAGAAGTCATATTACGCGGTGTTTGCATTGGGAGGAGGAACCTTGGTCCAGGGGTTGATCCCGATACCCGCTCTGGGCTACATGCTTGGCAGCCTCGTGGGATCTCTCATTGGAGGTGTTACCTACGAAATCGGCAGCAGTGTCTTCGTTGGGCTTTGCGTGGATAGAGGCATGACCTTCTTCGGATTGGTGGAGCAGGACTATGAACTGCCGGACTGGGCAATCGAAGATTTAGGGCTTGAAGTGTTCAAGTACGAGAGCTTCCAACCTGAAAGTTCTGATCTCGAGCTCTTTGAGCCTGAATCTTTTGGTCTCAATCGGCTTGCCGCGGAGCAGTTCGAGGTTAGGTACCCACGTAGGGGCCTTATAGCGTTCAACAAGGTTGGATATGTGTAAACACAAACAGACGCCTTCAATTGATTCTGCAAGTGTGTAATTTTAAAAGTGAAGATACGAGATGATTAAAAGGCTTGTCATAAGGGGTTCAGGAAGCTTCGAGAATTTGAATGGTGTCCCCAGGATGGAATAAATATCTTGGTTAGCGGCAATTCTGCCGGTAAGTCAACAGTTCTCGATGCTATTGAGTTTGTTTTGTCTTGTCGTTTGCATGGGAGACCAGCAAAGGCGGAGTTGTCTCCATATTGGTTTAATCTACAAAATGTTGAACATTTTTTCGCTGCAATTTTTGCGCGCCGTTGAGTCTAGTGACGCCATGACCGCTGACTGGGCAAAGCTTCCTTATGAGTTGCTGACCCGCATTTCTTCTCGCATTGTTAGCGAGGTTGCTGGTGTTAATCGCGTAGCCTACGACATCACTCCAAAGCCACCTGCGACCATTGAGTGGGAATAGAGAATTCCTTAGTTATAGGGGTATAAATCGTTTTAGAGATAAAGAATACCCCAATAAACCTATAATTTGATATACTGACTCCAATGAAGATTGGAGCCAGTATGCGTTTGTTTCCTAGAGAAAACTACCTGAAAAAGATCCGTGGCTTCTACCATGACGAAGGGATGATCAAGGTCATCACCGGCGTCCGCCGCTGCGGCAAATCCTGCCTCATGCAGTGCATCGCCGAAGAGTTGAGGACAGAAGGTGTCGATGACGAGCACATCGTCTTTTTCGACCTAGACCGATACGGGTACCGATCTGTAAAGGCTCCAGAGCAGCTTGAGGCCCTCATCGAGCCCTTGCTTGCCATCTCGGGGACAAAGTACCTTTTTATTGACGAGGTACAGAACGTCGAGGGCTTCGAGGACGTGCTCAATGGGTTTCGCACTGAGGGTGGCTTCTCCATCTTCATCACCGGATCGAACTCCTATCTGCTTTCAGGAGAGCTGGCCACGAAACTAACTGGCCGCTACATCGAATTCGAGATGCAGACGCTGGACTTTGGCGAGTATTGCCAGATGAAGCGTTTCTTGGGACTACCTGTGAACCCGAATTCGGTCGCGGAGTTCGATGCGTATATCCTCGAGGGTGGCTTCCCGAAAGCGATGGATTACCCTCGGCTCGCCGACAAGCGCGCCTACGTTGCTGCGGTAATCCAGGAAATCTTCGAGAAGGATATCCGCAGGCGTGTGAAAATCAAGAACGTCTCCGTGTTCAACCATGTGCGCGACTACGTCATCAACAACTTCGGCGCCACCACGTCGCTTGCGAACATCCAATCCGACCTCGAGAGCAAACAGGGTGTGAAGGTCAAGCGCGAGACGCTTGCACGATACCTCCAGATTCTCGAAGATGCGAAGATCATCAGTAAGTGCTCCCGCTTCGACCTGAAGTCCCGAAAATCGCTGCGGGGCGAGCAAAAGTACTACCTGGCAGACCTGAGCTTCTACTTTGCCCTCAATACCGACAACCGCATCAACTACGGGCCCGTCCTTGAGAACATCGTTTATCGTTACGCTCTCGCACAGGGTTGCAAGGTCAGTGTCGGACGCATCGGAAAGCTGGAGTGCGATTTCATCCTGAGGAACCCAGAGATGGGCTATGCATACGTTCAGGTCGCAATGACCATCATGGCCGACCGGTCCACCGAGGAGCGCGAATATCGACCGTTCAAGCAGATTAAAGACAACTACCCCAAGTACCTGCTGACGCGAAGCGATCCCATTCAGCAAAGGGACGGCATCATTCATGCCAACATCCCCGAGTTCATGCAGAAAGAGAGAACCTTCTAAGGGTGAACTGCCTCCCATTTCTCGTGTCCAAGAAATGGGAGGCAGTTCAGATCGGGGCATGGTATGACATACACAGTTCCAACGTTATTGTTGCGGCGAGTGGAAACGGAAGGAAGATTGACGTGGCGATTAGCCTCATTGACTTGATTAAGTTCTACTGCGAGAAGAACGAACATTACCCGATTAGCGACGAGTTCATAAAGAAGTATCAACAGAAGCCGACGGGAGATAGTTATATAGATTTTGCTCGCACGACGGGCCATACAGTATCCGCCGAGCAATGCGAGCCGAATCAAAAGTGGCATCTATTCGAGGCGTATATCTCATGGAAGTTCAAGAAAAACCGCGAAAACGTAGGCCAGCTTAGGTGTCCGGAATTGCTGCTCTGGATGGCTGAAGCTGCGGGTATCGACGACGAGATCGTTACGGAAGCCAAAGAGGCGGCCGCGAGCGAGATAGACAGAATCAGGAAGGAAAAACCCGATGGCAACTACTCGGCGAAAGCGGTAGACGAGATGAATGCAAAGATGGAAGAAAAGTACGGCAAGAGACTGCAGGGCATGATCGCTGAGAAGGTCGAGGCAGCCTTGTGAGCGGGCGCTTGCTGGGTGAGCTTTGCCATGAGCCAAACAAGCTTGAGCTGTCGCTCAATATGCACAGCGGGTTAATGATTTATCCGGGAAAACAGAAGCCCGGTTTTCGATGATCCAGCACTCTAAAGAGGAAACCGAAGAGAGGCAGTGTCGCAGGCCTCTCTTTGGTTTCATAGTTAATGAATTTTTAGGATATCACGATATCGTGATATCCTAAAAATAAGAGAAAATAGGGAAGGCATAAGAATTTAAGAAAATCGATCCGCTTGTCTAAAGGAGGCAGATTATGAAATTCCATAAGATAAAAGATGTCTCTGCTCTGACTGACTTAAAGTTAAGCGTTCAGTTTACCAACGGCACCACAAAAATTTACGATGTAGCTCCACTTATGCATCGTTTCCCGGTCTTCAGAACATTGGTGGATAACGAATCGCTGTTCAGAGATGTTGAGGTTGATCAGGGAGGTTACGGTATTATTTGGAACGATGACCTTGATCTCTCTTGTGACGAGTTGTGGGTGAACGGAATCGAGGTCGTGACGCCCTTTGATGGACTCATATCGTTTTCGGATGCTAGCGAGCTTTGGGGTTTAAGCGAGTCCACTCTGCGTAAGGCTGTTGTGTACGGTAAGATAGTTCCAGGCGTGGATGCTCGCAAGTATGGTAAGCAGTGGATTATTAACCGTGACGCTATGTTGCGTGAGTATGGCAATCCTGTATGCTAGGGGCTACAAATATTCAACCTCAAATACTGTCCATTTCAGCGGACAGTATTTTTTATGTCATTACGTAGACTGGTATTTCTATAAAGCGTGTCTTTTAGTAGACCTCGTGAGATGGGAGTACCAATGGAAAAGCAAAATTCAAGTAACCCCGTATGTCCTAAGTGTAACAGCACGAATGTCGCTAAATATCTTTGGGGTTTACGACTGCTGGACGATCAATTAGAGCGTGATATTGAAGAAGGCCGTGTTATTTTAGGCGGTTGCGTTGTATGTGGAGATGACCCCAAGTTTCATTGCAATGATTGTAAGCATGATTGGAACTAGCTGTAGTTTCGAATTTTGCCGTTATCGGCAAGAAACAGCTTCCTTTGCTATAATAATCTCGTCAGTTTTTGCCGATAGGGAGGTGAAGCTCGATGGGATTTCTTTCTGCAACAGAGATTGCTGAGCTCTGGGGCATATCCAAGAGAAGTGTTCGCAATTACTGTTCAACAGGTCGTGTACCAGGCGCTTTTCTCGTGGGAAAAACTTGGAACATACCAGGCGATGCCGTAAAACCTTCTCGAAAAAATGCCAAAGCGTCGTCAACAAGTCCGCTGCTTACGCGCTTGATTGAAGAAAAGACCTCAAAAATAAAGGGTGGCATTTACCATAAGCTCCAGGTTGAGCTTACCTACAACTCTAATCATATTGAGGGAAGCAAGCTCTCCCTCGATCAGACACGTATGATTTTTGAAACGGCGACTATCGACGTTGATGGAAATCCTGTTCACATTGACGACATTGTAGAAACTCAGAACCATTTCCGTGCCATCGATTACGTGATTGACCATGCAAAAGATTCCCTCACAGAGGGCATTATCAAAGAGCTTCACCGTATTCTGAAAACGGGAACTACAGATTCTTTACAGGATTGGTTTGCCGTTGGAGATTACAAGCGCTTTCCAAATGAGGTTGGTGGGCGAGAAACCACTCTTCCAGAAAATGTTGCTCAAGAGATGAAGTCGCTGTTAAAGGCTTATAACTCAAACAGCTCCCATTCCTTTGAAGACATTGTTGATTACCATGTTCGCTTTGAGCGCATTCATCCATTCCAAGACGGCAATGGGCGTGTCGGCAGGTTGATCATGCTCAAAGAATGCCTTACTTATGACGTTGTTCCGTTTGTCATTTCTGATGATATGAAGTCTTTCTACTATCGTGGACTCTCTAAGTGGGATAAGGAGAACGGCTATCTTCTTGATACGTGCCTTACAGCTCAAGATAGATTCAAAGCAACGTTGGATTACTTCCGAATTCCGTACGGTGATAAGTAGGTTTAACTGCTTTTCTCGTTTTAGCGTTATATTGCTGAACCAGATTAATAGGCGTCATCATATTGCGCATGCAGTCGATGAGCTCCTTTTGGATAACGAAAGACCCTCGTGAGCCGTTGCACCACTTTCTCAGGGGAAGAGGGGATTACCTTGTCTTTCACGTAGTGGTAGATCATAATCGGCTTGACCCCAGCAGCCTCGTAACCTCTGCCACGGAATAGATGTCCTATGGCAGGACGGGCTGCTGCATGAGCTTCATCACGAACAGGGCATTACCCTTGTCGTCGCCATGTCGTCTCCTCTGCTATCGTGTTTTTCTTTTTTGCGACATACATCGGGGACGTAGGTCGACGGAAAACGGAACAGGCCCTATGGGAGATTTCAGTTTCAGCAGACATGCCCATGCGAGGCTTACCGTCTTCCCACTCTTTGACATTTGTTCGGCGTCACCTAGAATAAACAATACTGAATTAATATTCAGCATTGAGAGAATTTGAGGAAAAATCATGCAGGTTCTCAAGGAAGAGGTGCGCGAGCGCATACTTGCCGCCGCCGTCCAGGTGTTCTACGAGAAGGACTTCCGTAGCGCGAAGTTGCAGGACATCGCGAAGCTCGCAGACGTGTCGGTAAGCCTGCTGTACTCGTACTTCAAAAACAAGGAAAAGCTATTCGAGGGCGTCGTTTCGTCTGCTCCCTTCGACTTCAACCGGATTGCACGTGAAGAAGAATCTATCATTGCGGATACGCCCTCTGAGAGGTATCAGATTGCCGCCGAGGGACCCCTGCTCAACATGCTGGCCCATCACAAGTTGCTGGTTATCCTAATTGACAAGAGCCAGGGTACCGCCTATGAGCATGCGAAGGACGATTTCGTAGAGAGCATCGAGCGGCATATCCGATACATGATGAACGAACGTGCAGTTCTGCACTACCCAGACTTGCTCACCCACGTACTAGCAAGCAATTTCGTGGAGAGCCTAATGGAGGTAGCCCGCCACTACAGCAGTGAAAATGAAGCTCGTGAGATGCTTGCGCTCATCGCCCAGTGCTATTACGAAGGAGTGAACTCCCTGTGACAGAATTTTCTGCCACCCCACTCGGATACCCTTACATTCAATATTGAATTTTGATTCAATATTGATATAGTTAGTCTAGTCGAACTGAGATAGGCCTTAATCTACTTACAATATCGAATCTGAATTTAATATTGGAGGAGAGATTCTATGAAAGACAAGAGGGAGCTGGTCAGGAAGATGACGGCGAAAAGCCGGCTAGCTAATGCCTTGCTTCTGACCAGGGCGGTTCTTGGGCTTGTTCCCACAGTTCTCGTAATCTTCCTTGTCCACCTGTTTTTGGAAGGGTCCCTCTCGCCTGCTGCAATTGCCTATGTCGCTGCAGGAATGACGGCATGTGTGGCGGGGAAGGCGTTGTGCATGTATACGGCAACATGGAAAGCACATCGGGTGGCGTACTCGTGCCTGACGGACATCCGTCTGCGCATCGTGCGCCATCTGAAAAAGCTCCCTCTCGGCTTCTTTCAGATCAGAAGGCCAGGAGACCTCGCGAACGTCATGCGCAATGACGTGGAGCAGGTGGAGGTGTACCTTGCCCACGGACTACCCGAATCGGCCTCAGCCACTCTGTTCTCCGCCGCCGCGTTCATCCTCATGCTTGCAGTGGACTGGCGGCTTGCCCTGTGCATGATGGCGGGTCTGCCCCTCATGTGGCTCGTGAAGAAGGCGGCGGCGCCCGCTTGGGCTAGAGGTTTCGAGATAGTAGCCCAGTACGCCTCCCGCATGCAGAACAGCCTTATGGAATATGTCGCCAACATAGCGGTCGTTAAGGCATTCGGAAAGGAAGAACGCAAGACCGATGAGACGGTCGGAGCGGCGCGTGATTACGTGAGCTGGGCAACGAGCTCGATGAACGATGTCTCGGTCCCTATGGCTCTTATCGCCCTGTTCATGGAGTTCGGGACGGTACTCGTGCTGATTGTGGGAACGTGGCTTCTCTCCACGGGCGGTATATCCATCGAACGTCTTATCTTGGCCATGGTGCTCGCAGCCGCCTTCACTTCCTCAGTGGCCAAAACGGCGACCCTGCAACACTACCGCTTCATGTTCGACCAGGCGATGACAGGCATCGAATCGGTGCTGGGCGTCAAGACCCCAGATCTCATCGAGAGCTCCGAGGAGCCTCGCATGGGAGATATAGAGCTGCACGGAGTATCGTTCTCCTACCCGCAGAGCGAGGAAGACGGCAACGAAAGGAAGCAGGCTCTCGACTCGATAGACCTCGTGCTCCGCAGGGGAAGTACCAACGCGCTTGTAGGTTCCTCGGGATGCGGGAAGAGCACCCTCGCGAGCTTGATCATGGGATTCTGGCAACCTGACAGCGGGCGCGTCACTGTGGGCGGACAGGACCTTTCCCAACTTTCCGAAAGGCAGATATCGAGCCTCTTCTCCATAGTCCAGCAGGACGTGTTCCTCTTCAACCAGAGCATCGAGGAAAACATCCTCATCGGCCGACCAGGAGCAACGCATGAGGAGGTGGTCAAGGCGGCCAAAAGGGCGCGTATCCACGACTTCATCTCTAGGCTCCCGCACGGTTACGCTACGGTCCCTGGCGAGGGCGGTGTT
Organism: Lancefieldella sp.; assembly: GCF_057237245.1. NCBI lineage: Bacteria > Bacillati > Actinomycetota > Coriobacteriia > Coriobacteriales > Atopobiaceae > Lancefieldella > Lancefieldella sp. The sequence goes on from NZ_DBHHJM010000004.1 coordinate 28,413, forward strand.
CAGCTCTCGGGCGGCGAGCGTCAGCGCATTTCGATTGCCCGTGTAATGCTGAAAGATGCTCCCATCATCATCCTTGACGAAGCGACGGCCGCGGTCGACGCCGAGAACGAGGCCCTCATACAGGAGGCGATAGACGACCTGTCTCGCGACAAGACTGTCGTGACCATAGCTCACCACCTGAACGCCGTTCGTGGAGTGGAGCAGATCGTCGTGATGAGTGAAGGCCACATCGCCGGGGCTGGAACCCACGAAGAACTCATGTCTACCTGTCCTCTCTATCAGGAGATGGTTGCTAAGCAAAAGCAGGTGGACAACTGGGATATCAGGGAGGTCGTATCATGGTAAGAGAGATCCTAGAACGGATGACCCCCGCTGGTCGGCGCATGATGTCCATAAGCATCGCCGCATTCACGATTTATGCACTAGCCAGCGTGGCGATGGCCTTCGTTGTCCTCGCGGCTATCTATTCGGTTCTGGACGGACCGGTCGACCTCGCGCCCTACTGGGTGGCGCTCATCTGCCTTCTCCTCGTCAAAGGGGTCAGCAGCATTGTGGCAGACAAACAGAAGCATTGTGCGGGTTTCGACCTTGTGCTTGAGATTAGGATTGCCGTCGTCAGACGGATGAAGTCACTTTCTCTCGGTTTCTACACGGGAGAGCGACTAGGCGAGATTGGCGATATTGTTCATAAGGACATCGACAACATGGAGATGGTGGTGGGGCACCTTTGGACGAGGATGGCAGCTGATTTCATCGTCGCGGCGATTTTGCTCGTGGCTGCGGTCCTCGTTGATTGGCGCATGGCGCTACTCACGGTATCAACCTTGCCCGCTGCGCTTGCGCTCCTTGCAGCAGGACTGAGGAAGGCTCAAGCCCTCGAAAGAAGATGCGGGGATGACGCGGCGGACATGACGAGCCTGTTCGTCGAGTACGTGAAGGGCATCCCGCTTCTGAAGGCTTTTGCTGAAAGCGAGGCCCTCGACCGTAGGCTCGAGGCGACGGTGGCGAGCTTCGGCGAGAGCAGCAAGGCAGCGTCGCGGAACATAGCGCTGGTCCTGTCCACTTACAGTCTGGTAGCGGACCTTGCCTTCGTAGTCATGGCGTCGTGCGGTGCCCTGCTCGTGCAGAGTGGTTCTCTGCCCCTGTTTGTCTACATCGGCTTCATTATTGCGAGCGTGGAGTTCTACAAGCCCTTCTTTGCAATGGAGTCGCATTGGATGAACTACCTCAAGGTGAGGGATAGCTTCCGAAGGATAGAGAAGATCATCCGAGCATCCTCTGTTCCCGAGCCCGATGAGCCGCGCGTGCCTACGTCGCACTCGATTAGGTTCAATCAGGTGCGTTTCTCCTATGGAAGGGACTCTTTTGAGTTGCCCGAGGCAACGTTTACGGTCCCCGAACATACTATGACAGCACTCGTAGGCGAGTCCGGGTCGGGCAAAAGCACACTGACCAACCTTCTGCTGAGATTCTGGGACGTAAATGCGGGAAGCGTGAGCATCGGCGGCGTGGACGTGAGGGACATCCCCTACGACGATCTTCTTGCCTCTATCAGCATCGTTATGCAGGATGTACGGCTCTTCGCGGACACTATTGAGGGTAATATCCGCATAGGCAAGGCTGATGCGACGCATGAGGAAGTGGTGGAGGCAGCCAAGAAGGCGTGCATCCACGAGTTCGTGATGTCGCTTCCACAGGGCTACGAGACACTCATCGGGGAGAACGGCGTGGGTCTCTCAGGCGGGCAGAAGCAAAGGTTGTCTGTCGCTCGGGCGTTTCTAAAAGACGCCCCCATCCTCGTACTCGACGAGATGACGAGCAGTGTGGATCCGATTAACGAGGTGCTTATGCAGAAAGCCGTTTCTGCGCTCGCGCAGAACAGAACAGTGCTTGTGGTGGCGCACCATCTGAGCACCATCCGCTCTGCAGACCAGATAATCGTGATGCGACAGGGGGAAATCGTGCAGAGGGGCACCCACGAACAGCTCCTCGAGGAGAGCGCCGGTTATTATCGGACTCTCTGGGAACGTGGGGCCAAGACGGAGGGCCAGGAATGAGCGCCTTCGCGCATATAACCCTCGACAAGGTGACGTTCCAATACGCGGGGAAGGATAGTGATGCTATCCACAGCGTCGACCTGGATATCCATGAAGGCGAGTTCGTGCTCCTGACAGGAAGAAGCGGCTGCGGGAAAACCACGGTCGCACGGCTCATAAATGGTCTTATCCCTCATTTTTACGAGGGCGAGCTGGAAGGAACGGCGAAAGTCGGCGGAACGGAAACGCGCGAGATGGGAATCGGAGACATCGGAAAGATGGTCGGCTCGGTTTTCCAGGACCCGCGCAGCCAGTTCTTCATGACCGACACGACGAGCGAGGTGGCATTCGGCTGCGTGAACGCGGGACTGCCACGCAACGATGTCGCGCAACGGGTCGAAAGTGCATTCCGACGCATGAACATTCAGCGTCTGCGGGATAGGAGCGTGTTCGAGCTCTCGAGTGGAGAGATGCAGCTGGTGGCCATAGCCTCCTGCTATGCGATGGGGCCTTTCGTGTACGTCTTCGACGAACCGTCTGCAAACCTCGATATGGGGGCCGTGGAGACCCTCAGGAAGACATTATCCGAGCTGAAACGCGAAGGAAAGACCGTCATCGTTCTGGAGCACCGACTCTTCTATCTGTCCGACCTCATCGACCGGATGATTGTTATCGAAGACGGTGCCGTATCCCACGTATACGACGCAGCCAGTGCATTGTCTCTCGATGACGCCACGCTCGCCCATATGGGTCTAAGGAGCTTGCAGCTGAAGTCGGCGCTAAGCGCTATGCCCGACCATAAGCCGGCTTTGTCAAAGTGTGAGAATGCGGCCTTCGAGATAAATAATCTTACGTTCTCATACGGCTCACAGCATTCGACGAGGAGCGGCGGGTCGACACCGCGCGACCCCCGCACCATCGGCCCGCTGAGCTTCTCCGTCCGATTCGGCGAGGTAATCGGAATCATAGGGGAAAACGGTGCGGGGAAGACAACTCTGTCGCGCCTGTGCTGCGGACTTGAGAAAGAGGATAGGGGCACCGTGTCTCTATACGGCAAGCCCCTTTCGCCAAAGGAGCGGTTGGGGCGCATTCGACTAGTCATGCAGGACCCCGACTACCAGCTTTTCTCCGATAGCGTTCTGGGAGAGCTCTCATTGGGCGGGCGGAGAGACGCCGATGTCTGTGAGCGAGCACTCAGAAGGTTGGGGCTATGGGATATGAGGGAAGCTCATCCCGCAACGCTTTCGCGAGGGCAGAAGCAGCGCCTCACAATAGCATGTGCCCTTGTCGATGAGACTGCCGCCTATTTCTTCGACGAACCGACGAGCGGCTTGGACAGGGAGAACATGGAGAGAGTCTCTTCCGCAATCCGATCGCTCGCACAATCGGGAAGCGTCGTATTCGCCGTCTCGCACGATCCTGAGTTCCTCCTCTCTACCTGTAATCGCATTCTCCATCTGAACGGTGGACTCATTGTTGATGACTTCGCTCTTGGCGGTCCGACGAGGGAGAGACTCCTGAGTTCGCTTTGGAAAGGAGACGCGCAATGGAACGCTCATACAGACGCATAGACCCGCGAACTGCCCTGCTCTCAATCTGCCTTCTGGGCACTGCTGCAATGCTTTCCAACCGACCGGAAGCAGCCCATGCGGCATGCGTCATCGGTGCGGCATGCGCGCTCGTCTCCGGGGCATGGCGGTCGTGCATCGCCCTATCTGCGGCCTATGGCCTCATAGCCGCCGTGATGGCTCTTGCCGAGGGAGTCGGAAGCACAACGCTTATGACCGCTGTGGTCATGCTGAGCTACATGGCTCAGAAGTTTGTAGTTCTGGCTCTACTGGGCGTCTCCCTTTCTAAACTGGCCTCGATGCAGGATCTTCTCGCTGCGTTGCAGTCTATGAGGACTCCGCAGGTAGTTCTCATTCCGTGCACAGTCATTCTTCGGTTCTTCCCAACTATACGCAGGGACGCCTTGCATCTCATGGAAAGTCTAAAAACGCGGCGCGTGCTCGCAGGAGGAGGGTTCGCATTCCGACACCCAGCTCTCACATGCGAGCTTTTGATAGTTCCGCTCCTCATGAGGAGCGTAAGGATATCCGACGAGCTGGCGGCATCCGCGCTTGCCCGCGGCTTAGATGGCGAGACCCAAGCGACGGTACTGCAGCCCCTGTCTTTCGGAGGAATGGACGCCGTGGCGGCCGCCTTGACCCTCCTGGCAACCGGAGTACTTGCGTGGCTTCAATTCGGACCGCGATAGAAGGGCTCAGGACGAGACTTGCCTCGTCAAACTTGTACGTCTTAAACCAGAACGGAAGAAAGGGCTCATTATGAAAAAAGATGAAACCTCGACTATAGGTGCTCGAGATCTCGTATCCATTGGAGTTTTCGGAGCGCTGTCCCTCCTAATTTTCTTCGTAGTAGGAGGAGTCGCTGGTCTTACCGTCGTGGGGACAGTCGCCAACATACCCATCGTCTGCTTCTTCACATCGATAGCTTATCTGCTCCTTGCCGCAAAGGTCAGGAAGACCGGAACCTTCTTCATCATGGGAACCATAAACGTACTGCCTGGCCTGATGGCGGCAAACGTCTTCGGTGTCATCGGCAGTATCGCAGGCTGGGCCCTTGCGGAGGTAGTTGCCACGCGGATTGGGTACTCGAACAGGAAAGGTCTCGTTGCGGCTTACGTCGTCGGTTGCACGCTGCAGTCGGCGCTCTACACCCTTCCCATATACCTTTCAGCTGCTCAGTATCTTTCCGAGCGCCAAGAAATACTGCGACTCACCGATGAGACCATGGCGCAGTTCGTCGCGATATTCTCGGGTCCCATGTACGTCGGAATGGTTGTCCTTACGGTGGCGACGAGCCTGGTGGGAGCCCTCGTCTCGCTGAGGGTCATGAGGAAGCACTTCGAGAAGGCGGGAATTGTCTAAGGGACGCCTCGCAACAAGAAAGTCGAAAGATGGGCAGGATGGCTCCATGGCTGCTGATGACCCAAGGAGCATCGGAGGCTCTCGTCGCCATACAATAAATTGAGATTGCGCGTGTTTCGCTAATCTAATCTTTTTCTATTTCAGTTGCATTACCTGTGGACATGCCCGCGAGTGAACTGTGTCCCAATACTTCGCATTCAGCTCGTTATTACTTAGAAATCTGCCAGCCTTCAATACGTGAGCGAGCTTCAACAAAGTCATGGTAGGGACCATTGTGCGAGATAAGCTCCTCATGGGTGCCCTGTTCTGCAACACGTCCATCTCTAAGGAAGAAAATCTGGTCAGCTTCCTCAATTGTTGAGAGACGATGCGCAATTTCAAGCACCGTTTTTCCCTTACAGAGTTGGGCAAGGGCTGATTGAATTTCTGCTTCGTTTTCTGGGTCAACACTTGCCGTTGCCTCATCGAGAACAACAAGAGGCGCATCCTTCAAAATTGCGCGTGCAATTGAGATGCGTTGTCTCTCGCCTCCAGATAGTCGCGTTCCACCTTCTCCAACTTTTGTCTTATAGCCCTCGGGCAGAGCTTTTATGAACTCATCGCAGCGTGCGGCCTTTGCCGCTTCTACAATCTCTTCAAATTGTGCATCAGGCCTGCTTAGGGCAATATTACGCTCAATCGTGTCATCCATAAGATAGACGTCTTGGAAAACCATGGAGAAGTCCGCAAGAATACTGTCGCAAGAAAGCTCGCGTACATCGTGGTCTCCTATGCGTACGGAGCCGCCTGTTGCATCGTAGAAACGTGCAAACAACTTGGCAACAGTTGTCTTACCTGAACCACTTCCTCCAACAAGAGCTGCAGTTGTTCCCTCGGGAATAGTCAGAGACATTCCGTTGAGTACAAGAGGTCCATCTCCGTAAGCAAATGAGACGTCATGCATCTCAAGATTGTGATGCTCAAGTTTTACAGCTTTGCAATTGTCATCGATTGCAGGTGCGGATTCGATAGCGTCAAGACGGTCGATAACTTCTCCGATGTGTCCAATTACGTAGGCAGCATCGCCACAAGCCTCGATTGATTGGAACAGCATAAAGGAGAACATCACCAGCGTGCAGAAGTTAAGAAGAGATATCGTGCCGTTCAGGAAAGAGATACATACGATAACAATGACGCCAATCGAAGCACTGCGTGTCACAAAGAGAAGCAAGGCGTTGAAGGGTTGGAAAGCAAGCTCGGTTTTGAGATTTACATTTCTAGAACGTGCGTATGCGGAGCGTACTGCTGAAACAGCAGCATCTACCTGCCGGTAACTCTTAACAACGGGCATACCGTGGATGTATTCCAACGTTGCTTGAGCCATATCCTCGCGTGCGTCATTTTGCGCGGGCGACAAACGCGCGGAATTTTTGAACATCAGCTCCAGTACCACCGTTGCTACCGCAATCGCAGCCAATGCGAGGATGCAGGACCGCAGATCCATGAAGGCGAGAAACGCCACCATTGCAGCTGCGGTTATGTATCCGTTGCCAAGCATGTCTACCATGCGCATACCGTGGATTTCCACGAATGACAGTTCGGTTGTGAGTGCCGAGAGAATTTCTCCTGATGGATGATTGTCAAAGTAACCAAGTGGGACGCGTTTCAGCGCTTCTCCAATACGTATACGCACCTCGTTGGAACGTTCTGCAGCTACGGTTTCCTCGGCCCGTGCTCTTAACCACATAAGTGCAGCGCGTAGCGAAATCGAAGCAATAATGGCCAGTCCAGCCGTAAGTGCAATTTTTAGATCGGGTTTCTCGCCATATGATAAGCCGAGAAACCCGCACATGGCCCAGGCAGCAATAGCAATGGGTGCTGCAGAAACAAGTGAGATAAGAAAAGAGTATGCAAAGCCAAAGAGAATTCGCGTTTTCTTGTTGCCCGTCCAACGCACCACTTTTATAAGCGCACTAAACATTACGCTACCCCTTTCTTACTTCATGAGTTCCATTGGAGATATGTGCTTCCCACATGCGGCGATAGAGCTCACTTGAGCCAAGGAGGTCCGTATGCGTTCCCTCGGCGACAATGTTTCCGGAATCCATGACTACTATCTTGTCAAAATTACGTACCGTGGAGATTCTGTGCGCGATTACTATCAGCGTCTTTCCACGTGCAAGTTCTGAGAGTGCCTGTTGAATGAGCTCCTCACTCTCGGGGTCTATGAACGCAGTTGCCTCATCGAGCACAAGAATCGGTGCATCTTTCAGATAGGCGCGTGCGATAGAGATACGCTGGCGTTCTCCACCCGAAAGAGCTCCTCCGGCTTCTCCGGAAAGGGTCTCAAATCCATTTGCAAGCTTATCCGCCAACTCTTCACAGTGCGCAGCAGCAAGCGCGCGCTCTACCTCGGCGTCAGTTGCGCCCTCACGTCCGAGCCTTACGTTCTCAAAGATTGTTCGATCAAAGAGGAAATTGTCTTGAGTCACAAAGCTTACAAGACCAGCGAGCTGATCAAGTGGTATATCGCGCACGTTAGTTTCCCCGATGCGGATTGCTCCTGATCCCGCGTCCCAGAATCGTGCAATGAGCTTGGCCATTGTTGACTTTCCAGAACCACTTGGTCCCACCAGAGCACACGAGGTACCTTCAGGCACTTCAAGAGAGATGCCGTGGAGCACTTCTTCGTTGGAATATGAGAATCGGACGTTCTTGAATGAGACATCGTGGGACGTGATGAGTGCGGGAGAGGAGACTTCGGGTAAGGGTTTCATCTCTAACAGCTTACTAACGCTGTCCATTACCTTCTCGATTTCCTTGAACATATTGGTGTACTGCGTAATTTTAGTGAGAGGACCAATGACGCCGATTGACAACATACATGCAAGAGCCATCTGAGCTACGTCGATACTGCCCGAAGCTACAAGAATGCATCCAACTGGTACAACACCCAGAAGAAGCGTTGGCAGTATTGCAAACATGGCGTTCATGGGGATACGAGCAGACCTATACCAGGCAAGCGTTAGTTTCTCAAATTCAGAGATGTCGTTACGAAAGCGAGCATACGAGGAGTCGGCTTGGTTGAAAGTCTTGATGACTTCGATTCCATCAATGTATTCGACGAGTGTTGAGTTAACGCGCTCACTTGCTGTCCAGTACGCTGCATAGTCTCGTTCAAAGTTTTTAAAAAGGAGCGAAAGGGGCACAATTGACAAGGCTGGTGCGATGAGCATAGAGAGAGCGAGCCGGATATCAATTGAGCACACGATTGCAAAACACAAGATGAGAAGAAGCATATTGCTGGTAAATTCCGGGATAACGTGGGCAATGGGCAGCTCCATTTGCTCAATATCGTCAATGATTATTTTCTTAAGTGCTCCAGAGGGCGCTGATTGAACATCGCCGAGGGAGCATGCAGCAAGATGTTTGCAAGCGGCGTTTCGCAAGTTTTCAAGCGTATGGTAGGCAACGCTGTGTGATGTCGATGTTGAGGCTAGATAGCCTATTGTCTGAACTGCCACTCCGAGAAGGGCAATGAGTGCCCAGTGTCCAACTTCACTGATGGCAAGGGTGCCTGATATTGAGAGCGCAATCAACTTGTAGGCGGCAAAAAAGGGAACAATGCCTCCAACAACACCTACCACAGCACATAACAGCGAGGCTCCAAGTTTTAGACGCTGTCCGCGTGTAAATGAAGCAAGCTGCCCTATCCAACTGCTCTTTTTCTTTTTGCTAGGGTCCATGGGTCCTCCCAAACGACGAGTATGAGCAAATTGTATTCATAGCTCGTTGCATGAGAAAAGCCCGATTGTCGCGGTTAGCTCCAAGTGTATCTATGCGGGTGGATTATCTTTCTTGCCCAGCGCTTTCACGGTAATCGCCAGGTGCCATGCCAACGACATTACGGAATGTGGAAGCAAATTTTGAGGCATTGGTATATCCGACTTCAAATGCCACCTCACCAATTGGCTTGGAGGTTGTCCGAAGGAGTGTTGCAGCTTGTGCCATGCGATAGCGTGTGAGGTATACGTGCACACTGGTGCCATAAACCTCCTTAAACCACCGCTGCATGCTGGCGTAGGGAAACTCGAACTCTTGTGAGAGCTCTTTGAGTGTCTTATGGGAAGAAAGATCAGAGGTTATAGCTCGTTCTATTTCCTTTACCTTATCAACCTGTGCGCGTGTGAGACCGTACTGTCCAATACGTCCGCCTTCAGGAATATTACTGCCGAGAAACAAGAGAAGCTCCATAATCTTGAGCTTTAGGTAAGCATCTCTAAAGCGGTCATGAGCGTTGTATATCTCGCAGAAAATATGCTCGACCGACGGTCCGCTACGGAGCACACTTGGTTCATCGCCTGAACAGAACCTCTCGTAGAGTTGCTTAACACTTACAGGAAAGCCCTCGGGAAACATTGATTGCAGCGATTTATCTGCTATGTCGGGATCAAGACAGACGGTGACACCACGGTAGTGTCCAAACGGAAACCGAAAGAGACTTTCATGTCTTGCGTGATCGTCAATGCCAAGATCACCTACGTCAAGGTACAGGCATGAGTCAGTCCCGGATTCCCACTCAATTCTTCCTTCTCGACAATAGTTCAGGCAGAGCATGCGTGATCCTGGGGTAAGCTTAAAGCCCGATTCAAGGTTCCATACGCTTGTAAAGTCATTGAACATGAGGGTAATTCCAGGCATGACGTCGTGCATTGTCATGATGCCCTGTCCGTCAGTACCTTCCGCCCTCCATACAGAATGATCTGTATCGTGCGTCACGCGACGGACGTTGCCACCCATGTCAGCATAGTTAGCAATGTCCATCGTGTCTCCAATCCCCTTCGTTTCTCTGAAGAGTGTTCTCAAAAAATGACAGTACCTTTGACCAGCCCACATCGTCGAGCGTGCCTTGGTCTACAAACGATCCGTCTTCCATGCGGGCAAAGTCGGTGCAACATGCTCTGATGAACTCAGGATCGTGTGTTACAACCACGACAGCTCGGCCTTCTGCCGCTGCGGCGGTAACGCTTGCGGCAACCTGCTCCATATGAGCAAGGTCAAGTCCACTTGTGGGCTCGTCAAGTACAAGTAGGTTTCGTTCTGATGCAAGCGCTGCAGCAAGCGCAACGCGTTGCATCTGCCCGCCTGAAAGCGAGAGTGGATGGCGTTGTGCCAGGTCGGATAAGTCCAACGATGCAAGTATAGTACGGGTGAGGTGTTCGTCGGCACGTCTTGTGGAGGCAAGTACCTCATCAAATACGCTCTCTTGGAAGAGCTGATGGCTCACGTCCTGCATAACCAAGTAGCCATTTCTTGATCTGCCTGAGAGAGGGTGAGGACCTTCTCCGACGTCTACGGTTCCCTTGCAATTGCGAACAAGACCGCAGATGCAGCGCGCGAAGGTGGACTTTCCGGCACCATTGCTTCCGATGATAGCGGTGACGCCACCTCGTCTAAAAGGTATGTGAGAAACGCTGATGCCACGGTTTGATTGTGGATAGTGATAGCTCATATCCCGTATTTCTACAAACTCGTTTTTCTCGCCCCGTGTGCAGCACTGTTCAGCTGCAATAGCTGCGAAGGTTGGTGCGCGCAGACCAAGCGAACGCGCCTCGGCAGCTGTTGCCGCGTAAAACTGCTTGGAGGCAAGCTCACGTTCCACGCTTCCTGAGCGCATCACAACAACGCGATCGGCGATGCCCTCTAACCAGTGGAGTCGATGCTCGGAGATGAGCACGGCGCGACCCTCGGCTTTCCATGTTGCAACAATCTTTCGGAGAAGCCCAATGGAAGCAAAGTCCAGGTTGGAGGATGGCTCGTCAAGGACAAGAACATCTGGGTTAAGCATAGTGGCTGAGCCACAGGCAACGCGTTGTTTTTCTCCACCAGAAAGTGAGAGGCAGCTGCGGTCGATAAGGTCTGAGAGCTCAAGTGCGTTGGCAACGTTCTTTAAGCGTGTGCGTATCTTGTCAGGTGCTATTCCTTGGTTCTCACATGCAAATGCAAGTTCACCGGTTGTATCCAAGCAGAAAAATTGGGTTTTAGGGTTCTGGAAGACCGATCCGACTTTTGGTGCTAGTTTCCAAAGTTCGCAGTTGGAAGGTGAAAGACCACAGACCTCAATCTTTCCCGAGAGTTTCCCCTCATAATAATGGGGGATGAGGCCATTGACGAGCCTTGTCAGGGTGGTCTTTCCAGATCCCGAGGCACCCGTCAGGCAGACTACCTCACCAGGAGCCACGTTAAGGTTGACCTCGGAGAGACTGTTTTTCTCGCTTGCTTGATATTGGTAGCACGCATTTTCTATCTCTATCATTTTGATCCTAGTAGTAGAGCAACGGCGTGATCACCGCGCAGATAGCAGCTATGGCGAGAAGGGCGATTACTATCCAGTCTCTTGCGCGCATGCGTGCTTCGTTTATGTTTGTGCGAGCTGTTGGTCCACCGAGCCCTCGCACAAGCGCTGAAGCAGAGAGGTCTTCACCGCCTCGCACTGCCGAGACAAGCAGCGGTACCAGGCAATTCTCGATGGCAGAGATAGGATTTCTGGCCGTCTTGCTGCTGCGCATGCGCATTGCAGCAGCTATCTGTCGATAGTCGTCGGCTATTGCCGGAAAGTATCGAAGCATTACAACAAGAGGAATTTCTACGGCCTGAGGCATGTGCATACGGTCACACGCTGCCATGAACTCACTCACTGACGTGGTTGTGACCAGCCAGGTTCCCATGGCAATACCTGGAGCAAACTGTCTCACGATTCCTGAGGTGCCTAGCGTGGCAAAGAGAGCAACTCCAGTGAGGCATGATTCCGCGATTGCAGCCACAGCGCTTGCAGCCCCGTATAACGTGAGGTATGTGATTGCTGAGCGGAAATGGTGAGAGAGGGCTAGCATGATGAAAGGTGTTACAACAAGCAGCGGCTTTATCACGAGAAGAGGTCCCACGTTATAAGACCCAAGCATAATTGTTGAGACGATAAGTGTGGCAAGCACTTTGGTGCGTGGATCAAGTACCAGCCCTCGGTTGTTGGCAGTTGAGAGGAACAGCCCCTGTTTCATTATGCGATGCCGGCTCGTTCGAAGTGCTTCTGGAGAAGTTTCTTGCCAATGACGGCTCCGATACACCCTGCGACAAATGCAGCAAGAGCAAGAGGCAGAAGACTCCAGTCAGGGATGTAGCTAGAGAGCGCGTCGGCATATTCCTGTCCGTAGCCAGAGGCGATACCTGCGAAATAGCTCACGCGATTCATGAGGATGGGAATATAGTTGCCTATCAACCATACGCTCAGGACTCCGTGTGAAAGTATGGCGCGCCCTACGCTGTTATAGTTACCGCTTCTGAGGACAAGGTCGGCGAGAAAACCACATACTGGCCCCGTAATAAAGGCATATACGCCCATGCCGCCGAGACCCATAAGAAGGCCGAGGATGGTTCCCATGATGAAAACCATTCCGAAATGCCTTACTTTTGTGATGTAGAGCATGTACGGAATGCCTCCGATAAGCGGACAGATGACGGAGAGCAATGGAATGAATATAGGAACGTAGCCCAGCATTGCCACAGCCATAATGATTATGAAGTAGAGAGCAGTGAAGATACCGATGTTTATAAGGTCTTTTGGTTGCAGTCCTTTTTTCTTGACTGAGGGTGTTTCAGGCATAATACGTCTCCCTTCGGTTAGCTCTATCTAACTTATAAAGGATAGACATATAGAAACGCAGTCAATAGCCCATCTGTATCATTATGTCCCGTTTGTATCGTATAGCTGCTATTCGCTTTCTGATAAGTATTTGCCAACTGCCTTTTTAATACCATACAAGTTCGCCTATATAACTCGCTAAAATAGAGTGGGTTGATTAAAACTAATCGTTTCTGTGACACTCCCAGAAGCACACGATTGGAGTTTATATATGTGCGGCATCGTTGGTTTAACCGGACACCAAAGTGCAAAAGATGTCCTCATTGAAGGTCTTAAACGTCTCGAATACCGTGGGTATGATTCTGCCGGTATTGCTTTGCAAAACACAACCAACGAAGAACTTACGGTCGTACATCGCGTAGGAAAAGTTGCGGGATTAGCTGAAGCGGTGGAGTACCTCAATAATGCAAACCCCTGTGGCATCGGACATACCCGTTGGGCAACGCACGGCGCTCCAAGTGAGCGCAACGCCCACCCACATACCTCTTGTGACAATCAAATTGCCGTCGTACACAACGGCATCATCGAGAACTTTGCCGAACTCCGTGAGCAGCTTGAGGCTCGGGGGCACAAATTCCGCAGCGATACCGATACTGAAGTCGTTTCTCACCTTATTGAAGAAGCCTACAGAGGCAACCTTCGCGATGCTGTTGCCAAGGCATGCTCGCAAATTGTAGGAACCTATGGCCTTGCTGTTATATGCTCTCAGGAACCCGGTCGCATTGTAGTTACTCGCAAAGATTCTCCCATTGTCCTTGCACATGGCGAGAAGGGCAGCTACGTTGCATCTGACATCATTGCGGTTATCGAAGCCTCCCGAGATGTCACTGTTCTTGGCGACAATGAGTTTGCTGTTATGGAGCCCGATGGTATCAGCTATACCGATGCTGATGGAAATCCCATTCAACCTAAGGTCATGCATGTTGATTGGGATGTTGATGTTGTCGAGAAGGGCGGCTACCCCGATTTCATGCTCAAAGAAATCCATGAGCAGCCTCGTGTCATCCGCGATACCCTTGCAGGACGTCTGACCAACGGTGTACTTTCCATTGATGAACTGGGCATGTCCTTGGAACAGCTCCGTTTAATTGATCGCGTTTATATCATTGCCTGCGGAACTAGCTATCATGCTGGTCTTATCGCCCGTCAGCTTATTGAAGGTTGGGCACGCATACCTGTCGAAGTTGAAGCTGCGAGTGAATTTCGTTATCGAAATCCCATTATTACTCCGTCAACGCTGGTAGTTGCTGTTTCTCAGTCCGGTGAGACCGCTGATACTCTTGCTGCCATCCGCGACGCCCGCATCAAAGGCGCTAAGGTTTTTGGCATCACCAACGTTATTGGTAGTCCCGTGGCCCGTGAGTCTGACGGTGTTATCTACACTAAGGCTAACAAGGAGATTGCCGTTGCCTCAACCAAATCTTTCCTTGGCCAAATTGTGAGCCTAACGCTTCTTGCTATGGTTCTTGCACAGGCAAAAGGAAAGCTCTCAATTGCTCAGATACGCTTGCTCTTTAAAGAACTTGCCGATACCGCCGAGCAGGTCGAAGAAGTCCTCAGCGATACAAAAGCTATCGACATTGCCGCGCAGGCCTGCAAAGATGCCAATAATGCTTTGTTCATTGGTCGTGGCATGGGAGCCGCTATTTGCTACGAAGGTGCCCTTAAACTCAAGGAAATTAGCTATCTTCATGCTGAGGCATATGCTGCAGGAGAAATGAAGCATGGCCCCATTGCACTTTTGTCCAAAGGCTATCCTGTCATTGCCGTAGCAACTAACTCTCCGGTATACGACAAGATGATCTCCAATATCCAAGAATCTCGAGCACGCGGCGCCATGATTATTGCCGTGGCGACCGAAGGTGATCAGGAAATCAAAAAGCATGCCGACTATATCATCTACGTGCCTAAAGTCAGAGATGCCTTCTCGCCAATCATTGCTTCGGTACCTCTCCAACTTTTTGCGCGCTCCGTGGCTCTTGCACGTGGTTGTGACGTTGATAAGCCAAGAAACCTTGCAAAGTCAGTAACGGTTGAATAGTTGTGGCTGAAAGTCCAGCAACGGCAATCAAAATATTGGATAAAGCAAAACTTGAGCTGAAGAATTGCTATAAATTTTCAAGCGCACTACAGATATTGTCCACAACAGAACAAAGCAAATCAAAACTTTTCCCACTCGCATAGGTACGGACTGAAAGAGTGTATTTGTCTTTGTACGTAGACGCTGCCAGTTGAAAATAAGGCACTGTTTTATCTGCAGTAGCAATGAAAGCATCTGAAATAGAAACTCCTTGGAATATGAACTGCCTCCCATTTCTTATGTCCAAGAAATGGGAGGCAGTTCAGAATGATGATGTTTTACTATAGAGGAAGCAGTCCTTTTCAAATGACGGGGGACAGCGCTAACGATATTCGAATTGATAATGTTTTTTTTGGAGCGTCTAATGGATTTGATGTCGTTTATCAAAGATATTGCAACGCCAGTATTGGCTGTCATGGGTTCGACTATAGCGCTTTTTCAAGGCTATCGAGGCCATAAGGAGAAGATTAGAGCTCAGGCTGAGCAGATCAGTGCTTGGTGGGCGCGCGTTGACGATGACCGTTGTGACGAGAAGGAAGAAAACGATTCGCGAAATAGTGGCAATAGGTTCGGTCAGCCTCCGCATAAAGATGCGTTGCAGTACCATGCTGGAATAATATTGCTCAACCAATCGCAGACCCCTATTAGAAATCTGGCTGTTTATGGGGAAGCATACAAAATGAAAAAAGGTAGTAGGAAAGACAAGCCAGTGAAGACACTCCTTCTTCAACCCATCTTGGTTCCCGGGGAGTTCATCTCATTTGCTGTTGTTGATAACAACAAACCCGATAAGCGTCCTTGGACCTATCCTGAGGAACTGTCTGTAATTAAAGAAACGATTGGTAAAGTACGGCCGATCATCAACGATGAGAAATGGAAAGTTGATGTATTCATTTTCGAGGATGCCGCTGGACGCTGTTGGATTAGAAGGGAAAATGGCAAGCTGTCTCGATATTGGTTTTATTACGTAGTAACTTGGTTTTATAAACTGGTAACATTTTTGAAATCGAGACTAAAACGCTCCGTTTCTGAGCAAGAAGAGCAGCACAAACAAACAGAATCCTCCAATAATGATTCTCGACCACTAACCAACCCGCTGAATTACAAGGAATGTTTCAAGAATGATGAGACTGAGAATGATGAGACTGAGAATGATGAGACTGAGAATGATGAGACTAAAGAAGTTAGCGTTTATAGCTGAATGAGAAAATGACGGTCCTTTTTTGTATGAACGATGCACGATGATGCTGTCAAGTTCGGTAGAGGAAAATAACAACTCTGAATGACTTCAGCATGTCGTGGGGCCGGCTGGATGATTCTCTCGAATTATGAGCGCTGAGCGCAAAACCCTGAGTCAGCTGCTGCATCGACAATATTGCGGTAGCTAGCTTCGCAAGCATGGTACTTGGAGTGATTGTCCTCGCTCTGGTCGTTGTCGTCAGGTGTCCGACCATCTACATAACCATATCGTGCTGTGCATATGATGACAGATGGAGCAGCGGATTGTTAACCGTAACGCCATGTCATGCGAGTGCGGACCTGGTCGGCGAATGATCTACGGGCTTTTTCGCTATCAAACGAAGCTTAGGTACTTTAAATATGAGGGCTTCACTTGGTTACAAGCTTTCGCTCACGGTATCCATTGCGAACACAACCAAGCTCTTCTACTTGTTCAACCATTACGGTATTTACTAAGTCTTCAAGCAGTGTTCGTGCCATACCGTTTAAATCTAATTTGTGATCTTGGGTGTAGGAGAGCTCAGTTTCGTGTAGAGTTTGCATTGCGGTTATTTCCTTTCTGAATTGGTTGTGGTGACTATATTTTAGGAAATAACCGCACTTCTTTTAAACACCTGAAGTGCTTGCTTACACCACTTTTCGGGACACGACCCCAAGAAGAAACCTTGGGGATCCGATCTATTTCCGAATTGATAAAAGTATCTACTTCGAAGACTTTTCTCCAAACAATTTATTGAAAATATTGGAAATAGAAGCAGATAAGCAGTTGTTTCAGATTGTCAATCATGAAGATATCAATCGCCAGCAGGTGATACGGTTAGCGGCAAGAAAAATCCTCGTTACCGAGTCAAACGGAAGAACGGTTCAAGCCGCAGTTCGTTCAACCATAGAAAATCTTTTATCTGAGCAAGAACCTATGTAAGGGATAGCGCTTTGGTAGCACAGTGAAAAGTGTGCAGAAAACGTCTGCTTGCTTATGTCAAATAATTCCCGTGTAGCTACGCGCGCCTACATCAACACGCCTAAAATGTTTTCTGCACCCTCCCATGCAAGCTTTAAATTATCTAATCATATCTAAGACTATGGCAATATATACTATATTATAAGTATGATTGTCGCATGTCTTACCATTGGAGGAAAAAACGAAGAAAGATGCCCTCATAAAGTTCATGCATGAAAGCGCCGGTCGTGTTACCACCAAACAGGCACGTGAGGCGGGCTTCTCATCGAGCATGTTGCAGCTGCTCGTCTCTCAGGGCATAGCGGTCAAGGAGAGCCGTGGGGTCTTTGCACTCGCAGATGCACCGCTAGATGACTTCGCCGTCATCTCGCTTCGCTGGCCGAAGGTCGTCTTTCGCTGCAGTAGCTCGCTCTACCTTCACGGCATGACTGATATCGTGCCGGGTGTGTACGAGGTCTCGCTTCCCCGGGGATACAAGGAAGATGGCATAGTAGGGGAGTTCCCCAACTGCCTTGTCTCGCATGAGGACAAGGGGCTCTATGGTTTGGGTGTGGTGCAAGGCGAGTCTCCCGCGGGCACACCGCTGTTGCTTTACGACCGTGAACGCAGCATCTGTGACCTTGTGATGGCGCGCAGACGCGGCGAGGCTGACACCCAACTTCTCAGACAGGCCATGAATGCGTACTTTGACTCTCCCGAGAAGAACTTGCCCCAGCTGATGCGTTATGCAAAGGTCATGAACGCAACTGCAGAGATTCAGATGTACTTGGAGGTGCTGTCATGACAATCCTCAACGACGCGAGCCTGAGAGGCAAAGCGAAGGCTCTGGCAAAGGAGCACGGCCTTTCTGCCCAGGAGATTATGCAGCGCTATTTCTTCGAGCACCTTCTTATGAGGCTAGAGAGGACGCAGTACCGTGAACACTTCGTCATCAAGGGCGGGTTGCTTCTTTCCTCGATGATGGGTGTCGCACAGCGTACCACCATGGATTTAGACGCGACTATTAGAGCTCTGACAGTGAGCGAAGAGACAGTTGCAGCTGCCATGCGAGATATTTGTTCCATCAACTTAGGAGATGGGATTGACTTTGCGTTCGAGCGAGTAGAGCCCATCCGCAAGGACGACGACTACGGCGGATTGCGTGCGCATCTGACTGCGACATTCGGGCGTATGAGGACACCATTGAAGGTTGATGTCACGACGGGCGACATCATCACCCCGAGGGAGATTGAATACCAGTTCCCCACCCTGTTTGGGGAAAGGTTGATTCATTTGATGTCGTACCCGTTAGAGACGTGTATCGCAGAGAAGTTCGAGGCGGTAGTGAAGCGTGGTGTCGCTACCACGCGTGCTCGAGATCTGTACGACCTCGCCACGCTCGTAAAACTATACGAACAGATGATTGACTGGGAGACGCTGCGGGAGGCTGTACAGCGGACGTCTGAGCATCGCGGTTCCTCAGACATTATGAAAGACTATGAGCTTGTTAGTCGAGAGATTGAAGGCTCCGATGAAATTGCCCGCATATGGAGTGCGTATACGCGTCTTAATCCATATGCCTCCACGGTCTCAGTGGTGGATGCCATGGACGCTGTTCGCGTAATCGGGAAAAGAGTCAATCTCTGAGGAGCGCATGAGATTAGTGAGGTTTTGTTGCGATGAGGTATGCAAATTTGAAACTCATCTTCTCGCGATGACGAAGCCTCATTATAAACAATAGGTATGTAGTGAACTGTGTCCAAGAAATGGGAGGCAGTTCAATAGCAGGTGGTAATGGTTAAGGATGAATTATGGAGTATATCACGTTATCGTGATATACTTATCAAAAAGGAAAGGATACAGATGCCTACACTTGCACGGTTTTACGGGATAGTTATACGCATGTATTTCTTGGGCTCAGAGCACAATCCACCGCACATCCATGCGATTTATGGTGAGGACACTGCAGCTTTTGACATCAATTCGGGTGAGGAGATTGATGGTAGTCTGCCGACTCGCGCTGCTGGTATGGTGCGCGAGTGGATAGAGATTCACCAAACTGAGCTTCTTGATATGTGGGAGACGCAAGAATTTAAGAAGATCGATCCGCTCGTCTAAAGGAGGCAGATTATGAAATTTCATAAGGTAAAAGATGTCTCCGCTCTGACTAGCTTAAAGTTAAGCGTTCAGTTTACCAACGGCACTACAAAAATCTACGATGTAGCTCCACTTATGCATCGTTTCCCGGTCTTCAAGACATTGGAGGATAACGAATCGCTGTTCAGAGACGTAGAAGTTGATCAGGGCGGCTACGGTATTATCTGGAACGATGACCTTGATCTCTCTTGTGATGAACTATGGGAGAACGGAACGGAAGTTGCAACGCCCTTTGATGGGCTTATATCGTTTTCAGATGCTAGCGAACTTTGGGGCCTAAGTGAGTCCACTTTGCGTAAGGCTGTTTCATACGGCAAAATAGTTCCAGGAGTAGATGCTCGTAAGTATGGTAAGCAGTGGATTGTTGACCGTGATGCTATGTTGCGCGAGTACGGCAATCCTGTGTGTTAAGAGTTGCAAATACTCAATTTAAAATACTGTCCATTTCAGTGGACAGTATTTTTTATGTTATTCAGTTTTTGGATTTTGCCGATATCGGCAAGAAGTAGACTGTTTTTCGCAAAAGCTTGCTAGATTTTTGCCTATAACGATTCTGCTTAGGAAGATGACCGCAGAATATCTCTTGTTACCGTAAGTCTTGCAAGCTACTATAAGTTCAATTGATTCACCAGGGCCTTTGGCAAGCGCTGGTGCGAGAAGGGATTAGGTGCATGAACAACTAGCGATACTCATAAAACCCGAATTCACGTAACGTCGCTGACGACACTACCGCGGGTGTAGTATTGCTTAATCATGTCTTAATTCACCGTCATTTATCTGCGTATAATTGCATGCTACTCCGCGTGGTCTTCGGCAGAACCGAGGTATCATGCAGCTTAATCTTTCAAATATTGAATATACCTATCCTTCAGCGGTGGAGCCTACCTTACATGATGTGACTTTTGTGCTTCCACAAGGATGGACCGGCTTTGTTGGTAATAACGGATCTGGAAAAACAACCCTTGCCCGTATCGTATGTGGTTTATTGCAGCCTGATAAGGGAGTTATAAGTCCATCGGTTTTCTCGGTATATTGTGCTCAAAATGCAACGGAGACCCCACCGAATCTTTTTGATTTTGCTGTTGTCTACGATGATGCGGCAATTAAATTAAAGCGAGAGCTTTCGTTAGAAGAAGATTGGCCTTGGCGTTTTGAGACGCTTTCGTGTGGCCAGCAGAAGCGTCTCCAGGTAGCGTGCGCTTTATGGGCTTCACCTGATGTTCTTGTGGTAGACGAGCCCACTAATCATGTGGATGTGTCAACAAAACATGCTCTTTTTGCGGCTTTGTCGCAGTTCAAGGGTATCGGGGTGCTTATTTCACATGATAGGGAGCTGTTGGATAAGCTCTGCACTCAATGTTTGTTTGTAGCTAACGGCACGGCAAACATGAAATCTGGTAATTATTCTCAGGCATCCTCACAGGTAGAGCTTGAACGTTCTAGCGCATTACACGCAAAGGAAGCGGCGCAAAAAGAGCAGACTCGCCTTGAGCGAGAAACCCAGCGACGTAGAGAAGAGGCTTCTAGAGTTCAGGCGCGCAAAAGTGGAAGAACTATTGACAAGCATGACAGTGATGCTCGTGCAAAAAAGCGAGGTTATATAGTCACAGGTCAAGATGGCAAAGCGGGAAAGCTGGCTACTCGCATGTGGGATAGACTTGAGAAGGCAACAGGTAAAGCCACAGATATTCAGGTTGAGAAACAATACGATTCCAATATCTGGTTGGATAGTGAGGCAAGTAAGAGAAAAGTTCTGTTGAGGATGGAACCTAATATCATTCTCATGGGAGAGAACTGCCTACAAACCCCACCGCTATTTATTGGCAACACTGATCATATTGGCGTTGTTGGCGATAATGGCTGTGGTAAAACAACGCTGATAAAGAAAATTATTTCAAGTATTTCTGACGATGTGCGGATGTTATATATTCCTCAAGAGCCAACTGAACTGCAAAAAACAGAGACAGTAAGAAAAATCAAAGGGCTATCAAACTCCCAGCGTGGAAGAGTGTTGTCTATTGTGGCACAACTCAACTCAGATCCCGATTATGTTCTTGCAGGTGAGTCAACCAGTCCAGGTGAAATGAGAAAGCTTATGCTTGCGCTGGGAATGCTCGAATTACCAGAGCTTATCGTAGTGGACGAGCCAACTAACTATTTGGACCTTGGTTCAACCGTAGCGCTTGAACGTTTACTGTCTGAATATCCAGGAGCTTTGTTGTTGGTCTCACATGATCTCTCGTTGGTTGATTCCGCTACATCGATAAAATGGAGCATTCAGCGATCAAATGACAACTTTGAGCTTGTGGTGCAATAGGGGCGAGAAACACGTTGGACAGTTACGAGGGTCACGCGTTTGTGTTTGAGTAGCTCGCTGACACAGACCGCTGCTTTTATACCGCTCGCCGTAGTTGTTTAAGCAAACTAACTTTTGCTGAAAAATTTTATATAAACTGAAAGGTCATACTGATTTCTTCTGGGATTGCTCGTGTGTTTAAGCATGGACTTCGGAGGGACCTATGCTTCACTTCAACCACGGTTCAAAACAAGAAACCAACGAGGGAAATGCAAGCGCTACGGGTGCTGCAGGCACGGGCGCTGCTGGCGCGAGTTCCGCTGGCGCTGTGGATGCTGCTGGTGCGGGCGCTGCAGGTGCGGGTGCTGCTGGTGCGGGCGCTGCAGGTGCGGGTGCCGCCGGCAACGCAGGCGCGGGCGCCGGGGTCCCTAACATTCCCACGCCGCCCGAGGGATATCAGCAGGCAGCATTCGCATCCACGCTGCCAACGGTTGCTGATCAGACGGCTAACTTGGGCTCGCAGATAGGCGTCATCTCACCAAGTGAGACTGAAGAGGATGCTGAGGCTCGTGAGGCATACGAAAGTTTGGCTCGTCACCGTAAAGCTCGTCGTAAAAAGAAGCTTATTAAGGCGGGAATAACCGCTGGAGTCTTTGTTCTTCTCGTCATATTGTTTATTTTGCCTATGTGCCAGGGCGGCCAGAACCAGAACACCACCGTGATGCCAAGCACTACGTTTGTCACGCGCGGTGAGTTCAGCGATTCTGTTTCCGCTTCTGGATCCATCAAGCCTGTGTCGTCAACCGTGGTAACTCCCGAGGTAGATGGCATTATTCAGGACGTTCAGGTTTCTGAGGGCACGTACGTCCATAAAGGCGACAAGCTCTTTACTATCAAGAATGATGAGCTGGATAAGGCTGTTCGTAAGGCATCTCAGCAGGTAAAAGCAGCCGAGAACGAGGTCAGTAAGGCTCGCTCAGCTCTAGCGTCCGCACGCAACGGTGTCCCCGAGGCGGGCGAGGATGGACAGGAGGCAAACGCTGCGTCCATTGCTGCTGCCGTGGAAGCAGCGGAGGCAAATCTGGAGAGTGCTCAGATTGCGCTTGAGGAGGCACGATCTGCTTACAATGACGCAATTGCCCAGGCAGATAAGCGTGTAGTCACCGCCCCATGCGACGGCACGGTCATCGTGATGAACGCGGTGAACGGCGCTTCGGTTGGCTCGTCCGCGCCAGGTGCTGGCAACGCCGGTCCTCTGATTACTATCGCGGACCTTTCCCAGATGAAGGTAAACGTCCAGATAAACGAGGTAGATATTTCTCGCATCGCCGTTGACCAGAAGGCGCAGGTCAGCTTTACAGCTCTGAGAGATCTGTATTGCGATGCAGTTGTTACTCATGTTTCTGCTGTTTCGTCCAACGGCGCCGACGCAGGTGCAAGTTACGATAACCCCGGTCGATCCATTGTTTCTTACACTGTTGACCTGCTCATCAGCAGTCCCGATGCCTCCATCAAGCCGGGTATGACCGCCAACGTAGACATCATGATTCAGCACATGGACAACGTGCTGACCGTGCCTCTTGTTGCCGTTATGGACGACGGCGATGGCGCTTACGTCAACGTGGTTACTTCTCGTGACGAGAAGGGCTATCCTCAGGTAGAGCGCATACCAGTGACCGTAAAGGCGCAAAGTTCTACGACGGCTGTCATTGAGGGTGCTGGTATTGAAGACGGCACTGAGGTGATGATTGGCGGTGGCGCTGGCGGTCCATCTCAGGGCGCGGCTATGGACGCCCCGACAGGCGCAACGTCTGGCTCGGCGACCAGTACAACGTCCGACACAACGGGCTCCAAAGACTCCAAGTAGGCGACGCGCATGTCCAAGGTAATTGAGGTACATAAGCTGCATCGCATTTACGAGACAGCTGCGGGTTTGACACACGCTTTACGTGGCGTTTCGCTAACTGTGGAGAAGGGCGAGTTTCTCTGCATTATGGGTCCATCTGGCTCAGGCAAATCAACCCTGATGAACATTTTGGGGTGCCTGGATACGCCTACTTCCGGCTCGTACAAGCTAGAGGGTCTTGAGGTTGCAGATCTTTCCGATGACGATCTAGCGGAGATTCGCGCCACGCGTCTGGGCTTTGTCTTCCAGTCGTTTAACCTGCTACCGCGCACAACGGTGCTGCGAAATGTTATGTTGCCGCTCATCTACTCGGATATTCCTGCAAAAGAGCGAGAGTTGCGAGCTTGGAAGGCGCTGCGCTCCGTTGGCTTGCCCGAGGAGTACTACGAGCACAAATCAAACGAGCTTTCCGGTGGTCAGGTGCAGCGCGTTGCTATTGCTCGTGCGCTGGTAAACGATCCGGCGGTCATTTTTGCCGACGAGCCAACAGGTAACCTGGACTCTGCAACAAGTGAAATGGTCCTCAACACGTTCAAGTCCATGCAGGAGCGTGGCAAGACAATCGTACTGATTACGCACGATCCCGAGACCGCGTTTTGGGCTGATCGAGTGGTGCATATTCGCGACGGCCGCCTGCTCACCGACGAGCAGGAAAAAGAGTTTGTGAAGCAACACTCCGCGCAACCCGCACCGGGCGCACATGCCGCGACGGGCGCACATGCCGCAACGGGCGTACATGCCACGACGGGAGGTGGTGCGCTATGAGGCTGATGGATCTGCTGCGAGAAACTCTGTCTGCTCTTAACGCCAACCGCGGCCGCAGCTTGTTGACAGTACTGGGCATTGTTATTGGCATCAGCGCAGTTATTGCTATGACGGCTCTTATCGACGGCATCAAGTATTCGCTGGTCAGCTCGTTGGGCCTCAATCAGTCGCGTATGGTCATGATATACGCGTGGCCAGACCGCGAGGTCACGCAGCAAGATCTTGACATGCTGCAGCTCAGCGTTCCTGGCTACGAGCTTGTCACCGGCATCGACTCCACCATGGCCCGCGTCAACTCGGCAGAGAAGCAGTTTGACGCGCGAATCATCGGCTGCACGCCTGACTACTTTACCGTCATGGGCCTCAAGGCATCCGCGGGCTCACTCTTCACAAAGTCCGACGTAGATGACACATCTAGAAACGTTCTTCTCGACAAATTGTCTGCCGAGAAACTCTTTGGCAGTGCAGATGCGTCCATTGGACAGGTTGTCCGCATTAATAACGACAGCTACACCATCGTTGGTGTGGTTGACAGTGGGGTAAACGGCGGCGGGCAAGGCGATACGCTGCTGGCCTACATGCCGTACTCCACGTATTCCGCGCGTCTGACGGGCACCAAAACTATCAGCCAGGTCTTTGGTTACGCTCGCGAAAACGTTGACATGAAGGCGCTTGCGGATGAAACAAAGTCCTGGTTGCTGGACTGGTTTAACATTCCTTCCGCGCAGGCAGAAGACCGCGTAACGGTCATGACGCTCTCGTCCATTATTGAGCAGATGAATGCTACGCTCATGTCGTTCCAGGTTCTGGTTACCGCCACGGCAAGTATTTCACTTCTGGTTGGCGGTATTGGCATCATGAATATGATGCTCACCAACGTGACGGAGCGTATTAGGGAGATTGGTCTGCGTAAAGCTCTTGGCGCTCGCGCGTCCGACATCACCAAGCAGTTCTTGTGCGAATCTATCCTAATCTGCATCATGGGTGGCGTGATTGGCATTGCCCTGGGTTACGCCGGAGCATGGGGATTGGCCGGCTCGTTTGGCAGCATGATACAGCTTGAAACTGGTATCACGCCCATCATCACCCCAAACATTGTGATGATTACCTCGGGAATCTGCATTGGCATCGGACTCATCTTTGGCTACTGGCCTGCTCGACGAGCCTCAAAGCTCAATCCTGTTGAGTCGCTTCGCTACCAGTAAACGGGGTGCGTTCGAAACGGCTTGCGGTCACAGACCGCTTGCTGAAAGTAAATGACGTACTACAAGTAGGGTTTCTCGCCAGGCGAGAAACCCTTTTAAGTGCGGTGGTTTGTTCAGCTACAGTAGATCATCCGGTGGGAGCAGCTCGATGTCCCATGAGGTGCTGACGTAGCAACAGATGTCTATGTCTGATGAATCAAATGTAGGAACTTGGTTTCCATAATCAGATTCACAAAAAGCTATATGATCGCAGGCTTTATACGCTAGTTCTCTTCCGTTAAAGTCGTAGTCTGCATGCTTAAGCCCAACCACCTTTGCTCCGGCAGCCTTAGCAAGAAGATTTGCTTTTTGATGACAGGCAATAATAGCATCTGCAGATAGGTTGTCTTTAATGGTGTCGTTATGTGCTATCGAGAACTCAACTGAAAAGGTCACTTCATCACCACATGAACTGAGTGCTTTCCAGATTTTCTCGACAAGATCTTCTTCAAGATGTTCTTCAACAGATAGTTCTGCGCGGAAATCATATCCCAGAAATTTTTTCTCGGCGACATAATAGTCACCCTCATCATCTTTCTTGTACCAGTTTACTTCGTGTCCAGAAACTGAATAGTTATTGTTTTTTAGAATTGAGGCAGGTAACCCGTTTTTCTCTAGAGCATCTTTTATTGTTTGAAGCAGCGTATTATATTTGGCTGTGCAGTTTTCACGGATCTTGGAAGTTCCTCGAATTGTGATATCAACGTTAATGGTGTCAGGCGGAACTTGCGTGCTCAATTTTGTAGATACGTCAATCGTTCGTTCCATAGTATGTTCCTTTCAGAGATGTTAGAGAAAAAATCAGCCGTTTGAACAGGTAATTTATTTCTCATCGTTGAATAATCATAGGTTCAAAAAAGATTTTGAGTGTCCAGTGTAATGGACACTTAGATAGGTATTTTTTCAATACCTTGATAAGCGATTGATTTGAAAATTCGAAGAAACAAAATCAATGAAGTCAAACAAAAAACCCACGTAAAAGTGCAGTTTTAAGTGTAAACTTAATATCGCAGTTAGTTAAAGCTAACAAACTTCCAATCGAACGGAGTTTACCCATGCCTGCTCAGAACGAGAAGAAGGATCACCTTCCGGTACTCGGTGTCGGCCCCGCTTACGTGATTGCCATCACGGCGCTGACAGTTGCGTGCATTACCTTGTCTAAACTGGGATTTCTTCCGTATCTTCGCATTCGAGCAACGGTTGGCGTAATGCATGCCGTAGGTACAGCTTTTCTGATTGTGGGCATCTGGCTTTGGGTTTCCGCCGCTATCAAAGAAAAGCTTCGTGAAAAAATCATTGCAAATCAGCTGGTAACGAGCGGTGTTTATGCGCTGGTCAGAAACCCTATCTACTCCGCATTTGCGTTTGTCATGTCAGGTGCAGCGCTGCTCTCTAGTAACCTTTATCTGCTACCACTACCCCTTGTGTTTTGGGCGCTTTTAACTGTGATGATGCAGGCTACAGAGGAGAAGTGGCTTCTCGAGCAGTTTGGCGATGAGTACAAAGAGTACTGCAAACGAGTCAATCGCTGCATTCCATGGTTTCCCAAGCGCTAACGTTTGGGTGGGTTTTGAGTAGTGCTAAGCTTCAGCCCTATTTGAGCTCCAGTCTTATTTGAGCCTTAGTTCGTAATTGAGCTGGGGTTTGTTCGGTTTTCTCGCTATATAAATTCTTTTACGAAGTGGCTATGATATACATACGTCATGCTGGCTTGTCATGTGCTTGTACCTGCTGCTTCAGGAGAAACGAGAGATACCATGCTGGATATTCGTCGCGTTTTGGCAAGTGCGCCCAAAAAGCATACGGAGGAGACACTGAATTCTCTGACGACTGTTTGGGGAGAGGCGCTTGACCCATCGAACGTATTGCCTGAGTATCCGCGTCCTCGCATGCAGCGCGACAATTACGTGATGCTGAACGGCGCGTGGGATTATGCGATTGTGCCGGTAGATGGCGGGGTTGATGTAGAGACCCTTGCACGACAGGCAATTCCTTCTCGTTGGGACGGACAGATTGTGGTGCCGTTCTCGCCAGAAGCTCCGCTCTCTGGTGTTGGTCGTACGGTACATCCAAATGAGCTTTTGTGGTATAAGCGAAAAATCGAATTACCTAAACTGGCCGATGACCAGCGACTTATTCTGCATTTCGAAGTGGTTGACTGGATGTGCGCGTGCTTTGTGAATGGCAAGCTTGCTGGTACGCATACTGGCGGTTACCTGCCATTTTCCTTTGATGTGACGGATTTACTTGGCTCACCTGAAACGGGAGAGAGTGCTGCGTCTGCTGCGAGGACAGAAAGTGCGGCAACGGCAGACAGTGCGGACACGGCTGAGCTCGTGCTTTGTGTTTGGGATCCAAGTGACACTGGCTCTCAACTGCGTGGAAAGCAGCGACTCTCGCGTGGCGACATTTGGTACACCGCTCAGAGTGGCATTTGGCAAAGCGTATGGTACGAGGTTGTTTCTGCGGTTCACCTTGAGTCGCTAACGCTGAAGGGTGATATGTTTGGCACGCTTGAAGTTAAGGCGAACGTGCAGGTAAGCGGGCTGGAAGGTGTACAAACGGGCGCGTTTAAGCTGGAGTTGGCGCTCAAAGATGAGCTTGGACAAGACGTTCTTCTCGCCACACTTCCGGTGGACGAGGCAGGGGAGATATCCGCCGAGCAGCATGTGGATGACCCGCTGTTTTGGTCGCCGGAGAGTCCGCACCTCTATGCCGTGGAGGCAACACTTTGGCAGGATGGTGCGGTGGTCGATTTTGTTCGGAGCTATTGCGCGTTTCGTACTGTTGAGGTAAAGAAAGACGTGGCGGGCGTGCCAAGGGTGCACTTGAACGGGGTACCATATTTTGTGCGCGGCGTGCTGGATCAGGGCTACTGGCCTGACGGATTGATGACCACGCCGTCCGATGATGCGCTGGTATATGACATAGAGGCTATGAAATCGGCCGGTTTTAATACGCTGCGTAAACATATCAAGATTGAAAGCGAGCGTTGGTACTATCATTGCGACCGACTCGGCATGCTGGTTTGGCAGGATTGCGTTTCGGGTGGAAGCGCGTATAGTCCCTGGCACACGAGTCAGAAGCCGACGCTGTTCAGTTTTACCTGGGGTCGATTTGACGACACAACACCAAGTCATCACGAGGCTTTATCCGCAGGTGAAGATGGCTATCGCGAGGAGTGGACAGAAACTTGTCAGGAAATGGTCAAGCTCCTGGATGGACATCCTTCGATTGGATTTTGGACGCTCTTTAACGAGGGTTGGGGACAGTTTGATGCACGGGCTGCTACTGAGGCTGTTCGCGCCTTGGATGCAACACGACCAATTGATGCAACAAGCGGCTGGTACGACCAGGGATGCGGCGATTTCCTGAGCATTCACAATTATTTCCGACCGCTTCGTGCAGGTTGGCATGGAAAGCAACGGGGAAATCGAGCAGCAATAATTTCTGAGTTTGGTGGTCTGGCGCAGATGATATCAGGTCATACGTCACTTGACCATTCTTATGGATACGGGGATTTTGCCACAGTTGAGGGTTGGCGAGGAGCTGTCCAAAAGCTGCTCGCAGTGGCGGAATCGCTGCAGGTTGAAGGCCTTGCGGGATACGTTTACACGCAGGTATCTGATGTTGAGGAAGAGGTAAACGGCCTGCTTACTTACGATCGAAAGATCAACAAGTTTGAAGGGCAGTAGCTGTCGGGTGTTGTTAAGTAATGCTCTACGGTGTCCGGTAGTCAAGCGATGAACAGCCGAGTGAAAGATGCCCAGTTGATTGAGTGGTGTCCAGTAATACCGAGTGCTGATTTTCGTCAAAGTGGTAAAAAATGCGTTTAGTTGGAGTTTCATTTTTATGCATAGCGAGTTTTCGCAGATAAAAAATTGCAACGGTGGTAAAAAATCGTCTTAGTTGGAGATAAAAATCATTTTTTAAAAAATTGATCTCCAACTAAACGGGATTTTTACCTTTTTAGCCCCTAAAATTTTGGTCTAAAAATTGAGTGATACACAAAATTGAATATCTGTGCATAGATATTCGTAGAAATGAATACATATTTAGCCTAAATAGAAATTTTGCAACTTAATACAAAAAACTCGCCTTCCAGAGATTTATTTCTGGAAGGCGAGGGAAGTGTATCACTTCAGTTGTGCATTATTACGTTTGGTCGCACGCAGACGCAGGTAGCTGTATCGCGAACACGCGTCGTAGTCACGCATCGCGTGTTGCGCGTCGCGGCGCGTAACTGCACGTTAGGCGCTTGCACCCGAGGTAGCATCTACGCCTGCACTTGGTGCGGGAGCACCAGCAGCAGGGGTGGGAGCGCCAGCTGGTGGAACAACAGCTCCGCTAGCGCTTACGAGGCGCTGACCTGTGGTTTGTAGGTACCAATCCAACCATGGCTTGAAGTTGAAGACAATCTCGTTGATGCCAGCGTACGAACCGTCAGGATAATACATTGCCTGGTAGTTGTGGGTATTAATGATATCGGCAGGAGTACCTGGGACAATGGTACGAACGTCCTCTTTGTCGCCGTTGCGAAGCACGCCAATGACAAACTCAACGTTTTTCATACGGCCCTCGGGAAGAGAGCTGTGAACTGTGGAAAGACGGTTGCCCGATTGCGCTGGCACGCGTTTTGCCAGCATAGTGTCTGGGTTGTCATGAGCGTTGTTGTAGTAAAGGAACTGATTGTTGTCGTCCGCGTAAGTTAGCTCAAATGGCATTGCCTTCAGGAACATGTCAATCTGGTTGACCGTCAAAATGCCGTGGTCAAGCTTAACGTATGTGTCGCCCGAGACCGCGCCCACAAGCTCGGCGGCCTTCTCGACCCAATCAGGATCGTCGGGATCAATGCCCTGGATAGTGGTGGAAATTGAGTTGGTTACGTCCAGATCCTCTGGCGCGATTGGCTTTGGCTTCTTCAACTTGGAGATCACCTCTACGTATTTGACAAAGTTATCCAGGCAAAGGCCCAGGAAGCCGACGGTGCGCTCGTCGATAATGTTGCCGTCCTCGTCAAAAGCCTGCTTGGCCTTTCCAAGAAGGAACTCGTTACCAGGCAAAACGTATGCGTTTACGCCCGGAGCATCCATAATCTTGCGCAGATGCACTTGCGCGCGAGAAGTTCCTTGGTCGTAGTAAGAAGCTCCGACAATCATGACAGGCTTGTTCTCAAATGGATGCACATCGTAGGAGAGCCACTCGATGACGCTCTTAAGCGCAGGTGAGATGGTATGGTTGTGCTCGGGCGTAGAAATAATGACGCCGTCAGCACGGGTAATCTTGTTGTACAGCAGGCGGATCTGGAAGTTCTCGTCCCACTTGAGGTCCTGGTTGAACAGGGGAATGTTATCAATCTCAAGGATTTCAAGCTCAAACTGCTTGGCAAAATGCTTTTTGATGAAGTGCAGAAGCTTTCGGTTATAGGAAATCTCCGCATTTGAACCGACGATTCCGACAAATTTCATAGTAGTAGTTCCTTCCAGGCCTACAGGTTTTCCCAGTCAAAGTTCTCGGCCTCTTTGCGGAGAAGTTCGCGCGATGCGGCCATTTTCTCGTTGAGTTTCACAAACAGACGGAAATCGTCAAAGAGTAGGTCAAGCTTCTTGACGGTAACTTTGTCCTTCAAGCTGCCCTTCTCGTCAAATGCCTGAGGGGCGCGGCCAAGAAGGAACTCGGAACCTGGCATGATTGCGGCCTTGAGCTCGGGAGCGTCCAGAATTTGGCGGAGCTGAAGCTGTGCGCGAGAAGATCCGAGCGTGCCCAGGGATGCGCCGACAATCATGACTGGCTTGTTGACCATAGGGAAGATGCCGTAGGACAGCCAAGCAAGCGCGTTTTGCAACACAGCTGGAATGGAGTGGTCGTACTCTGGTGTTGCGATGATGACGCCGTCTGCGGCCTCAATTTTCTTTGCAAGCTCGGAGACAACCTCGGGAACCTTCATCTTTTGAGGCTTGTTGAACAGGGGAATGTTGTCGATCTCCACCAGCTCAATGGAGGCCTTGTCGGCAAAGTGCTTCTGCATAAACTGCAGGAGTCTTCGGTTATTTGACTCTTTTGAATTGGTGCCAATAAGGCCAACAAAGTTAAGCATCAAACTTCCTTTCTGAATTACGCAAGGAACTCAGGCGAGATTCCCGACGAATAATATACGCGATTATCAGTGGTTACTATGAGCGCTTCGATGTCTTTTTCTTGTTCCACACGGGCAAGGAGCTGACGGGGTTTCTCGCCATAAAGACGCGTGGTCCAAATTTCTCCATCAAGCGAGTTGTCCGAGATAATCGTGATGCTCGCAAGTTGCGTGTCAACTGGATAGCCCGTGCTTCGATCAAGAATGTGGTGATAGGTGTGCTCGTTTACCTGCAGTTTCCTTTCGTAGGTACCGGAGGTCACCACGGACTGGTTGCAAATAGGCAGCACAGCAAGGTTGGTGCCTCGCGGTTGTCGCGGATCCTGGATGCCAATCTGCCACGGCCTGTTCGCGAGCACATTGGCGCCAATTGTCTTAATGTTACCGCCAAGGTTGATAAGGGCGGAAGTGACGTGCTGACTTTTCAGATAATCTGCAATTTTGTCGGCGATGTAGCCTTTGGCCAAGCATCCCAGGTCCAGCTTCATGCCCTCTTTGGCGAGAAACACGGTGCAGCTCAGAGGATCCAATTCAATGAGTTGTGGATCAGTAAGCGACAGCGCGTGCGTGACCTCGGCGTTATTTGGAATGCGAGCGTCAGAAAAGCCGATTCGCCAGGTTTGTACCAAGGGGCCAAGTGCAATGTTTAAATGACTTGCAGGTATAAGGCTTTGTTCTTTGCCAATTTGAATGAGCTCAAACAGCTCGGGGTCAACGGGGACAGGATGCTTGCCTGCTGCATGATTGATCTGCATAAGCTCGGAATTGGCGTCGTTTGCGCTAAACCGCTGGTTATAGATGTTAAGGAGTTTATAGACATCGTCAAGTAGCTGCTCTGCAGTGCGCTCTTGCTGCGAATCATTGGAGGGTGGCAATAAAGAAATGGTGATAGTTGCGCCCATCAGGTGAGTTGATCTGGAAATGTAGGTTCGTTCTGGCACGACTCTCCCATAGTGTCCAACAGCAGTTTGTTTAATTTTACTTGCAGATTGCTTAGCAGTAACTCTATTTTACGTTTGTTTGTTACGCTCATTTGTTGTATCCACAACATTTTGGCGAGAAACCCTACAGTTTTGGCAGCTCGCTGAAGACCGCTCCCAGCCCCAAAAGTGAAGAAAACTGTGGAATTAATTTGATTATTTATTCATAGGGATGTCTGTTTATTGTTGATATGTACTTATTCCAGTATCATTTTTTGCAGAAAGTACTGACCGAAGAATTATTTTTGGCTGACGCGTATACGCCAGCCAATTTTTTTGAAGGAGCATAAAAGAAATGGAAAAAAGAATGGTTTGGTGCGCACGTTTTTCTCGCCAGGAGTAATGAAGTTAAATCTACGCACTTTGTAGCATTAATTGAGCGCAATTTAGTCAGTTTTCAAAGTCTTTGTCCAAGATTGAAATAAAAAAATTTATTTGAACACGATATTTCTTTAAATATTTTGTCAAAAACCATTAGTATGTTTAGTGGAGCTTTATGTATCTCCAGGGGTATGTTCGATAGGAAAGATGGGGTTGATATGAGCAACTTTAAGAAGACGTTTGCAACTATGTTTGCAGCAATAATGATGCTCACCGGTATCATTATTTTGGGTACAAGCACTGTTGCAAAGGCAGTGACCTATCCGTTAACACAAAACATTGATTTTGGCGCTGATGGAGAGCTTACTGTTAACCTTAAGCCCACTTCACCCACAACCGTTAAGGGCAATGCAAATATCTCCACAGGTATTGAGATTGACGCAACTGGCCTTCATAAGCCAATCGACGGTCTTTACCTGGAGATTGAGGTAAACACTAAGCAGTCCGCTACGGATATCAACAACACCAACAACATTACTCCTGACACTTATCTTGATAACTTTGCTACTCCAGCAGCAGCTACACAGCCTATTATCAAGCGCGAGGAGACCATCGTTACCCCTGATGGCAAGACCATTAAGCGTCTGTACCTCAATACTATCGATACTACCGTTAAGTTGGAGCTCCCTTACGTTATGAGCTTCAGAGACATGGTTACCCCAGCAGATTTCCAGCTCAAGCCAGTTGTTCGTGTGTACAATGCAGACGGCACCGAGCTTGCTAATATGCCTGATCAGACATACTCCATTACCTACGACAAGCCTTGGCTCATGAAGCAGGTTGCAGGTGAAGAGACCAACGACCAGCTCCTGTATGGTGGCATTAACGCCCCAGGTGATTCGTCCGCTCTTTCCAACGATAAAACCGCAGACGTTATCTTCAACTTTAGGCTTTACCAGTACTATCGCGCTTATCGCTCCATCATCATCACCGATACCCTTCCTACGTACGTAAATGCAGCAGGTCAAACCGTTACCGCTCACTTTGACCCAGCTAAGAACCCTAACTGGACGCTCAGCCCAGATGGACGTACCGTAACCCTCAAATTTGATATTCCTGCAGGAATCACCATTCTTAACGATTACATCAGAGATAACCTTCCTGCATATTCCCAGCTCAAGCTTTCCTTCCCGGGAGCTCGCTATCTCAACGGCACTAATCGCGTGATCTTCAACAACACTGCAACGGTTCAGGGCATCCCTTACAACCCAAGTGCAGCAGAAGAGACTGTTGGCCAAGTCCCTGGCAACGAGCACAACTTTGATGACGACTCTAAGCAATTCCGTCTTGCTGGTAATGATTTCAGCGGCAACGGTATGCTCAGCAAGCGTGGTCCAGTAACCATTCAGTTTGACAAAAACGGCCTTGCTGTTAGGAAGCTTGATTACACTATCAAGCTGGTCAACAAGCTGGACACCCCACTCACCGACATCGAGTTCATCGAGGACGTTGCTAACACCGACAACCGTCTCTTTATGACCGCCCTGACCGGCAATCTTGTTGCAGTTGGTCAGCGAGTTGGACTCTCCATGGACCAGATTGAGGTCCGTGGCTACAAGGCTGACGGCAGCTATGACATCATTCCTACCAGGAAGAACGGTGCAAACTGGCTTTACCGTGCTGACATGAACTCGGCAAGCCAGCAGCAGCTGCAGTCCTATCTGGACCAGATCAACCAGGGTACACTTGATCCATCCAACGCTTCCGCTGTGTCTCCTCAGTACAGGAAGATTGGTATTTACTTCAAGAACGTAACCCTGCAGCCAACCAGCAACATTGATTTCAACATCCAGATGATGTTCATGAATCCATTTGGCG
Source organism: Lancefieldella sp. (assembly GCF_057237245.1). NCBI lineage: Bacteria > Bacillati > Actinomycetota > Coriobacteriia > Coriobacteriales > Atopobiaceae > Lancefieldella > Lancefieldella sp. The sequence goes on from NZ_DBHHJM010000004.1 coordinate 62,999, forward strand.
AGGTTTACAGCGACAGACCTCTTACCAACATCATCAAGGTCAACGCCAATAAAGTTAATACCGACGGCACCAAGACCCCAATGAACTTCTCCGCAAATTGGGATACTCGTTTTACTCCATTTAGCGAGAAGGTCTGGCTGTCCAAGTCCTCTTGGTACCAGCGTGTAGGTATGCCTAACGAGCGCTTTAGTGCTCGCGTGGGCTTTGCGCTGACAGAGCTTTCACCTGCTCGTTACCTGAAGAATCCAACCTTTGTCGATCTTCTCCCTGCTGGCGTTTCTTATGACGAGAATACCTCGGTTTCACCAATTGCTGACTCATTGCAGCCTGAGAAGGTTGAGTACATCAGGAACTACAACGAGACCGGACGCAATGCAATCAAGATTACCCTTCCGTCTGGATACGTGTATCAGTATGGAACCATGGGTTATGAGATTAGGAACCTGGTAATCAACGACGACATTATTCCTTCTAAGGCCGAGAATGACGTTCTGAACAACAATAATGACGTCTACTTCTATGCAACAAACTGGACTCACGGCACACCAGATGATTTCTCTGGTATGTACAACGCCAGTAACTTTGTCAAGGATGACCTTGACATCAATATGAATGGTGTCACTGACGAGACTATTCTTAAGGCAACTGCAAAGGTTCTTGGCAACAACGTTGAGAGTATCCAGTCCGACAAGCACATCCGTAGTCTTGAGCCAAACATCGCTGGCGGCGGTACATTCTACGGTAGGGCATTTACCTCGGCTACTATCATGACTGACTTTGCTGGCGTCACCGATACCAGCGGACTCTTCCAGTATCGTCTGAGCATTCGTAACTACTACAACACGCCAATGAATAAGATTCTTATGTACGACGTGTTGCCATATGTGGGCGACGGCAGAAACTCTGCTTTCAGCAATACACTTCAGGGTCCTATTGATCTGAGGATTGGTTCAACTGATGTCAGCTCCCAGTACGAGATTTACTATCGCACCGATGAACACCCAGCTCAGAACGATATCAACGAGATTAACAGCCCAGAATGGACTAAGACTCCAGCTGACTACACCAAGGTAACGGCAATCAAGATTGTTGGTAAGGATGGCACTATTCTGCCTCCATACACCGTTCTGTCTGCGGTTCTTACTATGAAGGCACCACTGTACGATCCAAACCTCTCCGAGGCTCTTGCATACAACGACATGAGCGTTATCTACAACAACGAAGCTGCTATGCGTCGTACCGAGAAGGTCGCAAACCAGCTTGTTGACATCATGGATGTCAAGGTAGAGAAGAAGTGGCTTGACGCTGACGGCAACGCAATTGCTCAGCCAGATGCTACCTCCATTACCGTAAAGCTTCTTGCCGACGGCGTTGATACTGGTAAGACGCTTGACCTTACCGCAGCTAACAACTGGACTGCTTCGTTCACGCATCTTCGTAAGTACACCATTGAAACTCACAACGATGGAACCAGCACAAAGACTCCTATCGTCTACACTCTTGAAGAGGTAGGCACAGACGCTAATGGCATGGTCACTTACAATGGAAAGAAGTACAAGGTAACTGCTACTTCTGGTCAGGCAGATGAGAATTCACCAAACGATTCCGTTGCACTGAGTGTTACCAACCAGCTGCAGCAGGAGAAGGTCTCCGTCTCTGGTAAGAAGCTCTGGGACGACTCCAACAACAACGACGGTAAGCGTCCAGCTTCCATTGTTGTCAGACTTCTTGCAGATGGTGTTGAGGTTCAGCACAAGACTGTTACCGCTGCTGACAACTGGGAGTACACCTTCTCTGACCTGCCTAAGTTCAGTGGCAACACAGAGATTACCTACACCGTTTCTGAGGACGCTGTACCTGGCTACACCACAAGCATCAATGGCTTTGAGATTACAAACCAGCATGCTCCTGAGGCTTTGAGCATCCCAGTTAAGAAGGTCTGGGTTGACGACGAGAATGCTCAGGGTCTACGTCCTACTAGTGTTCACGTCAGGCTCTATGCAGACGGCACTCAGGTTGGCGAGTTTGACCTGAACGCAGGTAACAACTGGTCTCACATCTTCAACGGCCTGCCACGTTACACTGCTGGTCACGAGATTGAGTACACCGTCAAGGAAGACCCAATTGCTCACTACACACCTTCCTATTCCGGCTCTTCAGCTACTGTGCTTACAGTTACCAACACCATTGAAGGTAAGGTTTCTGTTCCAGTAACAAAGAAGTGGATTGGTGCACCTGCTGATAGCGTAACTATTCACCTGCTCGCTGATGGTGTTGAGGTTCAGAGCGCTACTCTGACCGCTGCAGACAACTGGCAGCATACGTTCAGCAACCTTAACCAGTACAACAATGGTGCTCTGATCAACTACACCATTACTGAGGATGCAGTTGATGGTTACACCACCCAGATTACTGGCGACGCTACTAACTATGTAGTAACCAACACCAACATGAAGACTCGCGACATTCCGGTCACCAAGGTTTGGGAGAACCAGGAAGGCGACTCTGCTGAGATTGTTCTGTATCGTGACGGTGTCGAGGTTGATAGGGTAACCATCACCAAGGCTGACGACTGGAAGCACACCTTCAGCAACCTTGAGTTCTACGACAAGACTGATGGTCACGAGTACGCATACACCATCTCCGAGACTCCTATTTCTGGCTACACAACCCAGATCACAGGTAATCAGGACGATGGCTTCACAGTGACCAACACTGCTCCTGTTGTTCCTCCAACCACGCCACCTACTACTCCAGAGCCTAAGAAGCCAGGTCTTCCTTACACTGGCGACGCTTCAGGTATTGCTTCAATCGTTGGAGCTGCAGCTCTGTCCCTGAGTGGTCTTGGTATTGCTCTGAGAAGGAAGAACAGCTAATAGCCAGGCTTTTCGAACTCGCTGATAGCTGACTAAAAACAGGCTCCTGGTAAAACCAGGAGCCTGTTTTGCGTGGCGCGTGGAAGGCCACCAAAGCAACCAAGCTGCCAAGGCCACCGTATGTACGGCGCAGAACTATAACGTCGTGTCGCTATCCTGGTGTTTTGTAAAGTTCCCACTTCCGCTTTAGCGTCAAGTGGTAAAAAATGCGTTTAGTTGGGGGTTACATTTTTCTGCATACGCATTTGCCCAGGAAAAACTTTTAACTATGGTAAAAAATGCGTTTAGTTGGGCTTCAAATAACGAAATTTCAATTTTCATCCCCAACTAAACGGCTTTTTTACCTTTTTGGGCACTAAAATCAGTACTCTAAAATTGCGGTATTCACGATTATGAATAAACAGATTCCATTATGCAGAAATCAAATTGCTCAAACGATTTTGACGGCTCTGCCAACGCCAAGTTGACTTCATCCGCCGAAAAATTAGCGTGTACCAAAGAATTATCCAGCAACACGATATAATTTTAGGTAGTTCCTAGTTATTTCTTGTACTGCAAAACGTGGAGGTAAAAGGCACATGAGAAGCATTTTTGATGACCGTCAGGTATCTATTAAGTGCGACGATAAGTATTCTTATACCGTTACAAAAGATGGTCTGGCTTATGTTCCAGGTAATGGAAAGCCAGAGGTCAAGGTTTTGTTTTCAGAAGTCGGTTCAATCTTCTTACTGAATTATTGCAGCTCAAACGGTCCTTACGAGATTACCTTTAAGGATAACGACGGTCATAACCTCGCTAGCATTGACACAGATCTCAAGTATCGTGGTTTTGGCCATAACATTCTTGATACCAAGACTATCATCCTCGCTTTTGCAGCCAATAAGCTAACTACTGAGTTCCCCAATAACCTTGATACGTTAAACACTAAGCTTGGGTTCAGCCTCAAGGAGAAAAAGATTAGTATCGCAAACGGCGTGATTTCCGGCGCAAAGCATCAGGTCAAGCTTTCCGACATTCGTCGAGTTCAGTGTGTTGCTGGTGGCGCACTCAACAATCTCTTTGTCTTCACTAAAGAAAAAGGTGGTTTTTTTGATAGGGCAGACATTGTAGTTCCCGTCAACGAGCTCACAGTACCTATTCTTGAGGCCGCGATGAGAAGAAATACTGGTCACGGTATTGATTTCAGCAGGGGCAATGGATTCGACCAGCCAAACAGCAACTTCATTATTATTCGTTATTTGGACTCTAGCTTCTTCGAGACCGCCCCTGGTGTCTTCAAAGAGGATTGGCAGAAGGACGCTTACGAGTTTGTTAAGTCCTTCGGCTATGATTTACAGACTTTGCTAGGGGAGTAATCTCTGGCGAGAAAAACGTCTTGTCCAAGGAAAACAGCCGCCTTCTTGTGAAGGCGGCTGTTTTTGTGTGCGAGAAGATCGCTCTAGCAGTTTTATCTTACTTCTGCTTGCGAGCCCTTAGTGCAAAGCCGAGAGCAGTGATGCCAGAAGCAACCATGCCAACAGAAGCAATTACAAGCTCAGCGACATCGCCAGTGTCTGGCAGAACGCGCTTCTTCTTAGTCTTAGAAGGCTTGTGTGGATCAGAGCTAGGAGTTGGCTCAGGATCTGGTGTTGGCTGAGGCTCAGGTTCTGGATAGTCGTTAGTGAAGACCAGAGGAGGCGTGCTGTTGCACTCGCACTGATCAACCTCTGATACGGTTCCATCTTCAGCGGTCTTAGTAATGTGATAGGTGAAATCAAGCTCGCCATCATCATTCTTAAAGACGGTGTAGGTGAGAGTGTAGACGGACTTGTCGTAAGTAACCCTCTGGTTAGTACCGGTAACCTCTTTGATGGTGTAAACATAGGTGCCAGGCTGAGAAAAGACTAGCTCACCGAAGTTATTATCGCCAGAAACTGCAACAGAAGTCTCAACGCTATCTGTTGTTGCGTTGTTTGGCATTGGGTAGGAAGGATCGTTACGGGTGAGCGTGAACTTGAAGACATCCTGAGTTGTTGCAGTGCGTGGGTTGCCGCCGTTGTCGTCGGGGAGAACTGATGGATAGTCGGTTGGAGCATCTGGTGCGTTACCAGTAACAACCTTCTGGACAACTGGATAGTCCCTGGCTGGCAGTGGATCAGGATAGACATTAGTAAAGACAGCGCCTGTTGCATCGTTATGCTCGCCAAGGTCAACGGTAGTAACGTTTCCGTCCTCGTCAGTCTTGGTCATAGTACGTGTTGCCTCAAGCTGGCCAGTGCCGTCGTCAGCAACGTTATAGGTAACGGTGTAGACGCTCTGATCGTACTGGATGTTCTGGGTGCCGGTAACCTCTTTGATGGTGTACACGTAGGTGCCAGGCTGAGTGAACGTAATGTTGCGGAATACAGCGTCGCCACCGAGAAGCCTGCGTGTACGAGCAGTATTGCCGGTAGATCCCTCAGGCATGGGGCTGGATGGATCAAGGCGTGTCATCTCAAAGATAAAGACGTTAGGAGCGTCGCCCTCGTCTTCAGAGCCGTTTGCCAGGAAGTTGTTGATCAGGCTCTCGGCAAAGCTGCCGCTTGCAGTGTCGTCGGCGCTTGTCGCGCTTGCAGTGCTTGTGGCGCCTGCTGCGCTAACGTTACTTGAGCTCAGGTAAGAATTAACCAGAGACGCAGGTGAAGGCCCTCCAGGTATAGGAACAACTGGGTAATCACCCTCGACAATCTTGGTAACGGATGGTGTCACAATGGTAGGCCTGACATTGTAGACATTTACCAGCGACTGAGTGGTGGTGTACTGCTCAACGCGAGAAATACTGCTTCTAGTTGAAACGTAGGAATTAGGAACGTTCTCGGTGATGGTGTACGAAACAGTATCAGCAGCAGTATTGTCTACGTACTTACGAAGACCCTTGTAGACAATGGTGTAGGTGTTATCTCCATTATCGGTAACCTCAGGCGCAATGGTGCTGGTATCAAGGTTCTTATCGTTAGAGAGAACCAGATTGTTAGCACCAAAATCAGCTGTGGATGGGCGCTTACCAGCTGCATTGTTGTTATCGTCCCAGACCTTATTGATCTTGAGATCAATGCCTGCATAGCTCAGAGCGTGAGTGGAGAGGGTACGAGTGGAGTGGTTACCAGCAATGTCGTAGTCAAGAACGCTGCTGAATACACTGCGATTACCGTCGTAGGAAGCGTCAACGTTGTCGGCAACCTTATACGTGACGTCAACAAAGCCGCCGCTGTTTGCAGCAAGAGCGCGTGTAGAAGTAAAGAGCACCATGTCGGCCTCAGCAGGATTAGTGACTACGGTGTAGTCGCCAGGCTGTGGAGCATGGTTTGCAGTGTAGGTAACACCAGGGTTCAGCTTGATGTACTGGTAAGAGAAGTTGGAAGAAGAACTTACGCCTTCAAGTGTAAGAGGAAGCTGAGTTGCACCTTCTGGATTGATGCCAGCACCGCGGTCTGCAGACTTGGAGAGCAAAGGAACAAATAGCTGCGTGGTATTTGCAGTGTTACCGGTGTTATTGCGGACAGCAATGTGAACAGTTGCGGTGTCATCGCGCTGCATAACAGGGGTAGTTGCGCCTGGATTAGCGGAGTCGTACGTGTAGTCAGTAACGGTTCCAGAGATGACGTCCTTTACAGAAAGGGTAGATGCAGCGGCAATAGCAGATGCCTGTGCAATGTTGATACCAGGGCGCTCGGAGAGAGAAACCATGGTCTCGCCAGAGTTGACGCTGTTGCCAAACAGGCTGGTGTACTGGGAAGTGTTCCAGTTGCTGCGGTCCCAGTGCTCAGACTTAATTTGAGCACCAATCTCCTTGAAGTCTTTGGTGGTAATGCCAACAAAGTCATTGATGTGGTAGATGCCCTTGCCTGCAAGATCAGTGGTGTGGACATCCATGCTCAGAGTCATGTTCTTGCTGGTAAAGTCTGGCTGATACTGGCCGCGAGTCTCGTCGCCAACATCAATGGTGTACTTCCAAACCTTAACAGCTACGCCGTCCTTATCGTACGTTCCTACAAACTCAGGAGCACTGAGCGTGCCGTTAGAAACGGTGAGGTTGCTGTAAGTGAAGCCCTCAGGCATGATGACGTAGAGTACTGGCTCCTGAAGAGGGTTCCAGTCCCAGTTTGCGTCGTCGATGCGACCAGAAATCTTGAAGGTCTCGCCGCCGTTAATCTGGGTCTTATCGATGCTACCAACGCCGTTAAGAACCTTAGGTGCGCCGGACTTAGCGGTCAGCGTAACGCCTGCGTCAGGAGTGGTACCAGTGTCGTAGAGCTTGACGTTAGTGACAACGTCGGCGTTAGTGCCCTTCTTCCAAGAGCCGTAAACGCCGTTGGAGATGTAGCTCCAGCCGTAGTACTCGTCAGTGACATGCTTGTTGTTTGGATTCCATGTGTCGAGAAGATCGCTCATTGGCCTAATGCCATCGTATCCGCCAAGAATTGGACCAAGGTCAACCTTGATGGAAGTGATAGAGGTATTGATATCAAGACCAAGGGCAGTGTTGGTGATAAGTGCGGAGACACCAGAGGTACGCAGAATGCTTGGGTCAGCAGTTCCGCTCGTGCCGTCCGATGCGGTCCAGTGGATTGGACCATAGGTCATACCAGCCTTGTAAGGGATGGTGACGCCACGGATGATAGCGGTCTGGTTCTGATCGATGGTCATCTCGAGCGTCTTTGGAGCGGTGTCTGAGGAGAGTTCATTCTTGATGAGATAGGTGCCAAGACGAACGTTGTAGGTATCGTTTTTCTTGTATGCCCAGTTAGGAGCTGTATCGACAAGAGCGTGTGTGGTAAGACGCTCTGGGTTAAGACCGTCAATTACGGTAACCGTAAGCGTAGAAGAAGCGTTTGCGGAGGTACGGTTGACGTTTGGAGTGTCATTCCAAACGGACATAGTGAGGTTCTTAATGGTGACGTTAAAGGTTGAGTTGTTAGGTCTGGTGCTTGATGCAGGAACCTTAATCTGTGGCTTAAAGGTTGGGGTACCTGCGTAAGAGCCTGGCTCGTTCCACTCGACTGTTGCGGTCTTGTTAGTGCCGTCATCGGTAGTAGAGACGATGGTACCTGGGGTGTTGTAGAGGCTGGTCTCGTTGACACCAACAAGCTCCATATCACTTGGATAGACAACCTGAACTGTAGTCTTGCTGTTTGCCTCGGTGAGTACCTTAGAGCCTGTGGTAGAAACCTGCAGGGTAGAGGTGGTGCCACCCTTAGAGAGAACCTCGGTGGACTGATCAGCCCAGAAACCATAGGTCATGGCGTCAGCTGCAGTAACAGATGAGGTGTGTGGATCAATGTTTTGTGTTGCAGCGGTACTCAAGCTAACACGAATCGCATTTGCGATAACCTGGCTTGCGCTCTGGTTCTCAACAGCGTCGTCAAGCTTGAACTGAATTTCTCCCCTGGAAGAAACCTGGGTAAGGCCGTTATTGGTCATGTAGACCAAATCACCACTGCGGTTCTTCTCGGAACTTGCACCAGGATAGCCGTAAGGAAGGGTTCCCGTTCCCGTAGGTGTGGTAACCAGGTTAGAGAAGCTGGTGTTTGAGATGCCACCAACGGTAAACGTTGCACCTGGAAGACCTGTGACATAGAGTCCGTCTCCAAACCTCACGTTGAGGTACGTTGGGGAGAACTGCAACGATGCAGGGATTGTGTAGCCAACATTCAAGGCGTAGGTGACTCCCGCCTTAAGAGCAGGAGTTTGACCTGCAAGAAGGTCAGCAACTTGGGCGTGAGTCGACGCATCTTCAATGCTCAGAGCATTGATTTGAAGACCTGTAGTGTCTTCTGCGTAAGCCACGCTAAGGTTAGGCAGCAATGCTGCGACGAATGCAACGGCAGCTAAAAGCAATCCCGCTACAATCCTTGCCTTACTTTTCATAGCACATCCTAACTAGAGCGATACAGAACCAATCACTTTCTTTCTTACTTATTCTTACGACGCTTAGTAATGCCAAGTGAAGTCATTACAGCGCTCATACCAGCGAGAAGTGCAGCAAGAGGTGCTGCAGCAGAAGCATCTCCGGTGTATGGAGTCTTCTGCTTCTTTTTCTTAGATGGCTTAGTTGGAGTGGAAGGAGTCTCTGGAGTCTCTTCCTCTGCAACAGTAATGGTTAGCTGGATTGTGTCGTTATCAGTTGCAACAGCGTCCTTACCGTCTGGCCACTGGACACCATTCCAGGTGAACGAGAAGACCTTGCGGTTGCCAGCTGCGGAATCAGCAATAGCACTGAAGGAGCCGGTAACGGTGCCGACAGCGGTGAGCTGGGTGCCTGCAGCAACATTGGAGTCAATGGTGACGCCAGGAATGGTGAGCTTCATCCAGCCATCGTTTGCACTTGCCTCATCAACAATGCGCTCGAGGTCAGAGTACGTTCTAATGGAGGAAGGATCGCTGAGCTCAAAGGTGACGGTAACCGTACGACCGTTGACCTGGACATCGCTGACCTTAAAGCCACTGCCAAAGTTGGAAGCCTGGATGGTGTTGGCATCAAGGTTACTTGGAAGTGTCATTCCCTCAGGAACAGTCAGAGTTGCTGTGAACTTGAACTTCAGGTTGCTCAGCGTAATGGTGTCATGGTTGGTATTAGGGTAGGCGCGCTCAATGTTGTTCATCTGCTCCTGGATAGAGGAAGCAAGAATTGAACCAGTGAGGTTAAAGGTAGAACCTGCCTTCATAGTGATGACCTGGTCATGCTCGGTATTCTCGTCAGCAAGCATATCTGCAGGAAGGTTCATCTCAATTGGGTTGTTCACAATCAGAGTCTGCTGAATGCCGGTACCACGAGGGTCTCTGCTTGCAGCAATCTGAACGCCGTTCCAAGAAAGTTCGAACTTCTTGGTGACGTTGGTGACGGTGTTCTTTGCAAAAGACTCAAAGGAGCCAGTAAGAGTACCTGTAGCAGTGAGCTCCTGACCATTGGTTACCTGAGTTGGGTCAAGTGTGAGACCATCAACAGTTACGGTAAGAGGTCTTGCAATTTCTGCGGTAGCTGCATCGTCTTTGCCAACTGTCTCGACAGCGTCTTTGAGCTGCTTGTAGTTGGTGTAAGTGCCCTTGAGCTTCAGGGTAACGGTAACTTCCTGACCGTTCACAGAAACGTTTGTAACCTCAAAGAGATCACCAAGGCCAGAGGTAGTTACTGTTGGATTAGCTGGGACAACAACGCCAGCAGGAAGCGTGAGCTTTGCAGTAAAGGTAGAAGTTGTGCCAGAAAGCGTAATCTTGGTTAGGTCGTCGAGGCCGCCAGCAATGCCATTCTCAAAAGCGCTCATCTGATTAATGACGGAAGTAGCGTCAATAGCGCCTGTAAGACTGAAGCTCTTATCGTTAGTAACTTCCTTGATCTGAGTGGTGTTGCTCTGAGAGTCACTCCACATATCAGCAGGAAGATCGCTAGTAAGCTCTACTCTCTGGATGGAAGGATCTTCCTTCCACTTGAGGTAGTAGGTGACGTCGTTGGTAAGCGTTGCGCCACCGTTAATGGTTGCAGGGGAGTTACCTGCAGCGTCAGTGAACCAGTAGTGGTAGTTGTGACCAATAACAATGCCAAAGAAGGTCATTGGATCATCCGTGTTGTCCAGAATGTGGTTCTCAAAAGTTGCAATATCTGTATAGGCAGTATTGGTATTAGAGCTGGTAGGGCTCGCAATTCCAGCCGTTGTAGCGCTGAGAGTGTTGCCGCTAAGGTTTTGAAGCAGTGCATTGATATTGGTCTGCTCAGCAACAGTTGGGTGAGTCTTGATAGTTGCAACTTCTCCGCCGTTTGCATCGGTGGTGATGTCAAAGACGTTTGGATTCTGCTTAAAGACGCTGTTCGCAGAGAAGGTTCCACCATTTGCCGAGAAGGACACGGTAAGGTGCTGCTCTTCCCAGTCTGCGTACAGATCAACGGTATCAGTACCTGCAGGAACAGCCAGGCTGGAATTAGCTGCTACCTCATCGCCAGCGCCGTTTGCCTGAGTGGTCCAGCGCTTGAAGGTTTTACCTGCAATGTTGAAGTTGCTGTCGCGATTGTTAACGTCAGTGTTAGAAAGAACGTTAACGGTGCGACCAGCATTTGTAGCAACGCGCTCAATAACGGTAACGCCGTTGCCGTTGTGATACCTGATATAGAGCCAAGCAGTGTTGGCCTTCCAATGTGGATAGACTGTCATGTCAGAGGTGACCTGGGTATCAGCGGTGAACTGGTGCTCGGTACCAGCAGCGTCGGTGTAGTACCAGCCGTCAAACTCCTGACCACTCGCATAAGGATCTGCAGGTAGGGTAGTGGAGCCTCCTGCTACAGAAGATGCAGTTGCAAGAGAGTTGCCGCGCATAGCAAGAGCAGTCTTGTTAGCAGTAGTGCCGTCAGCAAATGTTGGGTTGACGCCGGTAACGCCTGGGGTATTGAGGTCAAAAGTAACGGTTGCGGCAGGTGCCCAAACGTGTTTCTGGCCATCGCTTGAAGCATTAGCAACTGGGTAGGTATAGGATGCTCCGCTAGCATTAATGAGGCTCAGAGAGTTAGTTGATGGGTCAGCAAGGGTAAAGAGCGAGAGAACCTCGTTGCCGTTAGCTGCACCGTTTGTAGGGATAGTGCTACCAAAGCCACTGTTGTAGCTTGGTGCGTATTTGATCAGGTAAGAGCCGCCAACAACGTTATAGTTCTGACGAGTCTGGCCAGCGCCGTTATCGGAGTTCTTGGTAGCAGGGGTTTCTACCAGGCTGTTTCCGGTGAATTGGATGGAGCCGTTAGTCTGGGCTCCAAAGAGGGCGCCAGAGTTACGACCGTCTCCCTTAATCGTGGAGTTGTTAATGATGACGTCACCAGTGTTGACGTTAAGGCCGCCAGTTCCACCGTTAGTGAAGTTAAGGGTTGAGTTAGTAACGTTTACTGTTCCACCAGCTACACCAACAGAAATGCCAGAAGTTGAGCCAGCATTAGCATTAATGGTGGAGTTAACAATATTGGAAGTTCCCTGGATGGTCATGCCCGTCTGGCCCCAGAAAGATGGGTTAATGGTTAGGGTGGAATCATTCATGTTGAGCTGGTTGACGTAGAAAGTCTGACCAAAGCCTTCAACGGTAAGGTCTGTGTTCCTAAGGTTGAGGTTGCGAGCGTCATTCCAGGTACGAGCCTGTGAAGTTACTTTGATAGTAGCGTTTTCAAAGGTGACACCAGACTCAAAGAAGTTTGTATTGCTCTTATCGTCTGCGGTGATGGTAACGCTGCTCTTGTTAGTGCTACCGCTAACGGCTCCACCAAGAGAAATGCCACGAGTACCGCTGGAGCCTGCATTGTTTCTAAAGACATAGGTACCATCGGTGATGGTTGAGCCATCTTGTGCAGTGAGTGCTGTCTTGAAGCCAGACATGGTAAGGGTGCCCGTGCCGGTCAGCGTTGAGCCAGGTGATAGAACCAGACCGTCAATGCTGTTTCCAGTGCCAGTAAGCGTTGCGCCCTCAGATTCAATCTTGAGTGTAAGACCAGAAGGAATGGTAACCGTAGAGGTCAGATTGAGGTTGCCTTTAAGATGAATGGTGTAGATTGAAGAAGTTTCTCCCCACAGCTCCAGTGCTTTCTGGAGAGATTTAACAGGATCGGAGCTGGAGCCCTCGTTAGTATCGCTACCGTTGGTTCCGTCTACCCAGAGCTCAGTTGAGATGTAAGAAAGGCTTCTTGTAACACGGCGAGAAGATCTATCTGCAGGAGCAGTAGTCTGCTCAGAAGTCTGCTGGTTGGAAGTAGACTCTGCGGTAGTGGTAGCCTCAGTAGAGCTCTCTGCAGTTGCCTCCGAAGTTGAGGCAGTTGCATCACTTGTTTGAGTTGCTGCAACTTCTTGCGTCTGAGTTACTTCTTGAGTGCTAGCAATTTCTGCTAACGCTGAAGAAGGGACCAAAGAGAGCGCGAGTACCAAAGACATAGCTGTCTTTGCCCCTTTGCTTGCAAAGTTCTTGTTTTTTCTTTCCATACCTACCCCTAACAAATAGTGAATACCCCAACAAAATTTGCAATTAAAGCTTGTGCCAAAAGTGATAAATCACGATAAGCACGATGGAGACAAATGACACATATTCAGAGCATTTTTTGTATAGATAATTATCTATTATTTTGGTAAAAATTGTTAGCTCAACCAGCGATTTTTATAGTTTGAACACATTTCAAAAAACGTCTTCATCTCATGTTATATAAATAATTTAATCAAAATATTTGGTACGCTGAAAAATGGCATTTAAATTGCTCTATTTTTAACGATTTTCTCGACATTTGTCATAAACGTGCAACGGATAAAAATTGCAATAGAAATGTATTAAATTTTAAGACAAATGTGAGTTATGCGGAAACTGAATAGTGGAAGCTGGATAGTTAACAATTTCATGAAATTTGGAGTTCAAAATTTTCTAGCAAGAGAAGCTTTGTACACTAAGAAAAAGACAGTTAAGAGGATGCGCGGTCTACGCAAATAATGCGCGAGAGATACGTTTGAATGTGTTGAGCGGGGAGTTATGGACTCAAAAATTATCGATGACGCTTTGGACTTTGTAAAAGAGGTCTTCTCCACAGATTTTAGTGGCCACGATTACTTCCACACGTTGCGTGTGTACAAAATGGCTGTAAGAATTGCGCAGGAGGAAGGAGCAAATCAAGAGATTGTTGCCCTTGCTGCGCTTTTGCACGATGTTGATGACATCAAGCTTTCTCCAGAGACGCATGAGCATAAGGATAGGGCCGTTGGTTTTCTGCGCCAGCATGCTGTCGACGAGGCCACTATCCAGGCAATTTGTACCGCAATCGATGAGGTTTCTTTCTCAGGAACAGACTCGGTAGTTCCTTCAACGCTTGAGGGTATGTGTGTTCAAGATGCAGATCGTCTGGACGCGCTTGGTGCTGTTGGCATCGCACGTACCTTTGCCTATGGCGGAAGTCATGGCCGCGGTATGTATGACCCAGATGAACCACCAACTCTCAACATGGGCGGCGAGGAGTACCACTCACACAAATCAACGTCGCTCAACCACTTCTACGAGAAACTCTTTTTACTGACAGACATGATGAATACGCGCAGTGGCAAAGAGCTAGGAAAAGCTCGCGAGAAGTACATGCGGGAGTATGTTGACCAGTTCTTATATGAGTGGAACGGTAAACGTTAAGATATAGGTTTTAGCTATATGAATTAGTTAAGTATTTGTATTTCACAAGTGAAGTGCTGATTGTCATACTGGTTTCTCGTAAGCAGTTCTAAGGGGTCATTATGGCAATCAAAAATGATAAAACTACTCCACATCGCTTTGATATTGTTGGTAGCTTTCTTCGTCCAGAAAATCTTAAGCAGGCTCGTATTCAGTTTGAAAAAGGTCAGATTGATGCATACGAGCTCAAGCAAGTAGAGGACAAAGCTATTACAGAGCTTATCCAAAAGGAGAAACAGGCAGGCCTTAAAGTCATCACTGATGGTGAGTTTAGACGTGCAACCTGGCACCTCGATTTTATGTGGGCGTTTGAAGGTATTGGCCATGCGCCAACTAATACTGGACTGCCTTTCCACGATGAGACTGCAGAGATTGACGACACCTTCCTCGTAGGAAAAGTGGAGCTCACCAAAGAGCATCCCTTTATAGAGCACTTCCGCTTTGTTCAGCAGTTTGAGGACGAGACAACCGTTGCCAAGCTTACTATTCCTGCACCTGCACAGTTTATTGAGCAGTTCATTATGCCCATGAATCGCGAGCAGACTAACAAGTACTATGCCAACGACCAGGACCTTCTTGAAGATATTGTTGCTGGCTACGGTGCGTTTATTAAGCAGGTATATGCTGCAGGCTGTCGTAATCTTCAGCTTGATGACTGCTCATGGGGCGTGCTGGTTGACCCACGTGCAGAGCTTTTCTTTGGTGCTAACCAGGAAGGTCTTAAGAAGATTAAGGCACTACTCTTGGAGATTAATAACCGCGTTCTTGATGCTGCTCCAGCTGACTTGACTATTAACACGCACGTTTGTCGTGGCAACTTCCATAGTACCTGGGCTTGCGAGGGCGGCTATGACGATGTGGCCGATGCTCTTCTTGCTCAAGAGCACGTAAACGCGTTCTTTTTAGAATTTGATGATCATCGCTCCGGTGGCTTTGAGCCCCTGGCTTCTGTTCCAGCTGGTAAAAAAGTTGTGCTTGGTCTGATCACCACCAAGCACGCCCAGCTGGAAGAGAAAGCCAAGGTTATTGAGCGTATTCATGAGGCAGCTCAGTATGTACCTCTGGAGAACCTCTGCCTTTCTCCCCAGTGTGGCTTTGCAAGCTGCGAGATTGGTAACAAGCTCACCGAAGATGAGCAGTGGGCAAAGATTGCGCTTGTTAAAGAAATTGCTGAAGAAGTTTGGGGTTAAATATCAGTTGGAAACGGTTTGTCTGCGACTTTCATGCCGTTTACCGAAGAGTTTCTGACCATACGTTCTTCTCGACTCCTGTCCACTAAAATGGACAGGAGTTTTTTATTGGAGCTAGACTTCGGAGGCAGTATGCCAAGCGAGAAGACCCGCTGCTTGCACCTCGTAAAAATTTTCGAGGAAGAAACTGATGACGATCATGGTCTGAGCACACCTCAGCTTATTGAAAAGCTCGCAGAGCGCGGGCTAAGCGTGGAACGTAAAACACTCTATGATGACATCAAATCTCTGCAGAATTTTGGTTACGACATTCAGTCTTACCAGCGCCATCCTGTTGAGTATGGCCTGGCAACCAGGAAGTTTCAGGCTGAGGAGCTTATGTTGATGGCAGACGCTGTGCAGTCGTCAAAGTTTTTGACAGAGCGCAAAGCAAATAACCTGGTGAGTCTTATCGGTGAGCTGGGTGGGAAGTCTACCTCTGATACGCTCAAGAAGCGTATCCATGTTGAGGGTCGTATTAAGTCGCAAAATGAGTCTGTGTTTTATGCGCTTAATGCTATTCAAACGGCTCTTTTGCAGAAGAAAAAAGTCTCATTTAAGTACCGCAAGAAGGGCTTTAAAGATAAGGTTATTGAAGAGCTTCCCGTAAGAGAAGAAACGCCTGTTCAACTTACGTATATTGACGATTTCTACTATCTTATTGTGTGGAACGATAAGCATCAAAACTTTGTCAATTATCGCGTGGACCGCATGTTTAGACTTGAGGTCTCTGATGCTGACGCCACAGTTAACGAGCAGATCAATCAGTTTGATATAGACAAGTATCAAGAGCGCGTCTTTGGCATGTACTCGGGCGAGGTTGTTGAGGTCACACTTCGTGTTAATGAGCGCGTGATGTGCTCGGTGTACGACCGTTTTGGCAAAAACATTATTTTGAACAATCCAAGTTCTGATGGAACTACAGCTGACGTACATGTTTCTGTAATGGAAGCTCCAACGTTTTATGGTTGGCTTGCAACCTTTGGAACAGATATAGAGTTAGTAGCTCCAAAGAAGACCAGACAGAAATATCAAGAGTATCTGAGCGGAATTCTTCAGAGCTACCAAACACAGAAAGGGACTAGCTAAACGGCGAAGACGGGCTAAAACGGACGGACTAAACCGGACAGTTCACGAGTACCAATTAACGAGCATCAATGACGTAAAGACCTGCTTTAACAAGAAGATGACCATGGTGATCGCTGAGCTGCGTGATCTTGCAAGTAACAATGTTTTGATGTCCGTAGAAGAGCAAAGTACTCCAGAGAGAATTGCTTTCTCTAGGAACAAAGCCCAGCTTGTGGTCATTAGAGTACAGAGCAAGAGCTTCTGGGTCGTAAGGGTTATCACGTTCAGGAACAATGGTTAGATCTGAGCCAAGTTTGAGCTGGTCAAAGACAAGAGGAGCGTCGTAGTAGGGAAGACCGGAAACAACGAAGGAATCAACAAGCTTTGTAGGACTGTACATAAGAGCCTCCTTAGAAGATGTTGAGAATAGAATATGGATTTGTTAAAGAATGAGTGTCCAACAGATTGGACAGTAAAAAATAGCCGTAAGACAAAGAGTTTCAAAAGGAGTTTGGATGATTACCACTAAGAGATTGTTTCTTATTCCATGGCATGCATCTGACGCGGATGAGCTTTATGAACTAGCAAAAGATTCAGAGATCGGACCACTTTGTGGCTGGGAACCGCACAAGACTCTGGAAGATTCCAAGCAGGTTCTTGCAAATGTATTGTCCGAGAAGTTCTGTTATGCCGTAAAGGATATGAAGACTGGTCATGTAATTGGCTCGATGTCATTGGACTTTAAAGAAATTCCTGATCCAAAAGATTCCTCAAAGCAGTTGCATCAGGCAGAAATTGGCTATTGGATTGGTCGTCCTTATTGGGGACAAGGGTTGGCGCCTGAAAGCACTCAAGCTCTTACTACCTATGCATTTGAAGAGCATGGCGTTGACCAGGTGATTATTAGATATCTTGAGCGTAATAAGAGGTCTGCTTCAGTGGCTCAAAAGTGTGGCTTCACAGAAGCAGAAATCTTTACAGACTTGAATAAATATACAGGCAAAGAAGAGCAGTTTGGTATCTCAGTACTCACAAAAGAGGACTGGGAACGTGTTCAAAAATAGCAGTTGTTCTCGCTATTTTGTGTGTTGTTTTTAAATGTTGCATAAGGCAAACTCGTATATGCAACGACAAAACTACATGTAAAGCAATTAAAACAGTTAGTGGATTAAAGATTCTGCTTGTAAGAAAGGCGAAAGAAGTCTGCATATGATGATTAACAAACGCCTCATTGCCCTCATTGAGGAGAGTAAAAAATATATTGGCTTGACCGTGCTTTACCAGTGGCTTGCGCTGCTTGCCAATATTGTATTTATGTATTCTCTGGCAAGAATGATACAAGCCCTATTCATGGATTATTTTGTCCTCGAAGAGCAGTTGGTGTTTATTGCACTCTGCCTTATTGCTATTGTGATCAGGTATTTCTGCAAACTTGCTCAGCACAAGACAAGCTTTTACGCAGCAAAAAGGGTTAAAAAGACCCTTCGCGAGAAAATCTATCAGAAGCTTTTAGAGTTTGGTCCCTCGTATAAAAATTCATATGCGACCAGTGAGATTGTTCAGCTGGCAGTTGAAGGCGTTGACCAGCTAGAAACGTATTTTGCGCAGTATCTACCACAGTTCTTCTATGCAGCTTTGGCGCCACTGACATTATTCCTGACGTTGCTTTTTATTAGTCCGGTAGTTGGCATTGTTTTGCTGGTATTTGTTCCGCTCATCCCAATGACCATCGTTCTTATCCAGAAGTTTGCAAAGAAGCTTTTGTCTAAGTATTGGGGCCAGTATACGCAGCTTGGCGATACGTTTTTGGAGAACCTGCAGGGTCTGACCACAGCAAAGATTTACAAGGCTGACGATTTTAAACACAAGCAGATGAACGAGGAAGCCGAGCACTTCAGGCGTATTACCATGAAGGTTCTAACCATGCAGCTCAACTCCATCACCGTGATGGACGTGGTTGCATTTGGTGGAAGCGCGCTTGGTACAATTCTTGCAATTCAGCAGGTAAATGACCACCTCCTCTTTATGTGGCAGGGTGTGTTCATCATCTTGATTTCTGCTGAGTTTTTCTTGCCCATGCGCCTTCTTGGCAGCTATTTCCACATTGCCATGAACGGCATGGCGGCATCAGACAAGATTTTTGACCTACTTGATACTCCCGTTCGTGAGCAGGGAACCAAAACAGTTCCCGAGTCCAGTGATTTGACACTGCGCAACGTTTCTTTCTCTTACGACGGCGAGAAACCCGTCTTGGTGAATGTTTCTTTTGGAATGCGCGCTAACTCTTTGAATGCCCTGGTAGGAGAGTCAGGCTGCGGAAAATCAACAATTGCAGCACTTCTGACCGGAAAACTCCGCTCATATTCTGGCGATGTTCTGTTTGGAAATACCAGTTTGTCAGACATTTCTGACCAGAATTTGCTTCAAAACGTTACGTATATTGGTCATCAAGCACATCTCTTTATGGGAAGCGTTCGCTCTAACCTCGCCATGGGTAATCCAGAGGCAACTGAAGAACAGCTCTGGCACGCCCTTGAACAGGTCAATCTTGCTGAGTTCGTAAAGTCTTTGGGTGGACTTGACGCGCCAGTTGCCGAGAAGGGCTCCAACTTGTCTGGTGGTCAGCGTCAGAGATTAGCACTGGCCAGAGCCCTGCTTCACAACAGCCAGATGTACATATTTGATGAAGCTACTTCAAATATTGATGTTGAGAGTGAAGACGTTATTATGCAGCAGGTTCACCAGCTTGCTCAGACAAAGATGGTGCTGGTAATTTCTCACCGCTTAGTAAACGTTAAAAATGCTGATCAGATTGTTGTTATGCAGCATGGTCGCGTTGTTGGAAGTGGAACGCACCAAGAGTTGCTTGCAACAAATGACGAGTACAAACGAATGACGCAGGCCCAGACTGAGCTTGAGAATTATGTGAAAGGAGTTGAGGCGTAATGAAAACAGAAGTTAAGAACAGCGCCACAACTGCACGTACTTCTCGCCGTAGTGCGCTCACCATCATGTTGAGGCTGGTGGGGCTGGTTCGCCCGCTGGCTGGCTTTATGATACTTGCAATTTTGATGGGCGTTTTGGGTAACCTTTCCGCCACGTTCATCAGCATTTTTGGAGCATATGCGCTGCTCAGCGCTATGGGCTTTGCTTCATCTTCTTCTATGGTGTTGCTTTTTGGTGGCATGCTTTTGTTTGCCCTGGTCCGTGGTCTGCTGCGCTATGCCGAGCAGGAATGCAACCACTTTATTGCGTTTAAACTGCTTGCGCTTATTAGAGACCGTGTGTTCACGGCGCTCAGAAAGCTTGCTCCTGCAAAGCTTGAGGTCAAAAATAAGGGCAACCTGATGAGTGTCATTACCTCAGATATTGAGCTGCTTGAGGTTTTCTACGCACACACTATCTCGCCTATCTGCATTGCGGTTGTGTTCTGCATTGTTATGGTGTGGTTTATTGTGGGCAGCACCAACTGGATTTTAGGTGTTATTGCACTTGTTTCTTACCTGGTAGTTGGCGTGGCAATTCCGCTTGCTATGTCTAAACGCTCCGAGCAAGACTCTGCTGAGGCAAGAGATCTTGCTGGTAACCTTTCTACGGTTACCCTTGATAACCTGCGTGGTCTTGACGAGATTCTGCAGTACAACACGGGCACTCAAATGCTTGAGAGTTCCAGTAAGCTTGCTGATCAGTTAAGCGACAGACAGCAGGCAGTTAAGAAGGCATTTGGTGTCAACGATGCGATTACCTCAACGGTCATTCTTGCCGCAACACTAGTCATGTTCTTTAGTTCGTTCTACTTGGCCTATCACCAGCAGATTCTTATGAATGAAGCTTTCATTGTCACCATTGCATTGATGAGTTCATTTGGACCTGTTGTGGCTTTGGCAGCACTTGGTACAACCCTGACCAGTACGTTTGCTGCAGGCAATCGTGTTTTGGATATTTTGGACGAACAGCCCCTGGTTAAAGATGTAGTGGGTCAAAAAGACATCTCATATGAAGGCGTGCGTGTTTCTGAGCTCTCATTTGCGTACGATAACGAGCAGATTCTGGACAACATTTCTGTGGATATTCCTACCGATAAGATCGTGGGAATTGTGGGAAAGAGCGGCTCAGGCAAGTCTACGCTGCTTAAACTCTTGATGCGTTTCTGGCCAGCAACACCTGGTGCCATTGAAATTTCTGGAACCCCTTTGGAGCAGGTTAATACCTCTAACCTGCGTGATCTTGAGAGCTACATGACGCAAGATACGCACTTGTACCACGATTCCATTAAGAATAACCTGCGCATTGCAAAGCTTGACGCAACGGATGAAGAGATTGTTGAGGCGTGCAAGAAGGCTTCAATTCACGAGTACATTTCCACGCTGCCCCAGGGCTACGACACGCCTGTTGCAGAGCTTGGCGACTCACTTTCTGGCGGAGAGCGTCAGCGTATTGGCCTTGCACGCGCTTTCTTGCATGATGCGCCACTCATGCTGCTCGACGAGCCAACCAGTAACCTAGACAGCCTAAACGAGGCTATTATCTTGCGCTCACTTGATAAAGAAACTGAGCGCAAATCCGTGGTTCTTGTCTCTCATAGGGCTTCTACCATGGGAATTGCAGATGTTGTTTACACCGTTGATGGGGGACGAGTGAGCTGATGACACCTGAAGAAATTGCGCAGAAACGTCAAAAGGAAAAAGATCTTATTTCGCTCATGATTCGCTTTTATTGCGAGAAGTGCCATCGCACCAAAGCCCACGAACCTCTGTGCGACGAGTGCGCTGAGCTTGAGAAGTATGCGCATACGCGTGTGGACCGCTGTCCTCACATTGAGACAAAGACGTTTTGCTCAAAATGCAAATCGCATTGCTATAGCAAAGAGATGCGCGCTCGTGTCAAAGAAGTCATGAAATCCACAGGACCTCGGCTGCTTCTACACCATCCAATTCTTGTAATCAAGCACGCGCTTCAGTAACGCAGTCCTAGTTGGCCTTGTACACCTTTGACATCTGCGATTTTCTCGCCATTTCACGGTCTTCTCGCCAAAAGTGAGAAGACCGCATTTTTTTGAATCTTTTTCATTTGAAACATAACTGTTAACTCTGAGAATTACGTATTTTTGTCGAGGCGCGCTAGGTTTACAGTGACCTCTCGCTTTACAGAAGGAGGCACTGCGTTGATTAAATCTAAGAAAGCGTCATTTATTTTTAAGCTATTTATTGCTGTGATTGGCACCTTTGTACTGTGTGATTCTGCGGGCGTCTTCCGAATGAACTTCCGCGTTTCTTTCTTGTATTACTTCACCAACATCTCTAACCTGCTGCTTGTTGCCTATTTCTGGGGCGCGCTGTTTCAGGCTTACAAGCATCCCGAGACTGCTCAGAAGCCATGGATGTCAACGGTCAAACACACGCTGATGCTGGGCATTACCGTAACTGGCCTGGTAGCTTACTTCCTGCTTGACCATGGTGAGGTCTTTGTAAACGGCGTCTTTAAGTTCAACAATTTTATTCTGCATGATGTGATTCCTATCTGCGCCGTTTTGGACTGGCTGCTCTTTGACGAGAAGCCAACTATGGGCTTCAAAGAGCCTCTGATCTGGCCTTTGTATCCGCTCACGTATTTTGCGTACATTATTGTTTTGGTCCTGGGCTTTGGCGTGCAGATTAAAGAGAAGTCTCGCTGGCCTTATGGATTTATGGACTTTGATAAGCTAGGAGTCCCAACAGTTGCTTTGACCATTGTGATCCTGATTGTTGTCTTTGTTGCCCTGGGCTACCTCTACGTCGTCATTGATAAAAAACTTGGCGAGAAGATCAAGAAGGCTGAGAACTAAACGGACTGCATAGTCAAAGCGAGGTTAAAAGTTGGGATGACCGCAAGACTAAACACCAGGTTGATTGCAGGGCACCTGACATTCGTGAACTGCCTCCCATTTCTTGGACGTAAGAAATGGGAGGCAGTTCAAAACACACCTAAGTCAGATAATCTGTCAAAAAGGCGTATACATGACGCTGAAATTACCTCAATCATGCAGATTATCGTCATTAGATGTGTAAAATGCCCGCATCTGAACAGAATATCTGACTTAGGTGTGTTCCGTAGATACTAAATTTATCGATAGTTAAATTTCTTATATAAGTCTATTCATGTTTAAGCATATTAGATAAAGTTTATGCATAGAGATGCATATCAGGTAGTACGACCGCCTAGCTGCCTAGCTATCTTGATTAGGAACATGTCGATTCTTCGGCAGAACCTACCAAAGCTGCGCTATTTTGTGGGCCAGGCCTAAAAGCCGACGCTAACACGCTGCAGAATCATAATCACCCGCATATGAACTGCCTCCCATTTCTTATGTACAAGAAATGGGAGGCAGTTCACTTTGTCGGGCGCTTTTTTATGCCGTTTACGGGAGTACATTTGGAACGCGGCGTGTGTACTGGTAAAATGTTAAAAAGTTGATGAAGGAGGTACTATGTCACTGTATCGTCATCTACGTTCTAGTTTGGGTTCAGCCCAAAAAATTGCGCTTGCTGCCAGCACTTTTGTCATGACAATTGCGCTACCCGTTATCGCAAAAGCTGATGTTATTGATGCGCCAAGAGTTGGTAATGCGCCAAGAGTTGGTCTAACCACTTCTCATGCAAGTTTGATCGCAGTCGTTGTTCTTGTGGCTGTAGTCGGATTTATCATGATCATAAGGCGTCGCAGGTAAAACCTTGTCCACAACGCAGCAGATTCTTCCCAAAAAAGAAGTCACTACCTTTGCGTATGCACTTTGTCACTTTGTAGTTGACTTTGCATGCGTATCTACCATGCTCTGCGCGGTAAGCCGAGTGTTGGGCGAGTCTGGCCAGGGTTCGATGGAAGTTGTTGCGCTCAGTATTTTACTGTATGACATAGTTGCCTTTACCCTGCAGCTCCCTATAGGCATTGCGCTGGATCAGCTGGATAAGAACTCCTATGCCGCCTTACTTTCGTATGCTTTAGTGGGTGCTGGAGTTATTCTTTCGCTGGTCCCTATAGCCCTTCTCGAGTGGCCTGCAATTCTTTTGCTTGCGATTGGAAACGCGCTCTTCCATAGTGCAGGCGGACTGAGCGTCCTTAATATCTCGCAAAAACATGCAGGACCTTCGGGAATCTTTATTGCAACTGGTGCAATTGGAGTCTTTTTAGGCACACAAAGTGCTCAAATGGGAAGACTTCAGATTGCGTTTTCCCTGCTTGTGCTATTGTTCTTATGCGCGCTTATTACGCTTGTAGTACAAAAGGTTAACAAGAAGTACTGGAACGTGCATAACGTTTCGTTTGATATTTCGGAGCTTTCATTCAATACATTGCTTGCGATTGCACTGCTGAGCCTTGTGGTGGCGCTGAGAAGCTATGCTGGCATGGTTATGGCATTTCCTTGGAAGAGTGAGATGCTCTTACTGGTATTAAGTATCCTTGGCGTATTTGCAGGTAAAGCGCTTGGTGGAGTGGTTGCTGATCGTATTGGCTTCAGGACTACAGCTATCTTCTCGCTCATTGCTGCAGCCACCTTGTTTGTGCCCTCATGGGAGATACCGGTTATGGGCCTTCTGGGTGTATTTTTCTTCAACTTTACTATGTCCATTACGTTGGCATCTCTGGCAAATATCTTGCCTAACGCAAACGGCACCGCGTTTGGACTGGCCAGTTTCTCACTAGCTGTAGGTGCATTGCCTGCGCTCGCAGGATTCCGTATTGAACATCCTGCGATGCTCTCTGGTATCAGTTTGGTCTCGGCACTTGCGTTGGGTGTAGGTCTTACGTTAGTCAAAGATTCCGTGGCTACAGGGCCATTTGGTCATGAGCGTATGTTCCAGGCAGCACAAGTTGTTGAGGCTGCAGAGGAAGATGTTCTAATCGCAGAGCTATCTGATCAGGTTAATGAGCTTGCGGTTGAAGATGAGTGTGTGGCTGAAGACAAACAAGCAGAAGGCTAATGGCATGGACGACCAAATATTTTTATTGCCGTATTTGATAACCATTATTCCAATATTTGCGTTTTGTCTGATTCTGACTATTACTGTTGAGCTTATTGTCGCAAAATCGCTGGGCGTTAAAGACAATCAAGCGCTGTTGATAGTTGTTGCTGCTCAAGTGCTTACTAATCCAATTGCCGTTTTTATCACAAGCGCCCTTGTTGATGTGGTTGCTAACGACGTTCAGTACTGGGCGTACGTCATAACTGTTGAGCTGGTTGTTATTGCTGTCGAAGGTCTTATATACAAGGTAAAAAGAGTAAGTAACACCCCATGGACTCTTTCAATCTTGGCCAACCTTGCGTCAGTATCCGTAGGTATTCTCGTTCAAACACTTATATAAAAATTTAGCGAGAAGCCCTTTGAATAGAAGGGGTTTCTCGCCAAACTTGGGTGATTATTTGAGTTGAAGCCTTAATGAACCATCGCAATAAGAAGAGCTCCGACCATAAGACCAATGGATGTTCTGAGGGCCGCTGAGGCCTGCCTGTGCAAGAGCTTTTGCGCGCGGGTTGCGTGCGTGAGCTGGGCTTCTGAGGTGTTGTGTGTATGCATTGGTCCTCCTTTCTTAGTTCTTGTTTAGTATATGTCCAAAAGTAAGCTTTGGTAAACTCTTTAGTATAAAAATGATACAAAAAACCACGCCGAGGGTGAGCCCAATCATTCCTCCAGAAGAGGCGTCTAAGTAATAACTGCCTGTTATTCCAATCAAAACGCTGACCGTGGCAATAAGCGGAGAAATCCAGAGCATATGTCGCATCTGATTGGTAAGAAGCCTTGCGCAGGCACCCGGAACAATAAGCAGCGAGACTGACAAAATGACGCCAACTGCCTGGAGCGATATGACAATTGCGAGGGCTAGGGCAACAAGCAAGAATGAAGTGAGTGTTTTAGTAGAAAGACCGATTGCTTGAACCTGCGTGGGATCAAATGAAAGCAAGGTCAGGTCCTTGTTTTTAAGGATGAGCAGGATTGCAATAGGCAGGCCAATACAAAGAACTTGCAGCATGTCGGGAGTAGTGACCCCCAAAAGGTTTCCAAACAGAATGTGGGACAAGTTAATTTGACTTGGAACCTTGGATATGAGAACTGTTCCTAACGCAAAAAACGTTGTAAATACAATGCCGATAGCAGTATCGGGGCGCACAATTTGGCTCTTTTTGACTTGTCCGACCAACACCACGGTAATGAGAGCAAACACAAGTGCTCCTACCAGATAGGGAAGTCCCAGCAGGTGAGCAATGACCACGCCTGGGAGAATAGAATGCGAGATAGCGTCGCCCATAAGCGACCATCCCATGTGTGTGATCCAGCAGCTCAAAAGCCCGCAGACTATGGCGGTTGCAATTCCGGTGATGAGAGCTCGCTGCATGAATGCGTATTGGAGAATGTCTACCTCAGGCATGGAGCACCTCCTCAATGTGGGTATCTTCGGAAATACCAAGGTTCTGCAGGAGGGCGTCTCCAGAAAGAATTTCTTTTGAAGAGCCCTGTGCGGTTATGGTTTTATTGATGACCAGGCAGAGCGGGAATTTTTGCTGGGCCAAATTGATGTCGTGAATTGAAACGAGCAATGTTTTGCCTTCTTTACTGAGGTTATTGAGCTGTTCGGTGATGATGGCCTCAGAGCGAGCGTCTACTCCCGCAAACGGTTCGTCGAGAAATACCAGCTCAGCGGCTTGCGCTATTCCGCGTGCCACAAAAACACGCTTTCTTTGTCCGCCCGAGAGTTGGGCAAGTGGACGATCTGCAAGGTCGGCCAGGTTAACGCGTTCAAGTGCCTGGGCAACCAGCTTTTTGTCCTGAGCGGAAGGTATGCGCATCCAACCCTGATGAACATATCTTCCCTGCATAACAACGTCTTTTACGAGCAGCGGAAACGTTGAGTCAATTGCCTCCGTTTGAGGGACGTAAGCGACTTTTCCTTGCTTGCGCGCCTGTGAAAGAGGTTGCTGACCCCAAGTAAGTGACCCCTCCCATGCGATGGTGTCCATCAATGCTTTGAAGAGCGTAGATTTTCCGGCGCCATTGACGCCAACAAGTGCGCAAAGATCTCCTGTTGAAAGCGAGAAATTCACGTCATAAATGATGGGTTTCTCGCGGTCTTTTTTCTCGTACCAGGCGCAAAGTTGCGAAACACAAAGATTCATCGAACAATTACCTTCCCATGAGACCAGATACGATTGCGTCTGCATCGTGTTGCAGCAGGTCAAGATAGGTGGGCACGGGGCCGTCAGCTTCCGAAAGGGAGTCTACGTACAAGATGTTTTTCTCGTCAGTTTTGAGGACAGCACCTGTCTCGTCGGCTACCTGCTGCATTGCCTTGGGGCTTACCGTGGATTCGCAGAATACTGCGGGGATTTGCTGGGCTTTTACAGTTTCGACGACTTTGGCAATCTGCTGCGGAGTGCCTTCATCAGCGGCGTTAACGGCCCAGAGGTAGAGCTCCTTCATGTTGGTGTCGCGGCACAGGTACGAGAACGCTCCCTCGCAGGTCACAAGCGTGCGCTGGCTCTCCGGCAGGGTGCTAAGCTCCTCAATCAGGTGAGAGGAGATGTTGTCGAGCTCCTTTTTGTATGCGTCGCCGTTGGCTTCGAAGTCTTTGGCGTGGTCAGGGACAAGGTTGCTGAGCGCGCGGACGATATTCTCGACATAGATCTTTCCGTTTGCGGGCGACATCCACGCATGCGGATTGGCCTGACCCTGGTAGTCACCCTCGGCTATGGGGATGGCGGTGATGCCTTCGCTGAGGTCGGCGCGTTGAGCAGGCGAGTCATCGACGAAGCGCTCAAACCAGCGCTCAAGTCCCAGTCCGTTGTTGAGGATGAGCTGGGCCTTTTGCGCGCGCTTGAGGTCGTCGGGCGTAGGCTCGTAGTCGTGGATTTCGGCACCGGCCTTGGTGATGGATTCTACCTGGCAAAACTCGCCCGCAACGCGAGAAGCCATGTCCTGGATCACGGTGAAGGTGGTCAAGACGAGGGGAGCCGAGGAATTTTGGTTTTGCGCGGAGCTTGAGCTGGCTGCAGAATCGTGTGGACTACATGCGGCGAGAGAAGCGATTGCTGCCGCGGAGCTTGCGCCGAGCAAGGTGAGCACTGACCTGCGGGTCATAGTCGAGCTGCGCTGTGCGACGCCTGTGCGTGTAGCACTGGTAGAGCACGCTGGTGCAGAAGAACGTACGGAACTGGTTGAGTTTGCGGCGCTGGTAAAATATGCGCGCAAGCCCAGTGGAGCGCGCGCAGAGAGATGCTTCATAGCGACCTCTTTCCAAAAGATTGAAGGGTACTAATAGTTTTTTGCCTTATTGTATGCCTATAAGTTAGCTATGTCTAACTTTATGATAAAATGACCTGTAATGACAAGGTGTGTTTTGGATGCATTACGCGTATCGAAGTTGCCGAGCGTATCGGAGTTACTGTGTGTTGCGGGGTTACTGTGCGTTGCGTAATCACTCTGTGAAACTTGCGACTTTTGAAAGAGGATTGTTAAGAGCTAATTGTTTAAATTGAGTATCATTTATGACAATTATTTCGTCTAGGCAGTATATCGATGAAAAAATGTGTTTCTGAAGATAATTTTTTCTGTTATTTGTTATGTAAATGCAGGTATGATTTAGTTGTTTCCTAATGGTTTGTGCTCGTAGATTCAAAGGAGAAGAGCATGGCATTTGATTTTACCGGTAAGCTCGTACTGGTCACCGGCGGTAACTCAGGCATCGGCGCTGAGATTTCCAAGGGTGTCGTCGCAGGTGGCGGACACGTAGTTGTTTGCTCTTTCGATAAGGAGGAGGTTGGCCAGAAGTTTGTTCAGGAACTTGGCGAGGGAAACTATTTCTTCTTCATGGACATTTCTGATGGCGAGGCAGTTAAGAAGACTGTTGCTCGCATTCTTGAAGAGTGCGGCGACGTTAACGTTCTTATCAACTGCGCAGGTCGCGTAAGCACTGTTCCTTTTGCAGAGGTCGACGATGTTGAGTGGGCTAAGACTATCAACACCAACCTTACTGGTACTTACAACCTGACCCATGCTCTCTGGCAGCACTTCATTGACCGTGGCGGCGCTCGCATCGTCAACGTTTCTTCTGTTGCTGGTAAGATTGGCGGCGGCCTGCTTGGCACCGTTGCTTACGCTGCTTCCAAGGCTGGTGTTAACGGATTCACCAAGGCTATCGCTAAAGAGGGCGGTAAGTACGGCATTTCTTGTAACGCTGTCTGCCCATCCTTCACCATTACTGGTATGACCACTGCACTTTCCAACGATCCTGAGAAGTACAACAAGGTCATCAGCATCATTCCTTTGGGCCGCCCTGCTCAGCCATCTGAGCCAGCTCAGATGATTCTGTTCTTTGCTTCCGACGCTGCTAGCTTCGTCAACGGTGAGATTGGCGACTGCGACGGCGGCATCGTAATGGACTAGGTGGAGTACATGGCTGAAAAAGAACCAATCTCCATCCAGCATCCATTTAAGGCTCTGGGCCGCATTCCAGGTGCAAACATTCTGGTACCACTGTTGCTCGGCGTCTTTATGAACACAGTTTTTCCAGACGTTTTTCCAACGCTTGGTAGCTTTACTGCCGCAATGACCGTTAAGGGTACTGCTGCTCTGGTTGGCGCTTTCATGTTGTGTGTTGGTGCAACAATTTCGTTCAAGAGCGCACCTAAGGCTGCACTTCGCGGTGCAATCATCATCATTTCTAAGGTAATCTTCTGCGTTGCTCTTGGTCTGGCCGTTCTGTTCTTCTTGAACGACAACCTGCTTGGCCTGTCTTCTATGGTTATCCTTGCTGCTTGCTCTGGTGCAAACAACTCCATGTATGCAGGCCTGATGGCTGATTATGGCAACGAGTATGAGCAGGGTGCAGTTGCAATTACTACGCTGGTAGTTGGCCCTCCAGTTACCATGCTTGCTCTTGGTGCAACTGGTCAGTCCCCAATCAACTGGTCTTTGCTTGGTGCAGTTCTGCCAATTATTATTGGTATTCTGCTTGGCAACTTCTTCCCATCCATGAAGAAGATGCTGACCAGCGCGCTGCCAGCTATTATTGTTATGACCTTCTTTGCTATGGGAACTACTATGAAGTTTGATTCCCTCATCATGGCTGGTCCTGCAGGTATTCTGCTTGGAGTTATCTGCTCCGTTTGCGGTGGCTTTATCAACTACTTTGTTGATCGTGCAACTGGCGGATCTGGTATTGCTGGTGTTGCTATTTCTTCCTGCGCAGGTGCAAATGCACTTACACCTGCTGCTATGGCAGAGGCTAACCCAGCCCTGTATGGCGGTGCTGTTCTTGCAACAGCAAACGCACAGGTAGCAGCTGCAGTTATCGTTACTGCAATCCTGACACCACTGATTACTGGTTATGTCGCTGAGCACTTTGCTAAGAAAGACAACACTTCAGAGAAAGTTGTTGAGGCTGCTTAACAAGTTCTACAGTTCAAGCACAAAATCCCAGCACCTAGTGGTGCTGGGATTTTTTGTGACGCAATGCAGCACTGGCTCCGTCCAAGAGTTGCTCGAAGAATGGTGATAGGCGGCTGATGGAGGGGCAGTGGATGCCTTAGATTCTTCGGAAACCGCTTAAATAAGTCTCTAAGTGGTAAAAAATGCGTTTAGTTGGAGATTTCATTTTTCTGCATACAACGTTTGCCCAGATAAAAGTTTTTGACGCGGTAAAAAATCGTCTTAGTTGGAGATAAAACAGCTAATTTTCAATTTTCATTTCCAACTAAACGCGTTTTTTACCTTTTTTGGCACATAATTTTGAGCTCAAAAATTACGTATTCATGGAAACGAATATAACAATCTGATTATGCAAAAAGGGTCAGAACGAAACGTTCTGACCCTTTGATTTGCAATAAAACCTGCGACCAGCTTTGCCACAAGTAATTGGGCAAGCAAT
Source organism: Lancefieldella sp. (assembly GCF_057237245.1). NCBI lineage: Bacteria > Bacillati > Actinomycetota > Coriobacteriia > Coriobacteriales > Atopobiaceae > Lancefieldella > Lancefieldella sp. Next base: position 93,246 of record NZ_DBHHJM010000004.1, read on the forward strand.
TTCTGTAAGTAATATCAAGCAGCAGCTACTTAATCAGGACATTTCCTTCATAGCTGTCATGAACATCCTGAGGCGTGACGCCCATGTGCTTCTTGTATAGTCTGCTGAAGTAGAACGGATCGCTATAGCCAACTGCCTCGGAAGTCTCGCGCACAGAAAGGCCAGATTGAAGCAGCTGTTGAGCATGATCAAGACGCTTTGCAATGATGAATGTCATTGGGCGAACGCCAAATGTTTGGACAAAATTGTTGGAGAAACGCTGAGTGCTCATTCCGCAACGTTTAGCCAGGCCAGGGATGGTAATTGGATCTGCAAAGTGGAGCTCAATATACGTGCGAGCCTCGGCCATGCTCTCCTGAACCTTTTGGCTGTTGGTGAGTAGGAACATAGACTTGATGAGCTCGGTGCCATTGACAATCTGAGCAACACGATTGTCCAGCGATGGGGTGGTGTTAAGTTTTTCCAGGTCAAGCACCTTATCAAGAATGCGGTCGAATCCTTGAGGATCAAATACATAGGCATTGAAGATTGGGCTGGTGACATCGCCCTGAATGCCATCATAGTAGATGTTTACATGGTCAAACGAGCGTCCGTAAAGGGTTCGATACGTTACGGTCTGACCTGCAGGAACATGTACAACCGTGGTTCCTTCGCAGACAAATTCATTTCCACCAATAGTAATCTCGGCAGCTCCAAAAACAGGAATGATGAAAACAGAATGAGCAAGCGAAAAGGTAACTTGGGAGTCAGCAATCTTCTGTTGGCGGTTGATTGAAAACACACTATACGTCTGCCGCGAATAGGTCTCTTTTAGCTCCTGCAGATTAGCCTGCATAGAATCTCCTCATTTCACAAGCGCTCAATTGCGCCGAATATTAAAAATAACATGGAGAGTATTTTAGCCAGCAGAACTGCGATTGCAACCCCAAAATCAAATAAAATGCCATTTCAGGGGTTAAATTTTGATTAACGAGAAAGACAATTGCCTACGTAACTTTTATAGAATGGTTTAAAAAAGAACAATTTATGAATAAATTTTGTCCATTCAAATTAAAGATTTTACATTTTGATTGTTCGCTTTAAACTGCCGATAAATAGCGTTTTTTGATACCATGAATTAGTTATGCACAAATGGTTTCTTCAGGTTAACTTTAGATACTGCAAACTTCATTTTGATGTCGTAGTTTTTTAGTTTGCTATGAATTCCATTGGTTTTGCAGGTTTTAGGTTTAGGTTTTGTTGGCTTCTGTTGAGTTTTCTCGTAGAAGGTTTGTATATGGAGCAGCTTGCGCACGTATTTTCACTTATCGTTCAGCCCGCATACGACTTGACTGGCAGTTGGTGGGCTGCAATCTTTCTTTTTACTCTTGCAACTAAAATCATCCTGATGCCCCTGGCACTTTGGACGCAACAAAATTCTATTGTTATGGTGCGTCTTATGCCCGAGACCTTCCGCTTAAAGACTCGCTACTTCGGCGACAGGGAGACCATCGAGGAGCGCTCCAACGAGCTCAACAAAAAGGCAGGTTATCACCCGCTATTGAGTCTTATTCCTCTGGCAATCCAGGTAGTCATCCTGTTCGGCCTAGTTGATGTTATCCATGGCATCACTGATTCTGGCGCGCCTGGCACAGAGTTTTTGGGCATGACCCCAATCATCGACGGTGGTATCACCTGGATTATGCCACTGGCGGCAGCTTTGTCCTCAGTTGCTCTTGGCCTTGCTTCCAACAAGCTGAACCCACTTCAGCGCGAGCAGTCTCGTGCCGAGAAGAACACCACAAATGGCCTTTCTATCGCAATGTCACTGGTACTTGCAGTCTACGTTGTCTGTGGCATGGCGTTCTACTGGGTCTGCTCAAACCTTCTGTCCATCCTGGTACAGGTGGTATGCAACATCATTATTGACCCTCGTAAGCAGGTTAATTACGACGATCTCAACGCTGCTCGTGACGAGTTTGAGGCAATGGACGCAGCAACCAAGTCCACTCACAAGTGGTTCCAGCGCGATCCTCATGCTGCTCGCGAAAAAGAGGACTACAAGCGCTTCTTTGACACCATCGGCAAGCACCTGGTTTTCTACTCCGAGTCAAGCGGCTTCTACAAATACTTCCAGGGCGCCATCGAGTGGCTGCTGGCAAACTCTGACATTCGTATCCACTATGTCACCTCTGACCCTAACGACCAGGTCTTTGAACTGGCAAAACAGCATCCTCGCCTGATTCCGTATTACTTGGGTCAGCGTCGCCTTATCACGCTCTTTATGAAGCTAGATGCCGACGTTGTGGTTACGTCCCTCGGCGACCTGGAGAGCTCTTACATGAAGCGCTCCTACGTGCGCAAAGACGCTGAATACATGTACATGTGCCACCACATGACCTCCATGACGGTCACCTCAACGCGCAACGAGTACACCTACTACGACGATGTCCTCTGCGTTGGCCCTCATCAGCAGCACGATCTTGAGCTGGTCGAGAAGTACTACGACACGCCATCCAAGAGAAAGCCTGCTATTGGCTACGATCTTCTCGACAGGTCAATCAAGAACTACCAGAAACAGAATCTGGGTCAGCGCAAACCTGGCGAGAAACCCCTGTTGCTGATTGGTCCTTCGTGGCAGTACGACAACTTGATGGACAGCTGTCTTGACGGCCTGTTTGAGCAGCTCATGGGTCGTGGCTGGCGAATTGTGGTCCGCCCACACCCAGAGTATTTGAAGCGCTATCCTGCCCGTATGGAGGAGATTCTTGCTCGCTACACTGACGCGGACCCAGAGGAGCTCTCCTTTGAGACCGACTTCAGCTCCAACACTTCGGTTCTCTCGGCTGACCTGCTCTTTACTGACTGGTCAAGTGTTGCTGAGGAGTTCTCGTTTACCACGCTCAAGCCGTCGGTTTTCATTGACACGGCAATGAAGGAGAATAACCCCGACTGGAGCAAGATTCATTCGGATCCATGCGACATTACGCTTAGAAACGAGATTGGCCGCAGCTTTGATCCTAAGGACCTCTCGGGTCTGGGTGACGCGGTTGCGCAGATGCTTGAGGAGACCGATAGCTGGTCGCACAAGATTGAAGAGATTCGCAACAACATGATCTTTAACCTCGGTCATGGTGGAGAAGCCGCAGGTAAGTTCATTCTTGAGCGCGTTTTGGCGCACCAGGAAGAGGCCGCTGCTGAGGTTGCAGATGACGCTACTACCAAGAAGAACGCTGCTGCGGACGCTGCTGACGACGCCGAGAAAAGCGACGCCGTCAGCTCCACTAAAGACGCGACAAAGACAACTGATGAGGACGGTGTTTCTCGTGACTAAAACAACAACTTCTACCATGAGAAACTCCTGCAGCGCCACCGTTCACAAGACGCGTGTACTCTTTATGCACGCTGCACTATATGTTGCAGCGTTAACAATTATTTGGTGGGCTCTTCTGCCTGCAACAGCGCAGGCTTACGTTGACCCATCTGTCATGACCTACACCATCCAGGCGCTGGCAGCAGTTGTAGTTGCACTCTCTGCGGTCCTTGGCGTTGCGTTTAGGCGCTCTCGTAAGGTGCTCTTCCGTCTGCTTAAGATTGATGAGAACGCCAATAAGATTGTCGAAGGCAAAGTTCACAAGGTTGACGCCAAAGGTGCAGAAGCTGCAAACGTTCAGATGAAAGAAATCCTTGCAGCAGAAGCTGTTCGTCTCAGGGAACAAAAAGAGGGAACCCTCAAACCTAAGGGTCGTATTGGTGTCGCATTTCTTGTCTCTTTCTTTACTGTCTTTACTATCTTGGTCGTAGCCCCACTTGAGCTGGTGGCAAGCAATGCGCGAGACCTTTCTTTCAACCTCAACGATGTTGCAGGTCCCGTTATTATTGCAGGTCTTATCCTTACGATCATTCTTACAGTGCTTCTATCACTCCTGCGTAAGCGTGTGTTTAACGTTGCCGTTGCATTTGTAGGCGCCGTCGGTGTGGCGTCATACGTTCAGGCAGTATTCTTGAACGGTGGTATGCCACTTGCAGATGGTCACGAGGTTATTTGGTCCAACTTCACAACCCAAATGATTGTCTCTGGCCTCATCTGGCTGGCAATCATTGCAGCTGCAGTGACCTTCTCGCTCCTAAAAGCACGTCAGCTTAGAACAGGTCTTCTGGTAACCGCAACCGCTCTTATCATTGTCCAGACAGTGGGCGTTGCAAGTCTCTGGGGTCCTGCAATCGCAGCGTCAATAGATGCTCATGCCGAAAACCAGCAGGTTATCGCAACGCGCGAGGGCCTCTACAATGTTTCCTCCAAGAAGAACGTCGTGGTGTTTGTCCTTGATACTACCGACACCGCCTTTGTTCAGAGACTCTACGATGAACGTCCAGAGACATTTGCCGGTTTAACAGGATTTACGTGGTATAGAAACTCTGTAGGTTCTATGATTCCTACTCGATATGGTGTGCCATCGCTGCTTTTTGGAACACGTCCTCAGCCTGGCGAGAATTTCAACGATTTTGTTTATAACTGGGCACAGAGTGATCAGTATCTCAGGGATATCCAGAATGCTGGATTTGAGGCTGGTCTGTACACCGACCAGCTCAATTACAACCGTTATAGAGGAACAGCTCAGAAGTATTCCGTTAACTACCATCCACCTGTTGGTAGGGGACTTGATAATCAGCTGGATGTTTTTGGTGCGCTGCGCATTCTCTATAAGACGGCGTTCTGCAGGGACATGCCTTGGGTGTTTAAGCCCCGTTTCTGGTATTACACCGAGGATCTTAATATGCGCATGCGCAAGTCAGTCAACATGGACGAAGTTGATCTCTCTTCACAGCCATACACCGAGGATGACCTCAAGTATTACCAGGAGCTTCAACACTACGGACTCTCGATTGACGACAGCGCTGGTCAGAACGGTTCATTCCGTTTCATTCATCTGTTTGGCTCTCATCCACCTTACACGCTTGATCGCAACGTTGAGCGCACTGAAGATCCAAGCAAGCAAAACGTTGACGAGCAAACCATCGCGGCTTACAGAATTGTTGAAGCCTACATTGCTGAGCTTAAGCGTCTTGGTGTGTATGAAAACACGTCTTTCATCATTACCGCAGATCATGGTGACTGGTACTTGACGGGCAGCGATATTCAGACACCTTCTGCTCCAGTCATTATGTATAAACCAGCTGGTCAGACCGCTGAAGAGGCGGCTCAGCCTATGCAGATTTCTGACGCGCCTGTCTGGCACTACGACATTTTGGCGCAGACGCTGAAGGACATGGGCGTTGACCAGCAGACGCTGTCCAATTACACTACACCGCTTGATGAGGTCCACGAGGGAGACGTTCGTCCTCGTTACTACATCGAGACCATTTCAAATGGCAAGCGAGACATCTTTGTCAGGGAGTTTGTCATCAATGGCAATGCTAATGACATGAAAGACTGGAGTCTTACGGGCAACGAATGGCCTGTTGAACCATGGCACGACTAAGTTAGGTGTCCGGTAATCTGCCTGCTGGCGAGAAACCCGGTGCGCTTGACGAGAAACCCGGTGTACCCGCCGTCGAGAAATCCACTTACAAGAAAAGCCGCGTCCACACGACGCGGCTTTTTTGGTGACCAGTTATATGAGCTGTTCTGCAAAGAGAGCTTACCCGTGAGCTGGAACTACTGTGGCCTAATCCATGCGGGTAGACCATCAGAGAAGATACGTGCGAGTGGGTACGCTTCTTCAATAGTCAGTGTTGTAACAACGTGATAAGGGCCTTCTGCTGACGTGTCAAATACCAGCGCAAGGGGTTTCTCGCCATCGGTGGTGGGAAGTGCAAGGTAGACGCAGTGCTTGGATGGATTGTAGAGCTCAACGGCCATGCGCCATCCGCGCTTTGCTGCTCGCAGGGCGTTTTGCACCAGAGGCGAGTTGTCATCAAATCCACGCTCTGAATCAAAGAGAAGGGGTGTGGCAGCTGGGACGGGGAGCGAGAAGTCGGCGTCGGCATGCATGAGCTGCTGCTCGTTCTTTCTGTAGACGTACGCTGCGGAAAGGCAAGCCTGTGCCGCTTGTAACGAGGGTGCATCGCTCAGATAGGTGGTGCAAAGCGCATTCCAGTCGGAGACAGGAGCCTCGTTCATAACCACGTCAACAGGGTTGATAGGTAGCTGCTTTGCTGCAGCAGGAAGCTTTTCCCATGAAGCAATGCCAGACTTTGGCAGTCCGTGAAGTACATCAACTGCCTGATCCTGCAGCTCATCTGCAGAAACGCTGAGCTTCAAGAGCGTCCAGGGACGCAGAGCACCGCGCTTAGATTTGCGAATAGTAGCAGTAATAACCTCGTCTGTCTGCGGCTTCTTGTAACGTGTGTTAAACGTGAACGTGCCGCCCTTAGAAATGAGTGCGCGAGAAGACTCGGCAAGTTTGAAGTCTTCTTCTAGCTGCTTGAGAACGTTGGCGTCGACGGGAGCCATCTGATACAAAATGCCGAGAAGCTCGTTGTTAACGTGGACGTCTTCCTCAAAATTGGCAGGGTATGTTGGGGCGGGGGCATGAGTCTCATTCTGATTGATTACCTGCGTAGAAGCCTGGGATTCAGAAACTGTAGTGCTAGAGACAGAACTTGTTGCATTCAGTGCCTGTTGCAATACTGAAGGAGCGGCCTCAAGCGTCTTCTCTTCATCGGAGCCGTCGTAGGGATTGTAGGTAACGGTAAGCGAGATGGTAGGCTCAGGCACTGTAGGCTCGGGCACTACAGGTTCGGGCACTGTAGGCTCGTCAGCTTTAGGCTCTGGAGCTGGTGTTTTGGTCTCGTCAGATTCCGGAGCGACATCATCGATTCCAGCGGGCTCTGGAGTGGCATCATCGGCAGATTCTTGCTGGATGTCTTCTTCAGGCGCCTCAGCAGCAGACTCCTCTGCGACTAGTGCTGTTTCTGCACCAGACAGTTCTTCCGAGCTCTCTACGACAGGCACCTCCTCTGACTCCGTCGACTCTTCCTGGGCAGGAAGCCCCTCAACTTCAGGTTCCGCTTCAACTACCAGGTGTTTTGGCTTAAGTGCGCGAATGGACTTTGCCCCACGGCGGCGCTTCCAAGGCTTGCCGTTGTTTTGAGCCTCGACGTTTTTCTCGCCAGCTACAAGGGCAGTCTCAAAGGTGTCAAAAGTCAAAAGCGTTGCGTAGACGTAACCCTTTTTGAAGGCTGTGATCTTAATAAAGTCAGGGCACGCCTCCAAGAGAGCGCGGATGTCGTCAAAGCCAAAATCTTGCGGTGCAAGGTCGTCTTCAATGAGCACACCCTCAACAGTAGAGAGGGGAGTCTGCTTAGAGACGCCAATGGTTGCTTTGAGTAGTTTATACAGGTAAAGAGCGTGTTCTTGTTTTATAACAGCCATGATGCTCCTGAGATAGTAGTTAGTGGACTACATACTACTCGATTTTGAACAGACAAAGATACTGATTACGCACAGAAAGTCGCAATACGTAGCGAAAAAGCGAGAACTGGACTGATAGAATAAGGCTAGATTGAAGGGAGCTTACATGATTGGTCGTTTTATTAAGAGAGCTGCAGTTAGAGCTGCAGGTTTAGCAATTACTCAGTATGCCGCAAAGGCAGCACTTCAATCCGAGGCTGGAAGAAAGCTGCTTGCTACAACGGCTTCTAAGGCTGCTAACTTAGCAGGCAATATCGCAAAAGAGCAGATTACCGCTGGATTTAATGCTCATATTAGGCCAGCACTGCCAAGCGGCGATGCTATTCAGTCATCAGTCGCTCGCGCTCAGTCTGCACTTCGTTCGGCTCAGACTTCAGTTTTGGCTGCTCAGGCACAGCTTCAGTCTAATCTAGAGAATCGTTTTTCTCGCCCAAAGAACAAGCTTTCAAAGCAACTTGCAAGCACTGCAGAGTCGCTTGAAGAGATGGGGGAGACCCTGGCTGAGCATCAGGATGCTGCCGCAGATATCGCAGTTGCAGATGTTGTTGAGGAAATTGCTGCTCAAAATGAACAGAATTCTGACGCTTTGTTAGCCTCTACCAAAAAACGCAAGACGCTCAGAAACGTTGCAATTGCTGGCGGCGTTGTGGCTGGTGCTGCTCTTGGTTTGGCTGCATACGGCGCTTATTCCATTGCTCCACGCAAGCAAAATGATCGCCTGCTTCTGGAGCGTTGGCACGAGATTGCTCGTCATCGCTATGCTCACCGTGGCCTCTACAACAACGAGGCAGGCATTCCAGAGAACTCCCTGCTTGCTTTCCGCGCAGCTGTCGAGAAGGGCTTTGGCTCCGAGGTTGATGTTCACCTGACCGCAGACAATAAGCTGGTTGTTGTTCACGATTCAGCACTTGATCGTCTTTGTGGCGTACAGAAGATTGTTGAGGAGTCCACACTGGAAGAGCTTCGTGGTTTGAGGCTTCTTGCTACTGACGAGCAGATTCCAACATTTGAGGAAGTCCTCGAGGCTTATGCATGGAGCGGCTCCGGTGAGCTGCCTGCACCTTTGATTATTGAGGCTAAGACGCGCAACAATAACGCTGAGCAGCTGACAGAAAAGATTATGCAGGCTCTTGATCTTCGTCCCGTTCGTGCATGCATCGAGAGCTTTGATCCTCGCGTTTTGCAGTGGCTGCGTCAGAATCGTCCTGAGATGCTTCGCGGCCAGCTTTCAGAGAACTTCCTGGTTGACCGTCAGACTAAGCACATGAACATTGCTACACGAGCTGGCGCTACAGCTCTCTTTGGTAATTCTGTTGGTCGTCCAGACTTCATTTCTTACAAGTTTGAAGATCGTAAGAACCCCTTTGTTAAGCTGGCCTGCAATACCATGGGCGCACATCTGATTACCTGGACCGTTAGGAACGAGGAGGACATGATTGCCTCCGAGCTTGAAGGTGCGCCTGTCATTTTTGAGGGATTTACTCCAACTCCCGCGTCGCTGATCAACTAGCTTTCCAATCGGTGAGAAGAACGTTTGGATCAAACTGCGGCCAAAATTTATAGGTTTACCTGGGACTCCACGGGTTTCTCGCCCGCGGAGTTTCTTGTGAAAAGTTCCTTAAGATTGTTGTATGAATATATGTACATATATCAATTTGAGGAGTAGACTAGGTATAACAACAACCCAAGGAGGAGCTATGAGCTCAAAGACAAAGGTGAAAATTGCTCGCATTGTCTGTTCTGCTGTTTTGCTAGGTATTGCTTACGCGGTTGAACACGCATTTGACCTGCAGCTCTGGCAGGCACTGTTGCTTTACCTGTTGCCTTACGCTGTTGCGGGATACGATGTTGTTCTAGAAGCATGGGAGAGCATCACTGAGGGCGAGTGCTTTAACGAAGACTTGCTCATGACCATTGCTACTGTTGGTGCCTTGCTCATTGGCTTTGTGCCTAACGGTTCTCCTATGTTTGATGAGGCTGTCTTTGTCATGCTGTTCTTCCAGGTAGGAGAAGTGTTTGAACACCTTGCTTCCGATAACAGCAAGAAATCTATTGCCAAGCTTATGGATATCCGTCCTGACAGCGCAACGGTTGAACGTGACGGAAAGCTGCTTACTATCTCTCCAGAAGAAGTTGGTCTAGGAGAGATTATTTTGGTCAAACCCGGCGACCGTGTCCCTGTTGACGCAGAGATCGTCGAGGGTTCTACCAGTCTTGATACCGTTGCTCTTACTGGTGAGAGCGTGCCTCGTAACGCAACGGTGGGGGATAACATTATCTCGGGCTGCGTAAACCTTTCTGGCGTGGTACGCGCCCGCGTTACTCACCTCTTTGAAGACTCTACTGCTTCCCGCATCATTAAGCTGGTAGAGAGCTCAAACCAAAACAAGTCCAAGAGCGAGAGGTTTATTCGTCGTTTTTCTCGCGTGTATACTCCAGCAGTTGTTTACAGTGCCATTGCGCTGGCGTTTTTGCCACCACTGTTTTCGGGGGACTTTGTAGCTAACGCTTCTACCTGGGCTGTAAGGGCGCTTACCTTCCTTATTGCATCTTGTCCGTGTGCGCTGGTAGTTTCCGTGCCACTGGCCTTCTTTGGCGGTATTGGCGCTGCTTCGAAGGAGGGCATCCTAATCAAGGGCTCTTCGTACATTGATATGCTTTCTACCCTTGATACCGTTGCCTTTGACAAGACCGGTACGTTGACCGAGGGTGTCTTTGAGGTTCTGGCTGTTCATTCTCAGACCATTGGCGAGAAGGACCTTCTGCACCTAGCTTCTCACGTTGAGATGCACTCCACACACCCCATTGCTGCAGCTCTTCGTGCTGCTTATCCAAGCGAGGACGATGACTGTGTTATCACGGACATCAAAGAAATTGCTGGTCAGGGCATTTGCGCTAACGTGAATGGTAAGAGCGTTGCTGTTGGCAACAGCGCACTTATGGAGAGCGTAGGAGCTTCTTGGAAAGCGTGCGAGAACCACGGAACCATCATTCACGTGGCTGTTGATGGGACCTACATGGGCCACATTGTTATTTCTGACCGCGAACGAGCTGATGCTCCAGCAGCAATCGCTTCCCTCAAAAACGTTGGCGTTTCTAAGGTTGTTATGCTCACGGGCGATAAACGCGACGTTGCAGAAGAGATTGCTGCTCAGATGGGCATTACTGAGGTTCGTGCTGAACTGCTTCCACAGGATAAGGTTTCTGCCGTTGAAGGTCTTCTCGCCCAGAAGACAGCTGGTAAGTCCCTTGCTTTTGTCGGTGACGGCATCAATGATGCACCCGTTCTTGCACGCGCTGATGTAGGCGTTGCTATGGGCGTTTTGGGGTCTGATGCTGCTATTGAGGCCGCCGACGTAGTTCTTATGGACGACAAGCTTTCTAAGCTCTCAAAGGCCGTAAAGATTGCTCGTCATACTTTGGGTATTGCAAAGCAAAATATTGTGTTTGCTATTGGCGTTAAGGTTGCTGTTTTGATCCTTGCAGCCTTTGGTTTGGCTCCCATGTGGCTAGCGGTCTTTGGAGACATAGGCGTTATGGTGCTTGCGGTTCTTAATTCCACTAGAGCTTTGAATATAAAGTCGATTAAGTAAAAGAGTCAGGGCTGCTGGCCTAAAAAAGAGCGCTCGCAAAGGAGCGCTCCTACAAAGGTTGTTTTCACAAACGGCTGTTTCTACACAGAGCCAATTACAAATTACTGAGCCTTCTTACGAAGTCTACGAGCACGGTTTGCAAGATTGCGGACCGTGCTTTCCATTCCATGAGGAACGTAGGTTAGTGACTCTAAATCTTCTGGAAGGTAGTCAACAAGACTGACAGGCTCTGTGGGTGTGAAATCTGCTGGTACAGGACCTGGAGCAATCAGGTAGGCATGAACCTTAGCGCCTTGGGCGCCAAGTTTTTGTTCGTACTCACTAGGAACATCGTGAGGAAAATCTGTCTGTGCATCTCGCGTTTTCCAAATAAAGTTGTAACCAGCAACTTCAACTTGCTCAAGAGAAAAATCAAAAAGTGGCTGACTGTCCGTTTTAAGACGAACAACACCCTCTTTAGCCAAAACATTTCTATATTGCATAAGACGCTCAGCATCAGTGAGGCGCATCTTTGCCTGCCTGATTCGAGGAAATGGTGCAGGGAAGTTGAGGTAAATAACAGAGATCTCTTCTGGCGAGAAGTACTCATCAATCTTCATGCCGGTACCAGGAACTACGATGGCGTTAGGCACTCCTGCTTCATACATTGTTTTAGCAGCATATGAAATACAGATAGGTTCTGTATCAATGGCTACAAAAAGCACGTTAGGATTTGCCTTGGCTTGCGCGGCAGTAAAAGATCCCTTGCCGCAGCCAAGGTCTACACGGACCTCAGAGAAGGGGACATGTCCCTCAGCAGTAATTGGCGCACACGCAGAAGCCCACGTACCTCTCAAAGCCTCTGGATGAGGCTCAATGACGCTGGAATACGCCTCTAAGCGCTCTTCCAGAACAAAGTTTTTAGGCAAACGTGCATGTAGTGCGCGCAAAGCAACTCCTCAACAAGTGGGCAAAATCAGCGTTTCTTTACAGAAGCTGATCAAGCGTTTCTCCGTACGAAGGTAGGAATTCTGTCATAAAATCGCGCACTTCTGGAAGAGAATCTGCTAAATCTTCAACAACTCCACGAGTTGAGGCTTCAGCGGTAATAAATTCTGAGTTTCCAGACTGAGCCTCCTCAATACACTTAATAAGTGCTGCAATCTTATCTGCAGCTTTAATAAGCTTTCTAAGATAAGCTTCACTCTCTGAAGCCTCAGTGCTGTGAGTAAGCACCTGAGCATAGGCATCTTGCAGGTCTTCTGGCAGTGTGGAGAGAATGGTTTTCTCGGCACGTGCCTCTACCTGATGATAGGCATCTCTAATCTCTGAATTAGCATACTTTACAGGCGTGGGCATATCTCCGGTGATAATCTCTGATGCATCGTGATATATACCAATAAGAGCTGCACGATCTGCGTCAAGATTTCTGTGATAGCGCACATTTGCAATAGTTGCTAGGCAGTGAGAAATAACGGCCACGTCAAGGGCGTGTTCAGCAAGACTTTCTGATCGAGAATTGCGCATAAGCGACCAGCGCTCAATGTAGCGCATGCGAGATATAAGTGCAAAAAAGCTGGACTGCGACGAAGAATTCTGAGACATTGCCCCTCCTTAATTTGTTTTCTCAACCTTACCACGGATACCGGACAAAAACTGTTTTGACACAACTATGCAATGTAGTCATAGCAAATATGAAGTAATCAAATGCTTTAGATGTTTATATGAAATTATTGATATCTGAACATCCGTTCATGGGTATTTTTGCTCCGCTTACCGGCAACTATGGCTAACTTATTCCAAAGGAGTTAACCCGGGCTTACTATGCAAGTAAACCTCGTCCGTTTAAAAGAAGTGAGCGGACAACAAAGGAAGGATGGGAAACATGAGTAAGTATGCTTTTGTAGGCGGCAAGCTCGTTGACGGTACTGGCGCTGCACCAGTTGAGGACTCCCTTGTCCTTATCGATGACGACAAGATTACCTATGCTGGTCCTCGCAAAGAGGTCCCAGAGGGATATGAGGTCCGTGACGCATCCGGTCATACCGTAATGCCTGGTCTTGTTGATACACACCTGCACTTCTCCGGCAACCTGACCGACAACGATAACGACTGGGTTATCGAGTCCGTTGCTCAGAAGCAGGCATGCGCAGTCAAGCAGGCTTATGACGCTCTTACCCACGGCCTTACCACTGTCGTTGAGATTGGTCGTAACGGTATTGCTATTCGCGACCTCGTTAACATGGGTATTATGCAGGGTCCTCGTATCTTTGCTACCGGCCTTGGCCTTTGCCGCGTTGCTGGTCATGGTGACTCTCACCACCTGCCACTGCAGATTTCCAAGGACGGACACCCTTGGGGCGACCAGGTAGACGGTCCATGGGAGCTTCGTAAGGCAATTCGTCGTCGTCTCCGTGAAGAGCCTGACGGCATTAAGATCTGGGCAACCGGTGGCGGCATTTGGCGTTGGGACTCCGACCGTCTGCAGCTCTTCTGCACCGAGGAGATTAAGGCAATTGCTGATGAGTGCGCACTGGTAGGCATTCCTCTGTACGCTCACTCCTACAATAACTTTGACGCTGCATATGACTGCGTCCGCTTTGGTTGCAAGCAGCTCATTCACGGCTTTGAGCTTGACGAGCGCACTATGAAGCTTATGGCTGAGCAGGGAACATACTTCACCCCAACCATCGGCTTCCTGCCAACTTGGTACGGAACTTATCCACCAGACTGGACTCCAGAGCTTGACGCATTCCCAGGTGAGACTGTTGTCGAGAAGGGCCTTGCACGCACCTACGCTAACCTGCGTAAGGCTTATGATATGGGCATCACCATTACCATCGGCTCTGACTCCTTCAGCTTTGTCACTCCTTACGGCTACGTCACCATCGATGAGATGTACGACTTTGTCGAGAAGGTTGGCATCTCCATCCTTGATACTGTTGCAGCTGCTACCTACAACGGCGCAAAGATGCTGGGCAAGGAGAACGAGTTTGGTGCTGTCAAGGAAGGCCTCTCCGCTGATATCCTTGTAGTCAAGGGCGACGTTGCTAACAACATCCGCGACCTCACGCCTGAGAACATGGACGTCATCATGAAGGAAGGCAAGATTATTGATCGCGGCAGCTTCTAAGCTTCCAGCTCGATAATTTGTAACGCGAAGGTTGGGCCCTGACTCACTTAAGCGTCAGGGCCCACTTTTACAAGCAAGAAGTTTATTCTTTGATATAAAAGTTTGACATTTGAAGGAGCTCACTATGTCTGAACCAAAGCAGGTGAAAATTGTGCTGCTTACCGGCTATTTAGGCGCAGGTAAGACCACTATTTTGAACCACATTCTCTCTAACACTGAAGGTATTCACGCAGCAGTCATTGTCAACGATATTGGCGAGATTAACGTTGATGCTGGTCTTATTAAAGACGGCGGCTACGCTAAAGAAGGCGACGTTATTCCTCTAACTAATGGTTGCCTCTGCTGCACCCTTTCTAATGACTTGGCACTTCAGTTGGGTGATTTGGCCGATACCGAGGAGTTTGACTACATCATTATTGAGGCTTCGGGCATCTGCGAGCCAATCCCCATTACCTATAACATTTCTGCATTCTGCAATCAGAGCCAGCATGCAACTAACCACTCTCACCTCAACCTTGATAACATCGTCGCAGTTGTTGACTGTGCTCGCATGTTTGAGGAGTTCCACAACGGCGCCGATCTTCTCGACCCAGACATTGAAGAGGACGACATCGAGAACCTGCTTATTCAGCAGATTGAGTTCTGCTCTACGCTGGTGCTCAACAAGACCGATCTGGTTACTCCAGAGCAGCTTCACGAGCTCAAGGCGCTTGTTCGCGGCCTGCAGAAAGACGCCGTTATTGTTGAGGCGGTCAACGGTGACATTCCAATGAGCGAGCTTATCAATACGGGCCGTTTTGACTTTGACAAGGCCTACGCCTCCGCTGCTTGGATGGATGCAATGGAACACCCTGAGGAGCACGAGGACCCAGAGGTTTTGGAGTACGAGATTACTACCTTTGTGTATCGCCGCCGTCAGCCATTTGACCTGGACAAACTTAACCAGTTTGTGGCTAGCTGGCCAAAGAATATCATCCGCGTCAAGGGTAGCATCTGGATTTCGCAAGACCCCGAGATGAGCTACGTATTTGAGCAGGCTGGCAAGCAGGTCCAGTTCTACGAGAACGGCATGTTCTACGCATCGCTGCCAGAGGATGAGCGAGAAACCCTTCTTGACGAGAAACCCGAGCTACGCGCAGAATGGGATGATGAACTGGGCGATCATCAAACAAAGCTGTGCTTCATTGGCCGTCATATGAACCATGAAGAAATTGAAACCGGTCTGGATGCATGCCTTACTGAGTATGTTCCTGACGAGTTTGACTACTAGCGTTTTCAGCGCCAAGAGCTCCGGCGCTTGAGACGAGGGACCCAGTTTATCCGGGTCCCTTTTTTAGGTTAGAGGTGCCTAATGACCAAGATTGAGCAGCTTAAAGACTGGATTCAGTCGTCAGATAACATTGTTTTCTTTGGTGGCGCAGGCGTGTCAACGGAAAGCGGTATTCCTGATTTTAGGGGTACTAACGGTCTGTATCGCCAGGGCGGTATCAAAGTAGAAAACATGACCATTGGCCTGGGCCAAGACGGCTATGACATGGGAAAAGAAGCCTACGACCTGGGAAATGGAGTAACGGTTGACCCCGATAACGAGGAGTCTTTTGCCTACAGCAAGGCGCCAGACTTTACGCTTGAAGAGATCTTCTCGCTTGATGTGTTTTTAGATTATCCCGCAGCGTATTACACGTATTTTAGAAACTCTCATCATTTGGGGGAGGCTCAGCCAAACATTGCTCACAAGTGGCTGGCAGACTTGGAAGCTGCGGGAAAGTTGCGCGCGGTGGTAACGCAAAACATCGACGGACTGCATCAAGCCGCTGGTAGCAAGCGTGTGTTTGAACTCCACGGCAACGAGACGCGTTTTTATTGTCCCGAGTGCGGCCACACCTACACGCTTGATCAGATTGAAGGGCAGTCGTCTGTGGTGCCGCTCTGTCAATGCGGCGCAGTTATTAGGCCTGATATCGTCTTTTACGGAGAGGGCCTTGATATGGACACGGTCTACGGCGCGCTGAATGCTATCTCACAAGCGGAGGTTCTTGTGGTTGCAGGGAGTTCGCTGGTAGTACAGCCTGCCGCCGGTCTTCTCGACTACTACGAGGGCAACAAAATGGTCATTATCAACGACCAACCTACGCCGTACGATGGTCGCGCCAATCTGGTGATCAGAGACAGAATTGGCGCCGTCATAGAACAGCTCCTGTAGAAAAACGCCTACCCGCAATGAACTGCCTCCCATTTCTTAGACACGAGAAATAGAAAGCAGTTCAAAACACACCTAAGTCGGATAATCTGCAAAAAAGACGTATACATGACGCAGAAATTACCTCAAACGTGCAGATTATCTTCATTAGATGTGTAAAATGCCCTCATCTGAGCAGATTATCCGACTTAGGTGTGTTCCGTAGATACAGAATTTATCGATAGTTAAATTTCTTATATAAGTCTATTCATGTTTAAGCATATTAGATGAAGTTTATACATGAAGATGCATATCAGGCAGTGTGGCCACCTAGCTGCCTAGCTATCTTGATTAGGAACATGTCGATTCTTCAGCAGAACCTACCAAAGCTGCGCTATTTTGTACGCCAGGCCTAAAAGCCAACGTTAACACGCTACAGAATCATAATCACCTACATATGAACTGCCTCCCATTTCTTATGTCCAAGAAATGGGAGGCAGTTCACAAGTGCGCAGGTAGGCGTTACTCATTTAAACAATAGCGAGAAACCCGACGCGCGAGAAACCCGACGCGCGAGAAACCCGACGCGCGAGAAACCCGTGTTAGTTGGCGGCTTCCTCGGCGAGCGTCTGAAGCGTTGCCATGAGAGATGGAACAACCTGCTTCTTACGGCTGACAACACCTGGAAGAACAGCAATGTTGCCATCAACCTTTACGTTAAAGGCGCGCTCGATGACATTGGCAGCGTTTGCACCGTAGAAGAGCATCTCGGTGACCTGGCTCTTTACGTCGGTGAACATGTAGAAGACCATTGGGAGCTCTTCGGACTTAGCAGCTGTCTCCAAGAATGGTCCAACAAGTTCCTCAGCAGCCTTGCGACTGGACTCGGTCATGAAGGAGCCCTGGCCAACGCCAAACTTTACGCCGCCACGGCTGAATACCTTGTAGTCACCATGGAAGACTTCTTCTGCAGTACGACCAGTGAGGTCTGCGCCAGCGTCAAACATTTGCTCAGAGTAAGCGTCAATGTCTTCTCCGCAAATCTCTGCAAGCTTTTTACCAGCAACAATGTCGCGCTCGGTGCAGGTAGGGGAGCGGAATGCAAGGGTGTCGGAAAGAATTGCAGAGAGCATGAGGCCAGCAATATTCTTTGGAATCTCGATGCCGTACTCGTGGTAGAGGCCATAGATGATGGTGCAGGTGCAGCCAACAGGGACGTTTCTAAAGGTAATTGGGTTAGAAGTCTCAATGGAGCCGATGCGGTGGTGATCAACAATCTCCATGATCTCTGCCTGCTCAAGACCATCAACTGCCTGAGTGCGCTCGTTGTGGTCAACAAGAATGACATGCTTCTTGCGAGGGTTCAAAAGACCAGGACCGCTGATAAGACCTGCAAAGGTGCCGTTCTCGTTGATAACAGGGAAGAAGCGGTGCCTTGAGTTGGTCATTTCCTTACGAGCATCATCAATTGCGGTGTTGACGCTGAACTTAAGGATGTCGTCAGTGAGCATCTTCTCACGGACAGGCATAGACATGATAAGCAGGCGAGCTACCTCAAAGGTATCGCGAGGAGTGCTGATAATAGCGCAATCACGCTTTTTAGCCAGGTCAATGACGTCCTGAGCAATTGGAGCATCGCAAGAGACAATAAGGCAGGAAGCGCCGTGCTCAACTGCGATAGTCTGGTTCTCATGGTTGCCAGCAACAACAATGATATCGCCAGCATCAACAATCTCTGAAAGGGCGGAAGCGCTGGTACCAACGCGAATATTGCCCTGCTTAACAACGCCCTGAGGATCACCAAGAACCATGGTGCCGCCAAGCGTAGAAACGATATTTTCATAGCTTGTCTTAGCCTTAGAGAGCAGGTTTGGCTCGGAAAGGCTCATGTTTGCATTTGCAATATCTTTAACGGCAATCAGGCCGGTAAGCTCTTCTTCCTCATCAGTAACGCAGAGTGTATCAAGCTTAACGTCCTGCATAAGCTGCCAAGCAGCATAGAGGCTCATTCCAGCATCAACTTTTGGCTGAGCCTGAATCTCTGCATCTTTAATCTGAGGAGTAACCGTAGTAATAAGCTGCGGCTCTTCAAAGCCAAAGTGATTTAAAACAAAGGCGGTCTCACGGTTGAGTGAGCCAGCGCGACGAGCTTCATAGATAGGGTTATCAATCTGATTTTTGAGATACGCATAAGAAATTGCAGCACAAATGCTGTCTGTATCTGGGTTCAAATGGCCAATGATGTTTACTTTACGAATTGCTTCCGCCATCTTCGCCTCCCTGGTAATGTCGATGATGTAACTTTCTAATTAGAACACACTTTAGTAAGCACATTTTGTTTCTTTTTTAATACCACCTTGTAGTGTACCCCTCTATCTTTTTACTTAGAACAGGAAATCGCAGAAAAACAGCGGGCGTACCTGTGAATCTGGTAAATGTGTATAGGACAAATGACAATTCAAAAGTTGAAGGAAATTAGTACAATGAAATAGTTAACAAATCGATTGAATTGGAATACCTAGTGAGTTCTCCTACGCGTTTTTCTGCTAAAAAAAGAAACGCTCGTCATATGGTTAAAGCAGCACACGTCCCTGAGTCTTCATCTGAGGCAAGGGAAGTTGCACCTGTAGAAGCACCTCAGGCTCCCGTAGAGAAGGCTGATACTACGGCAAGTCCAGTGGCCTCTCTGCAGACTACATCTGAGCAGCTTTCGTCTGCTTTTGCGTCGTTTGCGCAGCGTAAGCCTGCAGAAAAGCCTGCATCGCAGCTCGCGGAAAAGCCTACGGAAAAGCCTGCTGCACAGCTTGTAGACAACACGCGATCTAAGGTTGCGCCAGAAAAAAAGAGACGACAGAAAACGTCTCTATCTTCACGTAAAAACATTCGTGTGGAGAAGCGCCATCGCAATCAAGCAGATCCTGAGCCAGAACAGCGTCCTTCTCGCCCCGTGAGTGCGAGTAGAAAAAGGCTGGAGCTGGTAAGTGTTGTTGCTATTTTGGTGCTCGCGGTCCTCTCGATTGTTTTGGTTAACCGACCAAGCACAAAAACGCTGGTATTTGGCAACAATCAGGTGACGTATACCGGCACCACCATTCAGGGAAAGATGAATGGACAAGGCAAGATGACCTTTGAAAACGGTGATACCTACGAGGGAGAATTTGTCGACGGGTATTTCCAAGGTACGGGAACGTACACCTCAGTAGATGGCTGGACGTACGAAGGTCAGTTTGTAAAAGGCCAGGCAGACGGCCAGGGAAAGCTCACTACGCAAGACAGCATTGTGTACGAAGGAACTTTTAAGCAAGGGATTTATCAAAGTGCGAATTAAATGGTTTTCGCTTGTACGTATAACAGGACTTGTTCTGGTCCTTATATATCACTTTTTTAAGGACGCGCTTCCAGGCGGCTTCATTGGCGTCGACGTATTCTTTACGTTCTCGGGCTATCTCATCACAGCTCTTTTGATTGACGAGTTTGTTCGCTTTAGATCTATTGACGTCATTGGATTTTTGCGCAGGCGATTCTACAGAATTGTGCCGCCGCTTGTGTTTATGGTGCTTGTGTGCACGCCATTTCTTTTGCTTGTGCGTACCGAGTTTATCGCCGGCATTAAGTATCAGATTGCCGCAGCTCTTGGCTTTGTAACTAACTACTTCGAGATTGTTCTGGGCAACAGCTACGAGAACCAATTTGCTCCTCATGTGTATCTGCACACCTGGAGTCTTGCTGTTGAAATGCACTTTTATGTGCTTTGGGGCCTGTGCGCTTGGCTGCTTGCTTGCCTCAGCAAAACAATCAGAAGCTATAAGGTAAAGATTGCCGGAGCTTCTCTGGTGCTGCTGGTTGCTACCTATTTGGCAATGGCCACAGGTGCATCCACCTCTACAAATCTTTCTATCCAGTACTTCTCAACGCAAACGCACGTGTTCCCCTTCTTTATTGGTGCACTGTTGGCGTGCGTTGCAGGAATTGCTCAAACGGGCGAGCTCTTTGACCAGCTTGAGCAGAAGCTTTCAACGCAACTGACGCTCGCGGGCCTTGTAGCAAGCTGCGGCGTTCTTGTCTTCTTGAGCGTCTTTATGCACTTCGAGGACCTCTTTACGTACACCTTTGGTTTCCTTTTTGCCTCGCTCGCAGCAGCCGCAATGATTTTCTTTGCTCGCATGCTGCATCAAAAAACCGAGGGCATCCAGGAGCCTGGAATTGTTTCTTTTGTGGCAGATACCAGCTACGGCGTGTACCTGTTCCACTGGCCTTTGTACATTATTTTTGCCGAGAAGACCAATCCTGTCCTAGCTGCACTCTTAACCTTGGTACTTTCGTTTGTGTTTGCAAGCTGCTCGTTCTATGTACTTGAGCCAGCGCTGGCAGGGAAGTCCCCAGAGATTTTCTCGCGCATCAAGCTTGATGGTCAGAAGGTTTTGCGAGGTACCGGCCTTGCGCTTATTCCTTTTGCTGCGGCCGTCGCCTTTATTGCGCTAACCGCTCCACAGCTGAGCGATTTCCAGAACGATCTGCTGCTCAACGCTTCGTTACAGGAGCAGAGCACCATGACCATGACTCGCAAGCATGCGGATACCTCGCAGGCAAGCAACTACAACGTTGTTGAGGGAGTCACCTACATTGGCGATTCTGTTTCGCTGCGTGCTCGTTCTTACCTGCAGGATGCGCTGCCCGATGCTCAAATCGACGCTTCGGTTAGTAGAAACGTGGCGATGGGCGTAGATTTGCTGCAGTCTGCGATTGACAATAACACCCTCTACCAGGACGTTGTTGTTGCCCTGGGCACAAATCCTGTTGGCGGCTCCGATGCAGTGGACAAGATTGTAGACATGCTGCCGCGAGGCCATCGTTTGATCTTTGTGACTCCGTACGACGGTAGAAACTCCGATCCAAATGCTGGAGCAAATGCTATTCGCGCGCACGAGCTTGAGCTTGCTCAACAGTACGACTTCATTACCATTGCGGATTGGGCTCAGGTTGCTCAGGATAATCCTGACATTTGGGCAGGTACTGACTACGTTCACTTTGGCTCTGATTCAGATTCCATTAATCGTGGTGGCACCTTGTACGCGCAGATGGTCAAAGACGCCGTAGATAAAGCAAATCAGGGCCACGTCAAACCTTAAAAGCCCAGGCTACGCCATAAAAGGCTACGCTGAACTGCAGAGGTCAGGTCAAACCCACAAAGGCTACGTCAACTACAGTTTATTGCCATTCTTCCAGCTCGTTTGTGACGTGCAGTTGAATGGCAATTTGCATTTCGAGTGTGCTAGATGGCTTGGAAATCTGGTAATCCTCGCGACAAACCGTCTGAAGACGGCAATTTAGTGCAAGTCATGATTGCAATTTATGGCTTAATTCATTTTCATGTATAAATAATGTTCGATATACGTAATGATGAATAACAATACATAAATAGTTTAACTACCACTATTTTCAAGCCTTCAACAACACACCTATGTCAGATAATCTGCTAAATCCGGGGCGAAAAACACACCTAAGTCAAATAATCTGCAAGATATAGAGGTTTTGAGTGCAATGTATACGCTTTTTGAGCAGATTATCTGACTTAGGTGTGTTTTCGTGTTTTGCAACCGCACCCGCGCGCCTCGTGACGCGCTCGCGCACCCCGCAGCGCACCCGCGCGCCCTCTTTTCCTGCTCCTTCTACTGTGGAGTCCTCGCAATATTTCATTAGAATGGACTATGTGAATATTTCATCTGACAGCCCCTTAAGGAGGAGCACATGGCAGAGTTTGTCTATCAGATGTACAAGGCCCGTAAAGCAGTCGGTGAGAAGGTCATTCTTGACGACGTCACCGTCGGCGTGTACCCAGGTGCAAAAATCGGCGTTGTGGGCCCAAACGGCATGGGAAAGTCTACGCTGCTCAAGGTTATCGCCGGCATGGAGGACGTCTCCAACGGCGAGGCTAAGCTAACCCCAGGTTACACCGTTGGACTGCTCCAGCAGGAGCCACCGCTGGATGAAACCAAAACAGTCAAGGAGAACATCGAGCTCGCCTTCGGTGACCTGCTTGCTAAGATCGCGCGCTTCAACGAGATCGGCGTTGAGATGGGCAACCCTGATGCTGATTTTGACGCGCTGATGGCAGAGATGGGCCAGCTCCAGACCGAGATTGACGCAGCTAACGGCTGGGACTTGGACAGCCAGCTCTCCCAGGCCATGGACGCGCTGCAGTGCCCGGATCCAGACTCTTCCGTCACTCATCTCTCTGGTGGCGAGAAACGCCGTGTAGCCCTGTGTCGTCTGCTTCTCGAGGCTCCTGACCTGCTGCTTCTTGACGAGCCCACCAACCACCTTGACGCGGAGTCGGTGCTCTGGCTTGAGAAGTTCCTGCATGATTACCCCGGCGCTGTCATGGCCGTCACGCACGATCGCTACTTCCTCGACGACGTCGCTGAGTGGATCTGCGAGGTTGACCGCGGACAGCTCTATCCTTACGAGGGAAACTACTCAACTTACCTGGAGAACAAGGCAGCTCGCCTTGAGGCTCAAAACCAGCAGGACGCCAAACGTGCAAAGAAAATGCGCGCTGAGCTGGAGTGGGTTCGTTCGTCTCCTAAGGCTCGCCAGGCAAAGAACCGCGCGCGTCTTGATCGCTATGAGCAGATGGAAGCAGAAGCTCGTGCATCCAAGAAGCTCGACTTCACCGAGATTCAGATTCCTGTTGGTCCGCGTCTGGGCCAGAAGGTCCTGGAGGCCGATCACATCCACAAGGCCTTTGGAGACCGCGTTCTTATCGATGACCTCTCGTTTAGCTTGCCAAGAAACGGCATCGTTGGCGTGATTGGCCCTAACGGTGTCGGTAAATCCACGCTGTTCAAGGCTATTGTTGGCCAGGAGGAGCTCACTTCTGGCACACTTGAGATCGGCGAGACCGTCCAGATTTCTTACGTTGACCAGCTGAGGCAGGGGATCGATCCGGACAAGACTATCTGGGAGGTTGTCTCCGACGGAAACGACTTCATCAAGGTGGGAGACACGGAGATTCCAAGCCGTGCCTATGTGGCCAGCTTCGGCTTCAAAGGACCTGACCAGCAGAAACGCGCTGGTGTCCTTTCTGGTGGCGAGAGGAACCGTCTAAACCTTGCCCTTACGCTCAAGCAGGGCGGAAACCTCCTGCTTCTGGACGAGCCTACCAATGACCTCGATATTGAGACGCTGGAAAGCCTTGAGGATGCACTTGAGCGCTTCCCAGGATGCTCGGTAGTAACCAGCCACGACCGCTGGTTCTTGGACCGCATTGCTACGCACATTCTTGCGTGGGAGGGTGACGACGAGAACCCGGGTAAATGGTTCTGGTTTGAGGGCAACTTTGAGGCTTACCAGGCCAATCGTATCGAAAGACTTGGTCAGGAGGCTGCTCGTCCTCATCGCATTCACCGCAAGCTCACCCGCGACTAACGTATAGGTGGCGCAAGCGCAGCGCATTCAAATAGAAGATAAAAATAGTAACTATTTTTATCATTAAGATTTTGTGCAATCTGTTTAAGAGACTAACAACTGGGTATTAAAAATGAGAAGCCAAAGAGCTTCTCATTTTTTATGAGAAAACATTGTTATGAGGAAAGAGAAGAACATGGCACTTGACACAAACGTTGGTAACATCCTTACTCAGCAGATCAACAAAGAGTTTTATTCCGCTTATCTGTATCTAACCTTTGCAGATTTCTATGAGGAGCAGGGCCTGAAGGGCTTCGCAAACTGGTATGTCATCCAGTCTCAGGAAGAGCTTGCTCACGCACGTATTCTTCGTCGCTACCTGCTTGATAACGATTGGACTCCAACCATGGAGGCAATCGCAAAGCCAGACCTTACCTTCTCCAAGGTAGTTGAGCCAATCAAGGCGGCATACGAGCACGAGCAGTTCATTACCGCAAGTATTAACGAGTGCTATGCCGTTGCTCAGAAGGCAAACGATTTCCGCACTATGCAGCTGCTTGACTGGTACGTTAAGGAGCAGGGTGAGGAAGAGGCAAATGCTTCCGATCTTCTCAAGGCAGTAGAAATCTTTGGTGGAGATCCAAAGAACCTGTATGACCTTGACCGCGAGAACGCCGCTCGCGTCTTTGTCGCTCCAATTATGCCAATGTAAGCAGCAGCTTAAGCGCGACCCGCACGCAGGTGCGCGGCTTGCTCACAGCTTAGACGCTACAGTGGAGTTTCAATAGCCTCTGATTTGTTCGAAGAGGCGCCTGATAGCTCAGCAAAGATGGCACCGCCTATGATGCAGACGGTGCCTATTATTTTGAGAAGACCAAAAGGCTCGCCAAGAATAAGTGCTGAGAAAATAACTGCAGATAGTGGTTCAAGGTAGCCAAAGACTGCCACGCGCTGAACTGGAATCTTGGTAAGTTGTGGGAAATACAAAAATGATCCAAGGCCTGTGTTAAAGAGGCCGATGGTTAAAACGGCAAGCCAATTTACCGACGCTGGGTCCGCGGGCAGCTCAATGCCATGGAATACAACAGTAACTAGAGCAACAATAGCGCAGCCAAGGCCCAGCTGAATGCTGGTGCCTTCAATACCAGAAACATCTTTGAGCTGCCTGTTACAAATAACCATAACGGCATAAAGAACAGCAGAGAGAGCGCCTAGAAGAAGGCCAACTGGCGAGAGGTTCAGTCCAACTCCATAGCCAATAATAAGGGCAGCTCCAATAACAACTACAAGAAATCCTAGTATCTTTTTAGCAGTGAGTTTCTCGCCAAATAAAAGGGGAGAGAGCGCCATTACAATAACGGGACCGCAGTAATACTCAAGCGTTGCAATACCAACGCCTACCAGGCGATACGCCTCAAAAAGGAAGGTCCACTGAAGACCCAAGGCAATGCCTGATCCAATGAGCGCCTGGAAGTCCTTGGGGTAGTTTTGAATGGTAAAAGCCTCTTTTTGCACAAGCTTAACCGCGAGCAAAAAGAGCGTACCCAAAAGCATACGGAAGAAGACAATTTGGTAGCTAGGAAGATTGATAAAGCTTGCAACGATTCCGTTAGAACCGCAGATGATAAGCGCAATTAGGTAGAGCACGGTAGGTTTAAATGTGGCGTCTCTCATCGGCTACTCGCAAATTTCTGTATCCACGGACTGTGGAATTCTGTCGTTACAAATTACCTGGTAGAACAGTTTTTCTTGCTCTCGTTGATCGGAGGTCTGACCAAGCATCCACATAGTTTTTGCAACCAGGGCTTCGGTAGTCATATCGTCTCCAGAGAGAACGCCGGGCATATCTTGATAGGTTCTACCAACTTCATATACACCCAGGTCAAGACCCTCTTCAGGAACTTGTGTGGTAATAACTACGGTGCGACCAGACGCGATCCAATCGGTGATAGCTTCCTCAAAAGAGCCGTCGTATGAGGGGATGCCACCAATACCAAAGGTTTCAAGCACAATGGCGTCGTAGTCATTCTTCAGAAGGTAGAAGATAGATGGATTAAGCTCGGGGGTCAGTTTAAGCACAATGACACGCGTATTGAGCGTTTCATAGGTTGTAAGACCGCCATCTACCTGCTCTTCATTTGGCGCACTACGAATAATTTTGTTGCCACGGATGTGAGCAAGCGGTGGATAATTCATGCTCGTAAATGCATTGAAGCTCAGTGTGCGCTGTTTATGAGCGCGGGTGCCGGCAATAACCTCGTTGCCAAAAACCACCACAACTCCGGCGCTTCTGTCGTCGAGTGCGTAGAGAACGGAGTGGTAGAGGTTGAGCTTGGCGTCAGTAAACGGATTTGCCATTGGCTGTTGAGAGCCTGTGAGCACAATGGGTTTCTCGCTATTTTGGATGAGGTAGGAGAGGGCAGCGGCGGTATATGCCATGGTATCGGTGCCGTGAAGGATAATAAAGCCGTCGTAGGCATCGTACGACTCAATAATGGCGTTTCTGATCTGAAGCCAGTTTTGAGGACGCATATTGGTGCTATCGATATTCATGACTTGTTTGAAATCAAATTCGCAGAGGTCATGAACAAGAGGGACGTTGGCTAAAAGCTCTTCTCCTGAAAGTGAGGGAGCCAAGCCCGATTCAGTGGAAACAGAAGCAATAGTTCCTCCTGTTGCCATCAGTAAAAGTTTCTTCACACGTCCCCCATGAACTCCAATTGTGCAGACTTTACAGAAAATCAGTCTGTATAGCGCTTTATTGTAACGGGATAGATGCTTTTCAAGGCGAGAAAAGCAAAGTCGGTGTATTCTTTTTTCGGTAAACGAATCTTTTAGCAAGGATTGTTGATGGCAGAGAACAACCTCTTTGGTTTTGGTAAGAAAAAGCGTCCAGCTCAAGTTCCACCTACTGTCTCCCGTAATGGGGAGTCTTCTACCTCTCCGCGTGCGGTTCGAGGTCGTCACGCAGCTGTTGGAAGCCGTGCACAGGCACAGCGTAGGATGACGCAAGATCGCCCAACAAATCCCGTTAACCATGCCCGTGCAGATGCCGCTCGTGCACGTGGTCGAGCAAGAACTGTTTACGGCAATCACTATGGCACGCTCAACCCCAGAGATGAAGCTCAGGCAGCATATGCGGCTAGAAGACGTCGTTCTTCTCGCATGAGACTGGGTCGTGTGGCGCTGGCGGTATTGCTTGCAGCCATTATTCTGTGGGTTGTATTTACGCTAGTAAGTTCATGTAGCCCAGGAGGCGCTTTTGCGCATGCTCAGGCACTTGACCCTACCGTTACCCTGACTGGCTCTGTTAAGGTCGGATAGCCTTTTGAACTGCGGAGACTCCAGCGAACGTGTCTGCGCAATCTCCTGCGGACGCGACTAGCGGCTTCGGGCGTGGCAGCTCTATTTTGGGCTCTTACTTGTAGAGACGCGTGAGAAGTCCAAATTCAAATCAACTGAACCGGTAATACCGTCAACTTGTCCTGTTGAGGTGTATTGCCATATCAAAAAGTTAAAGTTTACGTCTGGCTGATCAACGTATTGTGCCAGCCAAATAGGCTCGTCAAGCGAGACCAGGTCAAAGCGATTTAGATCAACTTTGTTGCCATACACAATAACGCGGTATCCCGCTTCTTGAATAGTGGTGCAAAACGCGCGCGCAATAGCGTTAGTTTCTGCAGGGGAAAGGTTGTCGGCGCGGCCGCTGTAATCGGGAGAAGGCTCCAGGTCAAACGCAACAGGGAGAGCAAGCTTTGTAACTCCCGCTTCCCTTAGCTGCTGCAGAACAAAAGCAGCCTCCTCGCGAGCTTCTTCCACGTTAATAGCCTGCGAGAAGAAGTACACACCTACATCAAGACCAGCGCTTTGCGCACCCTTTAGGTTGGTTTCAAACAGCTCATCCGCGCGAATACCACCCTCGGTGGAGCCTCGGTAACCAATGCGAAGCATGGCAAACTGAATGTTATCGGCAGCAACAGCTTCCCAGTCAATAAAACCCTGGTGAGAAGAGACGTCAACGCCTGTGCGTGTGAGCTCTTCTCCATCCACCACATAATGCGCACGTCCCGTTGCATCATAGGTGAGGTTTTCCCACTCATAGGGGACCTCGTTTTTGATAATCAGGTTGTTGTCAAAAGAGAGGGAGAAAAGTCCCTGGCACGATTGCAACAATGCCAGCACAAATACAATGGCCAGCGTAATGAGTCCCCAGGTAACAACAGGATTATTCTGGGAATTTTGCTCAAGTATATGCATCGCCCGCTGCTTACGTTTTGAAGCGTTTGCAGAAGCAGGTGTATGTTTAGTTTTAGAACGAGTCGTAGAGTTTCTCGTTTTCTTGCTTTTATGTGAGCTCTTAAAAATCACTGGTGAAAGAATTGTCCTTGTTCAAAAATTGGCTCGCAACACACGTTAATGCCCAGCTTGTGATAGATGGACTCGTCATCGCTTGGAATAATTGACGAGAAATACGCGTCGCATCCATGGAGTAGTTGGGTGGCATCAACGGCTTTTCCGGCCAATGGGTTGGTAATTGAGCTGATGGAGAGCGCAATGAGCATCTCATCAGCGCAGAGGCTGGTGCGAGCCAGCTTAAAGTTGTTCTCTTTTAGTGCGCAAATAGGCCTTAGGACCTCATCTGAGACAATAAACGTCTTCTTCTCAATACCAACTACGTATTTGAGGGCGTTGAGCAAAAGCGACGCTGGCGCACCTAACAGCTCCGAAGTCTTGCCGGTAATAATGGTGCCGTCAGGCATAACCATGGCACCCGCAAGCTTTCCTGTCTCTTCTGCTTTGTGCAGACAAGCTGCATGAGCTGGCGAGAAGTTCTGGTCAACGTTAACGTCTTTCATCAAGAGATTAATCTTTGTGAGTTCACGCTCACCCATGCCCGTACGCTCGAGTTTCTCGGCAGCCCTAAACCACCTGCGTACAATCTCTGCCTTGGAAGCTTCCTGGCAAACCTCATCATCAATAATGCAGTTGCCAACCATATTGACACCCATATCGGTTGGAGACTGATACGGGCTGGTACCTGCGATTTTCTCCATCATGGCCTTGAGCACAGGAAAAGCCTCAACGTCGCGGTTGTAGTTAACGGTAACTTTGCCGTGAGCCTCAAGGTGATACGGATCGATGATGTTGTTGTCGCCCAAATCTGCCGTAGCTGCCTCGTAGGCAACGTTTACGGGGTGCTTGAGCGGAAGGTTCCAAACGGGGAAGGTCTCAAATTTTGCGTAACCTGCGCGGACTCCACGGGCGTTCTCGTTGTAGAGCTGCGAGAGGCAGACAGCAAGCTTGCCTGAGCCAGGACCAGGTGCTGTCACAACAACCAGAGGATGCGTAGTCTTTACGTACTCGTTTTTACCGTAGCCCTCCGCCGAGACGATAAGGTCAATATTGGAGGGGTAGCCCTCAATGGGGTAGTGGCGGTACACGGCAATGCCCATGTTTTCTAGGCGCGCACGATAGGCCTTTGCCTTTGGCTGACCAGAGTACTGCGTAATGACAACGCCGCCAATGGCAAGGCCGCGAGCACGGAAGATGTCCATAAGCCTCAACACGTCATCGGCATAGGTAACGCCAATATCGCTTCTGCGCTTGCCGTTTTCAATGTCGTTTGCGTTGATGGCAAAGACAACCTCTGCCTCGTGAGCAAGCTGCTGAAGCATCTGAGCTTTTGCGTCTGGAGCAAATCCAGGGAGGATGCGAGAAGCGTGGTTGTCGTCGAGCAGTTTACCGCCAAACTCAAGGTAGAGCTTGCCGCCAAATTCACTGATACGCTGGTGGATTCGATCCGCCTGCATAGTGATGTACTTCTCGTTATCAAAGCCGATACGCATGCGTCCTCCTGCCAAGATTTACTGTAGAAATTGTATCATCAAGCGCAGACTTCCTATACGCTATAAGCTATACAGAAAACAAATAAACAACCAAGGAGTTGTGTATGGATAGCAAGTTTTCACAAACACCTTCTCGTGGCGAGAAGTTCAAAGAGCTGGCACTGAGTGCCTTGCGTGCATTTGGTTATGGTTGTCTTACAGCAGCTGGAATGAGTGCTGTTATCTTTGCATTTGCGTACTTTACCAGTGGTATGGATATGTTTACGGGCATCGACTGGGTGCGCCGTGTTATGTACGTCATTTCTTCTTTGGGAATTATTGCTTGCGGCGTTGGTCTGCTCTTTAGTGGAAAAGAGTACGAGGACCGTCAGATGGGCTTTACGCGCGATATTGATGACCCCATCAGCCTTAAAGAAGGAAAGCTTGATCCTCGTATTTCAAAAATCGAGACCAATCACCTTTCTTGGCAGGCAGCAATCCTTTATGCCTCAATTGGTATGTTTGTAGTTACCACTATCTTTGACGAGGTTATGAGCCATACCTTCTTGATGTAGGTATTCTCGCTAGTACAGAGGCAGCTCGCCCGTTAACGGATCAATATCTTCTGCAGCCAGTGGCTCAAACGCCAGACAGGTAAATGTTGGTTCTCCATGGAACTCGGTAAAGCCCGCGTCCCTAATAAGGGCCACAACAAAGCCACGAGCTTTTCCTTCAGCAGCAAGCTCAAGCAACGCTTCTTCAGAATCAACGTAGACGCATACCTTTGCAACGCCAGCATCAAACCAGTTAGTGATTGCAGAGGTATCTTCGTCAGCATGGTCCAAATAGACCCAATTCTGATCATCAGCGACACGAACCTGATCAAGTCTATGCTCTTTTGCAAGTGCCATAAGCGTGGCTTCAACACACGCATGACTTGCCTGAGCAGCAATTTTACCTTTTCGCATCTTAAGATCGCGACGAATAACAATCATTTGTTTTGATTTATACGAAGAGCTTGACATGAAAAACCTTTCTAGAAACTGAGTGCTAAGTGTACCATTCACGGCTTTCCGATTTTTGTCGCAAGAAAATCCCGAAGGATCAAAAAGACTCTCTAAAACCAAGAGCGGCGAGAAGAACGTTGAATGTTCAGCTTGTTACATCAATAAGTTAAATAACGGCACCTTTGTGGAAAGTTGATTCTTGTCCATGCTGCTAAGGTTGACGGAGGAGGTGTTTATGAGAGAGTTGGTTATTTTTGTCATGTA
Organism: Lancefieldella sp.; assembly: GCF_057237245.1. Lineage (NCBI taxonomy): Bacteria > Bacillati > Actinomycetota > Coriobacteriia > Coriobacteriales > Atopobiaceae > Lancefieldella > Lancefieldella sp. The sequence continues at coordinate 124,029 of NZ_DBHHJM010000004.1, forward strand.
TATCTGGGCTTCAATATCGGATATGCGAAATCGCACTATTCCAAATAGAATCCCTATTTTGCTCGCTTTTTTATGGCCTATTTGGTTTGTGGCAAATGAAAAGCGAACTGAGTTACTGATGAATGCATTATGGAGTGAGCTCTTTGTTATATGTGTACTGATTACAGTAGGTATAGTTACAAAATTTATAGGTCATATGTCTTCTCTGGGAGGAGGAGATATTAAACTAATTCTCTCAACATGCCTTTATCTTGAAATAAAAGAGACATTTGTCTTTTTATTTTTAGCAAATATTTTAGGTGTTATGTTTTCCTTTCTGTTCTTTATTTGGCGTAAATTTTTAAAGAGAGAAGACAGAAATAAAGAAGAAATTGCCAGTTCAGATAGTATATTTATGTATACATTTCCTTTTGCACCATTTCTTGGATTTGGTGTGGCACTTGCGCTATTTTTACGCTAAAATCGGGAAGTGTTATATGAATTTAAAAATTCTTCTAATTCCCGAATATATAAAAAGTTTTTTCTGCTATCAATAGTTTACACGTTGCGTTGAGAGATTGAGTTCCCCCAACACTCAATTTCATCGCTAAATGGCCCCGACCATTTAGTTTTCTCGATTTGCGAGGCAACGTATGCCATGGAGGCAGGACGACTATTAACGTGGTCGCACACATGTCGCCCTGCCTCATGGCAATCCCTTTAGAGCTATTTGCTCTATCTTTGATATACCCATTATTTCAAGTATTTAAAAGTAAAAATACAGCTACTAGGCTATTTTCCTGCGGTTTTATACGTGTCAGAAACCAGCTGCATGGATCATTCAAAATCTTGAAGCCAGATGGCGTAGAGGCTCTTTGTTATTGCATAAAATCGCTGATACATTATTTTGCATAGTTCAATTGATTTTTGCATATCTTTTGTATAGCCAATTAATTCCAAGCGGCAGGGCTACTTATGATTTATTTACGTAACAGGTATGCAATCTTCTTCAAATTTCCGCTTGTAAAACAACATAACAAATTGTATCTGAAGATATTTTAGTGTAGTATGATACGGTAACAACACGGGACTATGCATAAAACATACGCATGTTTTTAAGGCATCGTTTGAGCAGATGGGGCTGTGAGATGGCTAAGGCAGGTGTTACCAAAAAGACCGACCCAGGTTTGGGTAGGACAGTAGCAAGGTTGTTACAAGAAAGTGGCAAGCGCCAGGTAGACCTGTGCGAATTCTCACATTGGTCACGTGCGTATGTCTCTTACATTTGCACTGAGCGTCGTAAGTGGCCTTCATTTGATAAAGCAAAGGTTATCGCTGACTTCTTCTCCTTAAGTCTTGATCAACTTTGGGTTGAGCATCTTAAAGATCTTGTTGATGCTGGCGTGGAGCTTACAGAGACGCAGAAGAAGAATTTAGCTGAGGGTGTTAATCTTCCAAATCCTACTGTTATGCATGACGGAAATGACAATAGAGAATACCTCCAACCTGTTGTTTCCTCGGGGAACGGCTCAGATTACACGCTCCCGGAAATTCTTGGCGTCGAATAAGTATTTTTGACTATTTTTATTGTTTACAATGCCATACTTGCTGTATACGCGTATGATTCAGCGTTGTTCAGATTGCATGGGGCTATCTGAAGAGTAGGAGATGTGCAAGATGGCTGGACTACACTGTTCAGACTGCGCTTTTAGCTCGTTTAAATTTAACGAGGACGCCCAGATGTATCAGGCGTACTGCTCGCGCGGCTATTTGCTGGCTGATCCACATATCCATGAGCTTTTTGCCATGCACTTTGCTAAGTCTCCAGAGGATTTTGTTCCCGTCAAAGATCCGTTTAATCGCGAGTATCTGAGAAAGTCATATATCTGCGGAGAATTTATTAAGCGCAAGGATAATTTGGGTTAACGGTATGTCTTAAAACCCTGTTATGTAACATAGCAGGGTTTTATTATGCTTCTGACGTGTTTCTCGTCTAATCAATATCAAAGAATTAAGTAAATATCACAAAAGTTGTTATGTAACGCTTATAGATTTCTGCATAATTAGTTAACTTTCTGTTATATGTTCCCCCTAAAACAAGGTAGTATTGATTTGGGGGAATCTCCTTATTACAAGGGGATTTAAAACATTTATAAAGGAGCGGCAGCAATGTCGAGGCGACCACAAACAGAAAGTTGTGACACACGTCACAGGCTTCTTAAATCCGCAGAGCAAGAGTTTGCTTTACAGGGATACGATAAAGCTTCACTGAGACAGATTTGTGCACATGTAGGTGTTACAACAGGCGCTCTTTATTTCTTCTTTGAGAATAAAGAGGACCTCTTTAAGAATGTTTTGATCCCTGTCACTGAAGGCGCAATTCAGATTCTCGAGGATTACAAAGATCATCTGCTGGTCTCTGAGGAAAGAGATCTTGAAGACACTCCTTTGGGTAATAAAGAAACACTCGAGAAATTCTTAGACCTTCTGTACGGCAATAGGTACGTGGTGCAGATTCTTGTGAACAACCGAGAAAACCCGCATGTTGTCCATTTCTTTGAAGAATTGACTGAGGTTATCTCTGCAACCATCAGAGCCATTCTTTATCCTAACGTTGCACAGGTTAAACCCTATGATGAGTTTATTATTACCTGGCTTGCTCAAACTGAAATGACCACCATTGTCAACATTCTTAAAAATGATGAGACTCGTGAAGAGGCTGACGGTCACATAAATTCAGCAGTAATGTTTACGCAAGGTGGCATTAAAGCCTTAGTTGAAGAACATTAGATGCTCATCTGTGCATAAAAATTGACAATATCTACTTATTTCCGTTATCCTCTTATAAGGTATAAATCACCCAAAGGAGACCTTTATGAAGTTTAATAAGCTCGGCCTCGTAGCAGCATCCGCTTCTGCCGTTCTTGCACTTGCTGGCTGCAATCTTATTCCAAATCTTGCTGATCCAGGAACCACTACTGGCGGTGGTCAGCAGCAGCAACAGCAGCAGACTGCACCTGATGCAAATACCGCAACCAAGCCTTCAGATACTCGTGCTGGTGACTCTGACTCTCAGCAGCTCTATCAAACTCTGATGGACAAGCACAACACTTCAGAGCAGGTTACCAACGTTCAGAAGTACGTTGATGATATTAAGAAGACTGGCGATAAGACTGAGGTTCTTATTGACACCGATAAGATTACCGTTACCGTTACCGGCATTGGTGTTGACTTTGAGAACTCCAACGGCTATCTGGTTGAGGTTGTTAACAAGACCGATACCAACATCTTCATTCAGACCACCGACACCGCTATTGGCAAGGATGAGCTGAGCTTGTTTGTTAACGCAGCTCCTAACGCAACTACCAAGGGCTTTGCATTCTTTGACCCAGGTGTAAAGATGGACGCATCCGCAACTGTTCGTGGTACCATCCTTGCTCTTTATGGTTCTGACTACAGCATGGATTCCTTCAACGTTATGTTCTAAGTTCACTTAGTTCGTTGACTGCAAAGGCTCAGCTTTTAGCTGAGCCTTTTTTGTTAGCGAGAAACCCCGTCAAAAGCAGCTAAATGAGTTAGTGTTGAGGTTATTAGAATCCGTTAGACTATAGAGTTGTTAGCTATTAGAAAAGCATGTATGCACTGCATATAAGGAGCTACGATGCTAGATTTAGATAAAAACACAGACGGGTCATATAACGACCTTATCTTTTTAAAGCCTCTTTTTCACAATAAGATTTGGGGCGGAAGAAGACTTGCTGAAGAGTATGGCTATGATATCCCTGAAGGCTCAGTAGGAGAGTGCTGGGCGATCAGTGCACATCCTAGCGGAGACTGTGAAGTTGCCTCTGGTACATATGCTGGCAAAACTCTTTCGGAGCTTTGGTCAACGCATCGAGAGCTTTTTGGTAATGCAGGAGGAGACCGTTTTCCGCTTCTTATTAAAATTCTTGATGCAAAAGATGATCTCTCTGTTCAGGTTCATCCAGATGATATGTACGCAGCAGAACACGAGAATGGTTCTCTGGGAAAGTCTGAGTGCTGGTATATTCTTGATGCAAAAGAGAATGGCGATATTGTTGTAGGACAAAATGCCTCCTCAAAAGAAGAGTTTGCAGCCATGGTTGAGCAGGGAAAGTGGACTGAACTGCTCAATTACGTTCCTATCAAGGCTGGAGATTTCTTTAGGATTGATCCTGGAACCGTTCACGCCATTAGAACGGGCACGCTTATTCTTGAAACTCAGCAGAGCTCCGATGTTACGTATCGCGTCTACGACTATGACCGTTTAGGTGATGACGGTAAACCTCGTGACTTGCATCTAGCACAGAGTCTTGAAGTCATCGATTATGCACAGGAAGCTCCAACATCTGGAGAAATCACAGCTCCAGAAATTGACGGCAAAACTGAGCTTATGAGTTGCAAGTATTTCTCGGTAGAAAAATATGAGATTCATGAGTCAAAAACTATTGCTCAGCCATGGCCGTTTATGTGCGTAAGTGTCATTGAGGGAGAAGGTGCGGTTTGCGCTGACGGTGGCAACGGAGTAGAGCATAGGATTTGCAAGGGCTCGCATTTTATTGCACCTGCGTCTTCTGGTAGCCTGCGCTTTACGGGCACTATGACGTTGATTACCTCTCATCTTCCTCATATAAAATAGGACGATAAATGAGTCGAATGCAGCTTAATTTGTAACATTTGACTCGTTTCAAGTAGAATATAAAAAGTTGGGACTCCCATACGCTTATAGGAGGAACGTATGAACAAAGAGATGATTACTCGTCGCGCTTTTGCGGGATTGGCTGCAGGTGGTGCTGCTAGCACGCTTGCCGCTTGTAATAGTGATGCCCTTCAGGCAATTTTGAATCCTGATTCCGTTCTTGGTGGAGCTGGTCAAGATCCTCAGAATGGCGATCAGGGCGGTACTGGCGATGCGACTTCTCAGTCAAATCTGGTTAAGCTTGAGGAGACTCCAGATAATCCAACACTAACCGGAGATCTTTCCAAGATTGTTACTGGTGTTTGGTGTGTTGACAATGGTGTTGGAACTAAGGGTGGATCAAAGGAAGGCAAAACCTTTGACCATGGCGGCATGCTTAATCAGGGCTATAACGATGGAACCGTTCTTTACTATTCTTTCAAAGAAGACGGTACTTTCTTCATGCACAATTTTAAAGGCGTGAAGAATGACGGTAAGTGGGAAGCAAAAGGAACTGTTGCCATTCAGTGTACGTATGATGATGGTGATAGTGTGCCAATGCTTTTTGATAAGGACGATAACAACTATCTGAAATACAGTGATGCCAAAAGTGAGATTACGTTTAATTTCAAAAAGCTTTCAGATAATCCTGACGATACTTCACAGATTGCTTATATTGATGGTCAGGTAGTCAATTTTGCTGCCACCATTCCAGGTACGTACTATCTCTTCGGTCTGCACTATGCAGATGGCTCTAAAGAAGATTTAACTAGTGAACAGATTGAGTCTATGAATAAGGGTTCGGGTGCAGCGTATACCTTCTCTGCTCATAAGGAAGGAAATGCTGCACTGTTCTATCCAGACGGTAGTGTTGCCCCTATTCAGATTGTTGCAGAGGAGCCTTCGGCAGATGGTCTTTCTTTCCCTATTCTTGCTCAGGGCTTTTCAAAAGACGGACAGATAGCTAAGTCTGTTCTGTACACTACTGCGGAGGATAAGAAACTCCTTAGCATTGATACCCCTGGATATACTCTCAAGTTTGCCCTCATTAATCACCGCGAGGATAATTGGGCTAAATATGAGTATCCACCAAAGGCTGAGTTCCCTTGGCAGCCAGATGGTAAGGGCGGCTATACGCTGGTAACACCTACTTCTTCTGGTTCTGGAAATGGCGGCAGCTCATCTGGAAATGGCGGCAGCTCATCTGGAAATGGTGGCGGCGGCAAGGGTGGTACTGGTAAGAAATAACCGCAACCTTTTCTAACATCTTTTATTAACAAAAAAGCAGGCATATGATATGCCTGCTTTTTTCTTGCTAACCTTTTACGCGTGTAAAAGGGCGGTGATGTAAAGCTTGGTGTAAAGCTTACGCAGCGTGTGCGCCGCCCTCAATCTCACCAGTGCAGTGTGGGCAGCGAGTTGCGCCTTCCTTAACCTCTTCAAGGCAGTGTGGGCAGTGTGGAGCTGCAACCTCTTCACCAGCTTCTTCTTCGTCCTTCTTAAGCTTGGAAGCCTTCATGAACTTATTGAGGGCCTTAACCATGCAGAAGACAATGAATGCAATGATCAGGAAGTTGATGATTGCGCTGATGAATGCACCAAAGTCAATGCCGTTCTGGGTGCCAGGAACTGGAATAGAAAGACCAGAAACCTCGGTACCGCCACCAGAGATCAGCTTAATAAATGGGTTGATGATGTCATTGACAAGGGAGGTAACAATAGCGGTAAATGCGCCGCCAATGATGATACCAATAGCCATGTCCATAACATTGCCCTGCTGGATAAACTCTTTAAACTCCTCGATAAACTTTTTCATTTCATCTCTTTCGTTTAATTGGTAGAGGACAGATATTTCTACTCGCGTCTACGGCGTGCGCTTATGCGCTGGCCAGACCATAGATGCGAGAGTATTTGTCGGTCAGATACTTGGTGTAGTAATGGACGTCAAAAGGCTCACCGCATGCACCCATGATGAGCTCCTTGGAGTCTTTTGCACGACCCCAGGTCCAAATACGGCTGCCCAGCCACTCCCTAATAGGGGCAAGATCCCCTGATGCGCAGACGGCGTCAAAGTCCATGCCCTCAGCAATCATGGCGTGCTTGTACTGTGCGCCATAAGCGCTGCCAAGAGCATAGGTTGGGAAGTAGCCAAACTCACCCCATGACCAATGAACATCCTGAAGAGCGCCTTCGGTGTTGTTGGGAACCGTAACACCCAGGTACTGCTTGTACTTCTCGGCCCAAAGAGCTGGGACATCCTTTGCAGTAATCTCGCCAGACAAAAGTGCCTGCTCCATTTCATAACGGATGAGGATGTGCAGAGGATAGGTGAGCTCGTCCGCCTCAGTGCGGATGAGACTTGGCTGTACCTTATTAGCTGCCGAGAAGAGCTGGAAGGCAGTAACGCGATTCAGCTGACCAGGGAAATGCTTGCGCATAAGCTGAATAAGAGGCTCAGCAAATGCCTCAGAAAGGCCAACGTAGTTCTCAAAGAACCTGGACTGAGACTCGTGCATGCCCATAGAAGTGCCGGTGCTCAGAGAGGTAAAGCGGTACTCCCAGTTGATTCCCTGCTCGTAGAGGGCGTGACCGTTCTCATGCAGCATGGAATAGACATTGGAGAGAACGTTATTCTCGTAAGCGTGGCTGGCAACCATAACAAAGCCGATACCAGGGCCACCGGTGTAAGGGTGCTCAGTTTTACCAAGCCAATAAGCGTCCTCGTCAAGGCCCTGGAGTTTTACCAGGTCTTTTGCAAGATCCCACTGACGGTTAACGTCAAACTTACCCTCAAGAGGTTTGGTGCTTGGTTGGCGCTTAGAAGCCATGCAATCAGCAACTAGGGGAACTACCACTTCTTTAACGTTATTGAAGAAGGTGTTGTAGAACTCTCTGTTGGTGCCGTGCTCAAAATCGCTGAGTAAGAGATCATATGGATCTTTGGAAGCATCGCGTGCTTGGCACATCTCTTTGCGAAGCTCAATTAAGCTATCCAGCTTTGGCGCAAAGAGTGACCAGTCATCGCTGTTCTTTGCCTGCTCCCAGACCTCATTAGCCTCTGTGGTAAGACGAACAAAATTACTCTGAAGCTCAACAGGTACATCTACCAGCTGACTTCTGTCGCGGCGCAGAATTTTAACTTGTGCGCGATGAGTCTCATCAAGTAGAGCGCGATTCTCGTGAAGTCTGTCAAGCAGTGCGCCAACAGCAGGATCACAGAGGGTCTCCTGGATCTGCTCGCCAAGGATTGCCAGGGCTTCTCCACGCTCTTCAGCAGCCTTTTTTGGATCAATGCATGGTCCAAAAGAGCCAATCTCATTAGCTGCATAGTTGAAGGCAAAGAGCTTCTTCTCAAGTTCATCAAGTTTGGCGATATCATCGCGGGGATTTGAAAGCGCTGCGTTCAGTTCAACAGTGTTATGTGCGCTGTCCATAAAAATCCTCTCTACAAAATAGGTGTGACCAGTATGTTTGCCGGTTATATGCAACCGTTTAGCAATTGCGTCATATTTTACCCTGTTATTTATTGTTATTTGAGCGATACTAAAAAGACTACGTCCTAAAACAATAAGCACATCTTTTCGGCACAATTTTTGCCTAAAGATGGCCTGTAAGGAGTAAGAGTTCTATGGATGACAGCAGAATCTCGTTTGACGTATGGAGTGATCTTTACGCAGATCGCGTTCAAACCATGCGAAAAAGCGAAGTACGAGATTTGTTTGCGGCCCTGTCTCGTCCAGGTGTCATTGCGCTGTCTGGTGGTCTGCCAGACATTTCTTCGCTGCCACTTGACCAGGTTGCAGAGTGCGCTCGACGCTGCGTTGCTGTTGAGGGACTTAGGTCTCTTCAGTATGGCAACTCCGATGGCCGTATTGAGTGCAGAAGGACCATCTGCAAGATTTTAGCTGCTCAGGGCGTCGAGGCCGATCCTGACGAGATGATTTTGACTTCTGGTTCTCAGCAGGCGCTTGATTTCTTGGGCCGTGTCTTTCTTAACCCAGGTGACGATATTATCTGTGAGGGTCCAAGCTATCTTGGTGCGTTCCAGGCATTTTCTGCGTATGAGCCTACTGTTCACACCATTGATATGGACGAAGAGGGTATCAGAACAGACCTGCTTGAGGCAAAACTTAAAGAGCTTGCGGACCAAGGCAGAAAGCCTAAGTTCATCTACGTCATTCCTAACTTTAACAATCCTGCCGGCATCACCATGTCTATGCCAAGACGTCTGCGCCTTCTTGAGCTGGCGCGCCAGTACAACATCCCTGTTGTTGAGGATGACCCGTATGGTCTTATTCGCTTTGAGGGAGAAGATCTAACGCGCCTTAAGACGCTTGATCCAAGTGTCATTTATTTGGGAACCACGTCGAAGATTTTTGCCCCTGGACTGCGTCTTGCATGGATGGTTGCACCTCGTCATTTCCTTGAGCGCATCAACCTTGCAAAGTCTGGCTCCGACCTATGTACCAGCCCCTTTAACATGATTCTTGCCGAGCACTACTTCAATGAGGTTGATTGGCAGGCGGCCCTTGAGGTGTCTAAGTCTCGCTATAAAGAGAGAAAAGACGCCATGCTCGCAGCGCTTGCAGAGTTCTTCCCCAAAGATGTTACCTGGACTAAGCCAGAGGGTGGCCTGTTCCTGTGGGTAACCTTCCCGCCATACCTCAATACTGAGCAGTTGCTTCCTCGTGCAATTGAGGAGGGAGTTGCCTTTGTACCAGGTGTTTATTGCTATCCTGACCAGCGTATTAGTTCAAGTATGCGTCTGTGCTACTCATTTGAGACGCCAGAGCGCATCCACGAGGCAATCCGCAGGCTGTCTTTGTGCGTCCAAGATCGCATGGCGCTGTATCGCGCATTCCTAGAGGCGGGCGCTCTACCTGAGTCTTCTCATTCTGAATCTCAATCCTCTGCAAGGGAGTGTTAAGTATGGCTACAAAAGTTGCTGTCATTATGGGTGGAGCCTCATTTGAGAGGAACTTCTCGCTCAAAAGTGGAGCTCTTGTCTCTGAGGCTTTGGAGAAGCGTGGGTATGAGGTATTACCACTTGATGCTGACGCACACCTGGTAGACACCCTTCGTGCCGAGAAACCCGATGTTGCCTTTGTGTGTCTTCACGGCGCGGGCGGAGAAGATGGTGCAGTACCTGCGCTTTTGGAGTTCCTCAAGATTCCGTATGTGGGATCAAGGCCTGCATCTTGTAGAGCAGCCTGGAACAAAGCTGACATGCCATTTATTGTGCGTCAGGCCTGGTCAAAGGAGGAGTCCGAGGTCATCTGGCCTCCTCAGATTGTACTGACCGCAAGCGCATTCAAAGACCTTGGCGCTGCAGCTGCTCTGGACTTGGTTCCTGAGCGCTTGGGCGGTGGCGTTGGCTTCCCTCTTGCGGTCAAGCCTGTTCACGGCGGCTCTGCTATGGGCCTTTCTAAGGTTGATAGCGCTGACCAGCTAGGACCAGCACTTCTCGGCGCACTTGGTTTTGACGATTCCGTCATTATCCAGCAGTGGGTTGATGGTGTTGAAGTAAGCGTTACTGTGCTCTCTGATGCAGACGGCGAGAAAACCCTGCCACCGGTAGAGATTTCAGTGGTCAAGGGTATTTATGACACGGATGCTCGCCTTGATCCAGAGCGTATTCAGCATTTCTGTCCAGTTCGTCCTGAGTCTTTGGCAGCACTTGGCGCAGATCCAGCCGCTGCTCGTGAGGCTCTTGAGCGCGCAGCTCTTGAGGTGTACACCGCTTATGGCTGCAGAGATCTTGCTCGTATTGATTTTATTTGGGATGGACATCACGTTATGGTCATGGGTCTGAAGACATTCCCAGGACTCACTGAGACCTCCCTTGTTCCAATGGCTATTGAGGCTGCAGGATACGCTGTTGAAGACGTTCTTGCGCAACTTGTTGAGGGTGCGCTTAAGCGCGGTAACTAGGGGGTTTTATGGAATACGTATTGGGCATTGATGTTGGTGGCACCACCATCAAGCTGGGACTCTTCTCTGCAGAGGGAGAGCTACTTTCTGAGCAGAAGGTCAAGACGCCCGCACTTGATAACCAGGATGGTTATCAGACGGTAACCGATGCTATTAAGCTGATTGTTCATGGCCAAAAAGCAAGCCGTAACGATGTTATTGCGTGTGGTTTGGATATTCCAGGTCCTGTTGCAGATGACGGAACCGTTGGTCTTCTCGCCAATGTAGATATTGATCCTGAAGGATTGGTGCAGGCAATCAATATGTGCCTGCCAAACGCAACTATCGCGTTTGTCAACGATGCTAACGCCGCTGCTCTGGGCGAAGCGTGGGCTGGCGTTGCCGTGGGCGTGCCGTCGTTTGTGCTGATTGCGCTGGGTACCGGCGTTGGTGCAGGTGTTGTTGTAGACGGCAAGCTTGCTGCGGGTGCTTTTGGCGCGGGCGGTGAGATTGGTCACATCATTGTTGAGCCAGAAGAGACGTTGACCTGCGGTTGTGGTCGCCACGGTTGCCTGGAGCAGTATGCTTCTGCTAAGGGTGTTGTCCGCCTGTACCTGGAGGAATGCGTTTCTCGAGGTGTTGTTCCTGTGACTATTGAGCACGAGACTGATACGGTGTCCGTGTTTAGGGCTCATGCTCAAGGCGATGAGTGCGCAACCCTTGCTATCCATAAGATGTGCCACTACCTGGGTCTTGCTATGGCGCAGGTGTCGTGCGTAGTTGATCCTGCCATGTTCTTGATTGGAGGCGGTGTTGCGGGTTCGTTTGCAACGTTTGCTACCGAGCTTCGCGAGTGTTTTGAGCAGTACGCTCTACCGGTAAGCAAGGGCGCTCGTATTGAGGCTGCGAGCTTGGGCAATCAGGCTGCAATGTATGGTTGCGCATACGAGGCGCTGCGCCTGAGGCAAGAGCGTTTTGGCCAGGAGAGCGCTGAGTAGAAGCAAGTTTTTGGCGCATGATCTTCTCGTCTGGAAAAGGGTACGTACGTGAGGGCTCTTGGCGAGAAAAACATCAAAGTTTTTGTCATAAACGCTGTACTAAATGAAAGTACGTTCAATAACATAATTTTCTGATTACAATTTATGTAAAAACGTAGTTGTCAAAGCTGCTCAGTGCTAACATTGAGCAGCTTTTTTGGTTGTGTTTGGAATAGTTCCGAGCACTAGGATGAAAGGGGAGTGCTGTGGCTGACGAGTCAAAGTATGACATCGTTGCTGCTACTGGTTGCCCAACCGGTATTGCGCACACCTTTATGGCTAAGGAGGCCCTTGAGAAGGCCGCCGCAGCTAAAGGTCTTACCATTAAGGTTGAGACGCACGGCCAGGTCGGTGTAGAGAACGAGCTCACCGCAGCTGAAATCAAGAACGCCAAGGCAGTAGTTGTTGCTGCCGATAAGGACGTTCAGGCTGAGCGTTTTGCCGGAAAACCAATGGTAAATGTTGGTGTTACTGCAGCTATTAAGGATGCAGAGGGTCTTATCGACCGCGCTCTTGTTGCTCAGCCTGAGGGCGAGCTTGCAGAGGCAGACGACGCTCCAGTCTCAAGCACTATTGAGAAGGAGTCTGTAGGCCACATCATCTACAAGCACCTCATGAACGGCGTTAGCCACATGCTGGTCTTTGTTGTTGCTGGTGGTGTTCTGACGGCTGTTTCATTCCTCTGGGGTATTACTTCCTTCAGCTCCACTGCACCTGACTACAACAGCTTTGCTGCCATGCTCAAGATCATCGGCGGCATTGCAATGGGCCTTATGGTTCCAGTTCTCTCTGCTTACATTGCAGAGTCTATTGGCAAGCGTCCTGCTCTTGTTCCTGGCTTTGTTGCAGGTATGATTGCTATCCAGGGTCTTCCAATCAACCCTAACACTGGCATGATTGATGCTGGTGGCGCTGGCGTTGGTTTTGGCTTCTTGGGTGGTATTGTTGGCGGCTTCCTTGCCGGTTATGTCATCGTTGGTCTTGAGAAGCTCCTTGCAGGTCTTCCAAAGAACCTTGATGGCCTGAAGGCAATCTTCCTGTACCCACTGCTTTCCACCACCATTGTTGGCCTGGTTATGCTGGGTATTTCTGGTCCTATGGCAGCAATCAACACCGGCATGATGAACTTCCTGCGCGGCCTTTCTGCTTCTGGTCCAATTGTCCTTGGTCTTGCAATTGGTTGCATGTGCGCATTTGACATGGGCGGCCCAGTCAACAAGGCAGCTTACGTCACCGGTACTGCTCTTCTGACCGAGGCTCTTGCTGCTGGTGTTGGTACCCCAACTTATGAGTTTGGTACCAACTTTATGGCTGCAGTTTCTGCTGCTTGTATTGTTCCTCCACTGATTACCACCTTTGCTGTTGTCGTTGGTAAGAAGTACTTCACCAAGTCCGACTTCAACGCTGGTCTGGTCAACTTCATTCTTGGCTGCACCCACATTACCGAGGGCGCTATTCCATTCATGACCAAGAACATTTGGCCTGTCATGCCTATCATGATGATCGGTTCTTCCATCGGCTCCATCCTGACGCTGCTCTTTGGTGTCCACGACCCAGCACCTCACGGTGGTTTCCTGGTTCTTCCCGTTGTCGATGGCGGCCTCAAGTGGGTTCTCGCCATTCTCATCGGCGCTGTTGTTGGCGGTATTCTCTTTGTTGCTTTCAAGGCATACGAGTACCGCAAGAACGGCAACCAGATTGTCGAGGGCTAAGCGTTACGCTTAGCACACTCGGCGGCGTTTGAGTTTTGCCCAGAATTTACGTACAGTTTGGGTGCAGACTCAGATAATCGAAGTAAAATATGGACTCGGCGATTTCGTCGAGTCCATATTTGTTTCAGAGGGAGCTTTGATGATTTACACACTTACCACTAATCCTGCAATCGACATGAACGTCAATTCGGGAGTTCCTTCTTATACACACGTCAACCGCACAACTGATGCCGTATATACACCAAACGGCAAGGGTCTGAACGTTTCATTTACGCTTGTTCACTACGGCGTTGAGTCCACTATCCTGGGATTTTTTGGCGGCTTCTCGGGCAACTATATTGTTGAAGAGGCATCTAAGATTTGCTCGGTCAAGCCTGTGTGGATTGACGGCATCACCCGCGTAAATATTTTTGTGACCACGCCAGAAGGCGAGCTTAAGTTCCCTAACGCAGGCGCTCCCGTTATTCGTTCCAAGCAAGACGAGATGCTTGAGCTGCTGCGCACTGCGCCCGACCTAGACGTGCTGGTGGTCTCCGGCTCGCTTTCTCCTGAGATGGATCCAACCTTCTACGACGAGCTTTTTGATCTGTGTCATGAGCGCGGCGCTGAGCTGGTCCTGGACATCTCACATAAACACCTTGCAGAACTTGTCGAGAAAAAACCACTGCTCATCAAGCCAAACGACGAAGAAGTGGCAGAGATCTTTGGTGTCGACGTCCATAACGAGGCCGACGTTCTTCTCGCCCTCCACAAGATTCACGAACGCGGAGCAAAGAACATCCTGCTCACGCTTGGCGGCGAAGGCGCGTACTTCTTCAATGGTGAGCACGTCTGGCACGCAAATGCTGCGCAGGTAGAGGTGCTTTCGACGGCATGCGCGGGCGATTCGACGCTGGCAAGCTTCATGTCGGTTTGGCTTGAGGATCCGTCGGCTGTCGAGAAGGCTCTGACGCGCGCGATGGCTACCGGCGGAAACGTTGCGATGAGCGCTGGCTTGGGCGACTTTGCGCTGGTCGAGAAGATCGCGGAGTCCATCCACGTTGAGCTGGTGGAGTAGGAGCGGACGTGTTGCGCGTGGAGGTGTGCGATGGTGCGCGGACTTGCGTGGAGGTGCGCAGGTTTGCGAGCCCACGGGTTTCTCGGCGTCAGGCGTGCGCAAGTCTCCATATCTGCAAAATAAGTCTTTTCTCGCTTCTTGATTTCGTGTAACGTATAAGGGCTAATGTGATAATTAGGTTTTCGAACCTCTAAAGAAGGAGAGTGCAATGTCCGGACACTCTAAGTGGGCCACAACCAAGCACAAGAAAGCAGCTATCGACGCTAAGCGTTCCTCGCTGTTCTCTAAGCTTTCCCGCAACATTACTGTTGCCGCAAAGATGGGTGGCGACCCAAATCCGGACAACAACGCTAGCTTGTCTGCCGCTGTTGCCCGTGCTCGCATGGTTTCCATGCCTAACGCAAAGATTCAGGCCGCTATCGATAAGGCATTTGGCGCTGGCGCTGATGCTGCCATTTACGAGGAGATCGTTTACGAGGGATACGGTCCTGCAGGCGTCGCAGTTTACGTTGACTGCCTGACTGACAACAAGAACCGTACCGCAGCAGACGTTCGTTCCGCATTTACCCACTCCGGTGGCAATCTTGGTACTGCTGGTTCCGTTGCGTTCCAGTTTGAGCGCAAGGGCTCCATCGCAGTTGACAAGGTTATTGTCTCTGAGGAGAAGAAGGTTGCTGACCGCGAGAACGCTGTCGACGAGGACGAGTTCATGATGGCAGTGGCTGAGGCTGGCGGAAACGATTACGAGGACGCTGGCGATCAGTGGATCGTTTGGACTGCATACGACAAGATGCAGGACGTCCAGAAGGGCCTCGAGGCTCAGGGCATCGAGGTTAAGGGTTCCGAGCTCACCATGGTTCCAACCACCCCAACTGACGTCTCTGTTTCTGATGCAAAGAAGGTTCAGCGCCTCATCGATAAGCTCGACGAGCTCGATGACGTCCAGAACGTCTACAGCACCATGAACATCACCGACGAGATTGCTGCTGCTCTCGAGGAGGAGTAAGCTTTCTTGTTCGCGACGCGCCGAGCGCGATGCACGTGACGATGTGTGAAATCGTGACCGGCGACAAAACTGTACTTCAAAGCCCTGCTTGCTAGCGGGGCTTTTTGTTTGGGTGACGTTGGCGCTGTCAGAACACACCTGTGTCGGATAATCTGCGCGTTTTTAGAAGGCCGACCACAGCAAAGTCACATAATCTGTATATACAGGGCCAAAAACATAACTTACAGCCCTAAAAAACACAGTAAATGGTGATAATCTGAGTTACGTCTCAAAAAGTGGTGTAAGGCTATTTCCTTACTACCTTCTAACCTAC
>NZ_DBHHJM010000005.1:0-113380 GCF_057237245.1 Lancefieldella sp.
ACTTCTTTTAAACACCTGAAATGCTTGCTTACACCACTTTTCGGGACACGACCGATAATCTGCGCAAAATGAGACTTTTGAGGGGTGATTTTGCAGATTAAGTGACTTTGCTGTGTTTTCAAAATGCCAAAAATAGGACCCTAAAAAATTTATGCATACAAATGAATTCATCCTCATGAATATCCATGAGGATGAATATTTTCGGATCTTGATAGTTAAAGTTTTGATATGCGATTTGCGAAACAAGAGAACTGACAGCTCCGACAGCCCCAACAGCTGAAAGCTAACTACCGCAACAATCCTACAGGCTTACGCGTACAACCTTGCGAACACCAGCGGCCTCCAGGGCTGCTACCTGCGAAATCGAAGCGGATTCGTCCGTCATCAGCACGTCGATATCGGACGGGGATCCGTACTGGAAGCTGGAGTTAACTCCCAGCTTGCTCGAGTCGGCCAGGACAATGTGCTGCTCAGAGTGCTTAAGCATCAGCGAGTTCACGCGCATCTCGTTTGAAACCAGCGTAGTAAGGCCGCGCTCAGCAGAAATTCCCGAGCAACCCAAAATGCACTTCGCGGCGCGAATCTGGTTGATTGAAGCAAGCGCAAAATCGCCGGTCATAGACTTCTTAGCTGGGCGAACTTCTCCGCCCGTAACCAAAACGGTCATTGACGGGGGATAGTCAGCCGCAAGCACGCTACCGTTATTGGTAACAACCGTGATGTTTTCGGCGGTAATGAATTCCAGGACTTTTATAGCGGTTGAGCTGGTGTTAATGAAGACCGTGTCGCCATCTTTAATCAGCTTGGCGGCGGCCTGGGCAAGCTTGAACTTCGCGGTTACCTGGTTAGAACTGAGTCCTGTCGAGAGCGGGTCAAGCAGCGTGGCCATGCCATAGCTTCGGGAAATGAGGCCTTGAGCTTCGAGTTCGTCAAGATCGCGGCGGATGGTAAGCGAAGAAACTTCAAATCTATCGGCAAGATCGCTGACGGAAACCTGGCGATATTGTTCAAGAAGGCTCATGATAGAGCTTCTACGCGATGCTACAAATGAACGACTTGTGGCCATGAATCCCCCAATAGAACTCAAACTGCTGATAAACCTACGAAAATAGTTGAAAACTTTTCAAGTAACACGCCTGGCGAGAAACCCGACTACTTGCAAATAGTTCGCGAGAAGATCGAAAAAAGCTCTCGAGAAGTACGTGCAAAAGAACAGTTTGCTGTGACGTTACAACTCTATATCCACAGTTAAAAGCCTTATATTTCTGAACACTATATAAGACATTTAACTAACTCGATTCCGTGAAAAACATCGTACAAATTGATAGCATCTTTTGAACGGTCCATGAACAATTGTGTAGATGCATTTCAACGAATCTCAGTGTATCTTACCTTATCCTATGAACGTTTTGAATACTTAAACGGATATTTTTTAACGGTCAACGGTTTTTATGACGTAAATATCTAAAGTGAGCATAGATAAGTATTGCTTAACTTCCAACTTTAGCTATACTAACACTATCGATTCGATTGGTAAAACGTTCTAAACGTTCAACAAATAGGGAAATTTGTCATACGGCAAGTCAAATGTCATATAAATTATTTATCTAATTGTTGAAGTGTTCAGAAAATTCAAGTTTTTGTCATTAAGCGATGTGTTCTTGTGTGCTCTTGCTATAGTCCAACACAAGGAAAAGATTCACAGTAGGCTACTGGAGAGGAGTGAATCGCATGCTGCTTCGCGATATCTACGAGCAGAATCACTATGCTTTCGTGAAGACCCCCATGACATGGGAAGAGTCTATTAGAGAGTGCTGCAAACCACTGGAGGCTGATGGAACTGTCAATCCAGAGTATGCAGACGACATTATCGAGTGCGTAAACAAGTTTGGTCCCTACATTGTTATCGTTCCAAACGTTGCAATGCCACATTCCACTGCTCGCATTGGCTCTAATGGCAAGACTGCCATTGGATTTATGCACTCCGATGTTCCTGTTAACTTCGAGGATGGCGATGATGAGAAGCAGGTTAAGACTTTCTTCACTCTGAGCGCAACCGATCAGGAAGCACACCTTAAGAATATGCAGATGCTCGTTCAGGTTCTTATGAACGAGGAGGTTCTTGAGCGTCTTAAGAACATTCAGTCTCCTGAGGAGCTTTTGGAGATTGACAAGCTTATCTCCGAGTAAACACGTTTTCTCGCGCGTTGTTCGCGCGTTGTTCGCGCGTTGTTCACGACGCCCGTTCGCGCCCGTTCGCGCTTTTGTGCCCATCTGGGCAGGTTATTGAGGATTTCCTTTTGTAGTGTGGGCTGCAGAAGGTACGTATGTAGGACCCTTTGAAAGGGGTATCAATGGATATTGTTCTTGGTATTTGGAAATGGTTTGCGAGCAACTTCTTGACTCAGCCAGCCTATTTCATCGGTTTGATTGTTGCTATCGGCTACATTCTTCTTAAGAAGAAGTGGTACGACGTACTCGCTGGCTTCCTTAAGGCAGTCATTGGTTATCAGATCCTCCTGGTTGGTTCCGGCGGCCTGGTAACTGCATTCCGTCCAGTTCTTGTTGGACTTGAGGCTCGCTTCAACCTTTCTGCAATGGTCATTGACCCATACTTTGGCCAGAACGCAGTACAGGCAGGCATGGAGGCAGCTGACGCTCCTGCATTTATCGCAGGTCGTTCCTTCTCCTCCGTTATGCTTCTTCTGCTCTTCGCTTTCATTCTGAACATTGTTCTGGTTGCTTTTAAGAAGCAGACTAAGCTTCGCGCAATCTTTACTACTGGTCACGTCCAGGTTCAGCAGGCAGCAACTGCATTTTGGCTTATCCTCTTCTGCTTCCCACAGCTTAACGACGTTACCATCCTTGCAGTTATGACTGTTCTTCTCGGCCTTTACTGGGCAGTTGGCTCCAACCTTTGTATTGGACCTACCCAGGACCTCACTGATGGCGCTGGTCTTACCATTGCTCACCAGCAGATGTTTGGTGTTTACTGCGCATCCAAGGCTTCTGAGTGGCTCGCCAAGCACTCCAAGAAGGAGTCCAAGCGTATTGAGGACATCGAGCTTCCAGGCTTCCTTAAGATCTTCAACGAGAACCTCGTTGCAACTGCAATTCTCATGACAGCATTCTTTGGTGTCATCCTTGCTGTTCTTGGCCAGGACTTCCTGCTTGAGAACAAGTTCATGAAGCCAGGTCAGGATTTCTTCTTCTACATCATGACCACTTCTTTCCAGTTTGCTGTTTACCTCTCCATCCTGCAGCTTGGTGTTCGTACCTTCGTTACTGAGCTCACCAACTCCTTCCAGGGCATTTCTAACAAGCTCCTCAAGGGTTCCGTCCCAGGCGTTGACTGCGCAGTTACCTACGGCTTTGGTTCTCCAAACGCAGTTACCCTCGGCTTCCTCATGGGTGCAGCTGGCCAGTTCCTGGCAATCGCAGCTCTGCTGCTTCTGAAGTCTCCAGTTGTTGTTATCGCAGGCTTTGTTCCACTGTTCTTCGATAACGCTACCATCGGCGTTTACGCAAACAACAAGGGCGGCCTCCGCGCAGTTCTTATCATGCCTTTCATCTCTGGTCTTCTCCAGGTCTTTGGTTCAGCTCTTATCGCTGGCTGGGTTGGCATGGCTGCATACGGTGGATACCTTGGCATGTGGGACTGGGCAGTTGTCTGGCCAATCATGACCGGCGTCATGAAGTTCCTGTCCTACGCAGGTCTCGCAATTGTTGTTATTGCTCTTATCGCAATCCCACAGCTCCAGTACCGTGCAAACAAAGACACGTACTTCATGGAGGTTGAGGATTACCAGAAGTGCAAGGAAATCCGTGCACAGAAGGCCGCCGCAGCTAGTGCGGAAAGCAAGTAGCCCTCTTTCTTCCTACCCTGAGCAGACCCCCATCTGCTCAGGGTTATTAGTAATACTCGGCACATTGATTGATGCACTATTCGCTCTAAAAGCGATGCACATAACGCCCAAATGGGTACATACACAATGTGTCCGTAATCAGTTTGTTTGATCGAAGGAGTCAACATGAACGCAAAGATTTTGGTCGCATGTGCTAACGGCGCAGGTACCTCCCTGATGATGAAGATGACCGCTGAGCGTGTCACTCAGAAGCTCAACATGGGCGTCGATAAGATTCACCACTGCGCACTGTCTGAGGGCGTAAGCTCTGCTCGCCAGTACGACATTGTTTTTGCACCTCTTAACTTCCTGAACATGTACGACGATGCTGCTAAGGCTGGCGTCACCGTCATTGGTCTGCGTAACGTTCTTTCTGACGCAGAGATGGAAGAGAAGCTCAAGGAAACCGGCGCTGCAGAGAAGTTTTCCGCATAGTTTAGGTTTCTAAAGAATCGAGCACTTTAATGACTTTTGAAAAGAAAATTCTTGCCGAGATGCCTAAGTGCTATGCACTTGGCATGTTTGAGGGAGAAGACACACCAAGCTTTTTAGCTGCTGTCGAGAAGGACGGTCCAATCCGTCGTTTTACGCTTGATGGTGAGCCTCTGGAGACTGTTGCTCCAGGCCCTGGCGGCGTCATGACCATTACTCAGGTCCCTGGCAGGAAAGATCAGTTCCTTGCAACCCGCAAGTTCTTCTCGCCAAACTTTGGTGGAGACGACGCGGCAATTGCATCCTATACCAAACAGGCAGACGGTTCTTGGTCTGAGCAGATTCTCTGCGACCTCCCGTATGTTCACCGTTTTGGCATCTTGAAGGCTGCTGACGGTCAGCTTTGGGTTCTTGCTTGCTCTATCAAGGGTGGAGCTGAGACGGGCGTCAAGGATGATTGGCGCACCCCAGGTGCTGTTTGGGCCGCTCCTTTGAGCGATAACCTTGAGCAGTACACGGCAGACAACCAGCTTAAGCTGACTTGTGTTGCTAATTATCAGGTTCAGAACCACGGTTTCTGGACTGCACCTGATAAATCGTATGCTTTGATCTCAACCGCCGCAGGCGTGTTTAGATATGTGCCACCAACCACTCCTGAGGGTGCTTGGGATGTCACCTGCCTTCTGGTCCAGCCAACAAGCGATATTGTTGCTACAGACTTTGACGGCGATGGCAAGCTGGAGATTCTTACCTTCTCCAAGTTCCACGGTGACACGCTGGCAATTTGGCATGAGGGCCAGACTCGCGATCGCTATGAGCAGGTTTGGTGCGACCCACAGAAGCGCAGCTTCCTTCACGCGCTTTGGGCAGCAGACCTTAATGGCGAGAAGTGCGCAGTCATTGGCAACCGTAAAGATGGTCGCGATTTGTTGCTTGTTAGATACGTTGACGGTGAGTACACCGTAGACGTTATCGACCACGACCTCGGACCAGCAAACTGCATGATGTATAGGCATGACTGCAGCGATTACATTGTTGCTGCATATCGTGAGACAGACCAGCTGGCTCTCTACAAAGTAGTGGAGTAGGGCTGCGTTTTGTAGCGAGCGCTCAGGATGAGCTTCTGAGCATGCAGGCAAAGTCCTGAGCGCCGCTCAAATTACCTGCATATGCATCAAAGTACTAGTCCTATGTTTTAGAAAGGAGCGCGTTATGGCAGATCTGAAAAACGTCACACGCGACAGTTGGATTATGAGCACCTTCCCTGAGTGGGGAACTTGGCTCAACGAAGAGATTGACAATGCCGTAGTAGAACCAGGCCAGGTTGAGATGTGGTGGCTCGGCTGCGTTGGTATTTGGTTTAAGACTCCTGGTGGAGCAAACGTTGCTGTCGACTTCTGGGCGGGCAACGGCAAGCGTACCCACGGTGACGGCCTCATGAAGCCTGGTCACCAGATGGCAAACATGGCTGGCGTTCGTAAGATGCAGCCAAATCTGCGTAACGTCCCCTTTGTTATTGATCCCTTTGCTATCAAGAACCTTGACGCTGTTGTGGTAACTCACATTCACCAGGACCATATGTCCAAGGAGCTTGCAGCTCACGTTGTTAACAACAACATGACCACTACTGACGAGAATGGCAAAGAGATTCCTGTTCCCTTTATTGGTCCTAAGGATGCAGTTGACATTTGGGTTGGCTGGGGCGTTCCACGCGAGCAGTGCATCGTTGTTAAGCCTGGCGACCGCATCAAGGTCAAGGACATGGAGATCGTTGCATACGATTCCTTTGACCGTACCATCATTGTTACCACTACTGATACTTCTGAGAACCGTCCTGACCTCTGGGGTAAGTGCCCAATGGACATGGATGAGAAGGCCGTTAACTACCTCTTTGTCACCCCTGGTGGAAACATCTATCACTCCGGTGACTCTCACTACTCCATTTACTTTGCTAAGCACGGCAAAGACATCGCTCAGGAGTTTGGCGGCGTAGATGTCTGCTTTGGCGCTTTTGGCTGCAATCCAATTGGTATCCAGGACAAGATGGAAGCAACCGATATGCTCCGCATGGCTGAGGCTCTTCAGTCCAAGGTTGTTATCCCAATTCATCACGATGTTTGGACTAACTTCCAGGCAGACGTCCAGGAGATCAAGGTTCTTTGGGAGATGCGTAAGGACCGTCTTGACTACAAGTTCCACCCATTTTTCTGGGAGGTTGGCGGCCACTACACCTATCCACAGGATAAGGATCGCTTTGCTTACCATCACGACCGTGGCTTCCATGATTGCTTCGATCACGAGCCAAACGTTCCATTCCGTAGCGTTCTCTAAGGAGCAGTCTTTATGATGCTTAAAGAGCTTCGCGATGAAGTGTATGAAGCAAACATGGACCTGCCAAAGCATGGCCTGGTAGTCTTTACCTGGGGCAATGCTTCTGGACTTGACCGTGAGCGCGGCCTGTTTGTTATCAAACCATCGGGCGTCTCATATGAGGAACTGAGCCCAGAGAACTTGGTTGTCTGCGACCTTGACGGCAACGTTGTTGAGGGTGAGATGAACCCATCTTCCGATACTCCAACTCATGCATGCTTGTATCGTGCATGGGGCGATAAGATCGGCGGAATTGTTCACACTCACTCAACCCACGCTGTTTCTTGGGCACAGGCAGGACGCTCTATTCCTTGCTATGGCACTACACACGCAGATTATTTCTACGGAGATATTCCTTGCGTGCGCAGCCTTACCAAGGACGAGGTAGAAAGTGCCTATGAGCTTGAGACCGGAAACGTTATTGTTGAGGGCTTTGCTAACTTGGACCCCATTGCGGTTCCAGGAACGCTCCTTCACAACCACGGTCCTTTCTCTTGGGGTAAAGACGCAATGGCTGCTGTGTATCATGCAGTAGTTATTGAGGAGGTTGCTAAGATGGCAACACTCACCGAGCTCAATAACCCTAAGGTTCAGGAGGCACCTCAGTACCTTCAGGACAAGCACTACATGCGCAAGCATGGTCCAAATGCCTACTACGGACAGGGTAATCACTAAAGCCTGTTCAGTGAGTAGAATCTGTTTCAGTCAGGCGGTCTTGTATAAGGCCGCCTGTTTTTAAAAGGAGAAGATATGTCCAAGTATCAGCTAGGACTTTACGAGAAGGCCACTCCAACTGATCTTTCTTGGGAAGAGCGCCTCAGCGTAGCAGGAGAGTCTGGCTTTGATTATGTTGAGATCTCCGTTGATGAGTCTGACGCTCGTCTTTCTCGCCTTGAGTGGACTGGTGAGGAGCGTGTAGCAGTTCGTCAGGCAATGGTAAACTCTGGCGTTCGCCTGGGCTCTATGTGTCTCTCTGGTCATCGTAAATATCCTTTTGGTTCTCGCGATCAGGCTACTCGTGAGCGTGGCCTTGAGATTATGCAGAAGGCACTTGATCTTGCGGGTGACCTGGGACTTCATACTATCCAGCTTGCTGGCTATGACGTGTACTATGAGAACGGCGCAGAGGATACGCGTAAGTACTTTGAGGAGAACCTAGCAAAGGCTGTAGAAATGGCTGCTAAGGCAGGCATTGTTATGGGCTTTGAGACCATGGAGACTCCTTTTATGGATACGGTCGAGAAGGCCATGCACTATGTCAACCTTATTAACAGCCCGTATCTTGGTGTGTATCCCGACGCTGGTAATCTCACCAATGCGTCATTTATTTACGGCAACACCGTTGCTGATGACGTTGCTCTTGGTGCTGGTCACATTTTTGCTGCCCACCTTAAAGAGACTGTTGCTGGTGCGTATCGCGAGATTCCATTCTCTACTGGCACCACTGACTACGAGGGAGCTCTGTCGCAGCTTGTTCCTCAGGGTGTCAGGCGCTTTGTTGCAGAGATGTGGTACACCGGCAACGAAAACTGGAAAGAAGATCTTGTCTTTGCTTCCACCTACGTTCGCAGCAAAATTGATAAGGCGTTTGAGGGGTAAACGGCCTTTTTGCACTTGTTTTGGGTTTCTCGCCACAGACGGTACATAAGAATCTGTACAATGTGGATGAGCTCTTTCTTAGTACGACGTACGTTTCCAAACTCGTTTAGGTTTGTACAGGGAAGGATTACACATGAAGTTCTTTATTGACACGGCAGATATCGATGAGATTTCTGAGGCTCTTAGCTGGGGCTGTTTAGCAGGTGTTACTACCAATCCATCGTTGTATGCAAAGATTGGCGGCAAGCTAGCCGACTTTGAGTCTCATATGGTTAAGATTGCTCAGCTTTGCGAGGGACTTCCTGTTTCTGCTGAGTCAACGGCAACAACAACTGAGGGCATGATTGAAGAAGGCCGTCACCTGGCTTCTCTTGCTCCAAACATTGTTGTTAAGCTTCCTATCTGCGCTGAGAGCCTTGCTGCTACCCATCAGCTTGCTTCTGAGGGAATTCGCGTCAACATGACGCTGATTTTCTCGGCACCTCAGGCTCTTCTTGCGGCAAATGCTGGCGCCCGTTATATTTCTCCATTTGTTGGTCGTTTTGATGACATCGGTGAGGACGGCATTGAGCAGCTGGGAACCGTTGTTTCGTGCATTGAGAACTATGCATGGGATAAAAATGTTGATCACACCGTAGAGATTATTACGGCTTCTGTCCGTACGCCTAACCACGTGACTCAGGCAGCTCTGCTTGGTGCTGACATTGCAACCGTTCCATTTGGAGCTTTGAAGAAATGTCTGAAGCACCCTCTGACCGACGCCGGTCTTAAGTCTTTTGAGGCAGACTGGGAAAAGGTTAAGGCTCAGCAATAAATAGTGATTGTGGTACGCCCAGCTTAGGTTGGGCGTACTTGTTTTGAGAGGATGAGAATGGGAACATCTGCATTACCCGAGCGCAACCTCACCGATGATGAGCTCAAGCTTGCAGCTAATACGCTGAGGCGCGATGTCATTGACATGCTCGAGAAAAGCAAGTCAGGTCATCCCGGCGGCTCTCTCAGTGCGGCAGATATTGTGGCTACACTGTTCTTCTCGGGAGTTATGAAGTACAACCACAACAACCCAGAGGACCACACCGAGGATAGGTTCTTCCTGTCCAAGGGTCACGTGGCTCCTGTGCTGTATGCTGCGTACCACCTGCTTGATTGGCTCCATGACGAGGATATGGTTACCCTCCGTCAGCTTGGTAGCCGACTGCAGGGTCACCCAGATTGCCACGCATGTCCTGGTATTGAGGTTTGCTCTGGCTCTCTTGGCCAGGGTCTCTCGGTAGCTGCAGGATGCGCTCTGGGACTTTCTATGGACGCTCTGGCAAGCGGCGAGCGCACCAAGAAGGTATTTGTCCTTCTGGGCGACGGCGAGCTGCAGGAGGGCTCTAACTGGGAGGCATGCATGTTTGCTGCTCACCAGAAGCTGGATAACCTCATTGCCATTGTGGACCTCAACAATCTGCAGATTGACGGCCACGTAACTGACGTGTGCTCTCTTGGCGATATTGACGAGAAGTTCCGTTCCTTTGGCTGGAACGTACTGCGTGTTAACGGTCACGAGGTCACTGAGGTGCGTCAGGCCCTTCTCGCCGCACGAGATGGTCGCGAGGCAGGAAACACTGCACCTACCGCGATCATTTGCCAGACCGTCAAGGGCAAGGGCGTCTCATTTATGGAGGATAAGGCTTCCTGGCACGGAAACGCCCCTTCAGCCGAGCAGGCCGACCTTGCGCGAGAAGAACTTGATGCAGCAAGAGAGCTTCTTTTGATTGATCTTCAGGGTGAAGGTAAGGAGGTTGCCAATGTCTAGAGCAACTCGTGAGGCATATGGTCAGACTCTTGTTGAGCTGGTAAACGAGGGTCACGACATTGTTGCTGTTGACGCAGACCTTGCTGGCTCCACTAAACTTGCCGACCTCCAGAAGGCTTTCCCACAGCGCATGGTCGACGTGGGAATTGCTGAGCAAAACATGGTGGGCGTTGCGTCAGGACTGGCGCTTACAGGACGTACTGTGTTTACCGGCTCGTTTGCCGTGTTTGCAACCGGCCGCGCTTACGATCAGATTAGAAACACCGTCTGCGATTCCGGCCTTAACGTGAAGATTTGTCCTACGCACGCAGGTATTACGGTAGGAGAGGACGGCGCTACCCACCAGTCCCTTGAGGACATTGGCATGATGCGCGCTCTGCCTCAGATGCGCGTGCTTGTTCCTGCAGATTACAACGCTACCAAGGCAGCGCTCAGACTTGCTGCCGAGGCAGATGGCCCCTTCTACGTGCGCATGGGTCGCCACAAGGTTGCCGACATCTACGACGAGTCCTTCAAGGGCGGCCTGCCTTTTGCAAACGTCCTGCGTGAGGGTACAGACGTGACGATTGCTGCCTGCGGCGTTGAGGTTGCCCAGGCACTCGCAGCTGCAGACTTGCTTGCAGAGGAGAAGATTTCTGCCGAGGTCATTGATGTGTTCTCCATCAAGCCTTTGGACGAGGAAGTTATTTTGGCATCTGCCGAGAAGACCCGTCATGTGGTAACCGTTGAGGAGCACAACGTGGCAACAGGCCTTGGAGCTGCAGTTGCCGAGCTTCTGGCCGAGCAGCTACCCACGCCCATGCGCTTTGCTGGTATGCGTACCTTTGGTACGTCCGCTCCTGGCGACGTGCTGCTTTCGCACTTTGGCCTGGACGCTGAGGGTATTGCCGCTCGCGTCAGGGAGTTCTTGCTCTCGTAGCCTTTGTCATATTTTGATGGTGCAAGCGATTAAAGACGGGATGAAATTTGAAAGGGAACTCTTTAGGAGAGACTATTTATTCTCTTCGTCATAGTAAGGGATTGACGCAGGAGCAGCTTGCAGAGGGTATTTGCTCCCCGGTTTCTCTTTCAAGAATTGAAAATGGCCGCCAGATGCCCTCCAAGGTAATTCTCGACGCATTGTTGAGTAGACTTGGGGCGAGTACCTATCAACTTTGTGACGTTTTTTTTCAAAGTGATTGCCAACGTAGCTTTAATGAGATTACAAGACGAGCAAGTCTGCTTATAGAAGCAGGTAAAATCCAACAAGGCCTATCCTTGTTGGAGGGCTTGAGTGAAAATGATACATCTCATGCATTGGAGCGGCAGTCAGTTTTACTTATACAGGCAGCCGCACAACTCAAGCAGAACAAGGACCCTGAAGATTCATACGTCAAGTTACGTGAGGCTTTGGAGTTTACAAAGCCTCATATTGACCTATCTGATTTTCGACATGAACTTTTATCTCCTATTGAAGCTGAAATAATCGGTTTGATGGTTGTGGCACTTCAGCAAAAGGAAGCTCGTATTGAGGCTATTCGAGTGGGAGAAGAACTTGCAAGAAACCTTTCCGATCAGCAATCAAGCAGCAATGACTTTACGATTGTCCGCATCAACCTTGAAGTTAATATATCTTCCTGCTTGGATCTTGAGGGAAGGTTTGAAGAAGCTGCTCAGCATGCGTATCTTGCAAGAGATTTAAGTATTGAGAGCCATGAGCAGATACTTTTACCGGTAATTTTTTATTTGATTGGTCGGTCTGAATTTCGGAACGGAAATATTGAGAAGGCACGCTCAATAATGCAGACGATTATTCCGTATATGGAACTTATTGGCCAACATGATAATGCGGAAATGGTGCGCGCTTTTGTTGAAGAGAATCTAAGCACTCAAAATTAAACCTAGGGCTTAAAACCAAGTCTAAGCGCTCAGAGACAGTGAGCAAAGCCGCCTACATTTTTCATTACCAAAAGTTAAATTTTTTACGTGCCATGCTTATTATTTTGATACTTTGCATGGATACTTAACATTTGAGGTAATACAAGAATTGTCACGAGATGTTATGGATAGCCTCCTCTTCTTTCGAGATGATGTATTCATCAAAGAGAGGGGGAGGCGATACATATGACCATCATTGTTATTGTAGTTAAGCACTAAAAGTGCGAGATAGATACCTCTTTTAGATTTATTAAAAGAGGTATCTATCATTTTGTGATGGTCATTTAGATGATTTTCTGCGATTGGAATGGAATGAAAAATATAAAGTATTTTTTAAAGAATGTCGGTAAACGAAACGCGATCATTTTTGTACTAATACAAATTGTGAGTTCTTGCGTCGTTGCCGGTGTGGCTCTTTTACTGAGCTCACTTCTCAATACGGTTTCCGAAGTCATTATTTCAGGAGACATTGCTCGGTTACTTAAATTTATAGGCTTGTGCTGTATATATGCTATAGCAACCGGCATCCTTCTTATGCTACAGGGATATGTGCGTGCCCATTTGGTTCGCGACACCGTAATTAAGATGAGAGATTCTGCCGTAAAGGCTTATTTGCGGAGAAAAGATACTGTAGATATAAATGAGAACAGCGCTGAGTTTCTTTCTCTTTTAAGTCAGAATATGGATACCATTGAAAAAGATTTGCTTGGCGGGCTGCTTGACGCATTTGCTTCATGCTGCGAAATTACTATTGCGAGCCTCTTGCTTTTGTATATTAATCCAGTAGTGGCAGTGATTTCGATACTTGTGATGGCAATTCCAACAATCATTCCCGGAGTATTTACAAAACAACTTACTCATTGCCAAGAAGAGATCGTAAAAAATACGGTTTCGTATAACGGACAGATTCGTGATATATCGCTTGGATTTGATGTTATTAGGTCATTTCATAAAGAAAGCAATTTTACAAACCGTCACTTAATGGTTGCGCAGCAGTTAGAAGGTAAGAAGGCACATTTATCTGAAGTTACGTCTCTTATATCTGGGCTTATTACAGCAATCTCGGTTTCATCTCAATTCATTATTATGGGTATAACGGGTATTTTCGCAGTGCAAGGATTTGTTTCTCTTGGTAGCGTTGTGGCTGTGACCCAGCTGTCCGGTCAGGTAATTGCGCCCGCTTCAACATTTGCTTCATTGCTTGGAAAAGTTAAAGCGGCCTATCCGGTTTTGAAGGCAGTTATATGCGACGATGAAGAAACTTCGTTTGACAATAAGGAACGGCACTATGATGTAGAGCATGAAATTGAGTTAAAAAATGTTACCTATAAGTATCCTGATTCAATTTCCGGAGTGTCTAAAATATCTGCGTGCTTTAAGGCTGGGAGGAAGTATGCGATTATCGGAAAAAGCGGTAGTGGAAAGAGCACGCTTTTAAAACTGATTTCAGGCCAGATAAAACCTCAGAGTGGAGATATTCTGATTGACAGTTCAAGAGACATTTCATGTGATCCGGCAATGATTCACCAAAATGTGTATTTGTTTGACGATACGCTAAAAAATAACATTACGCTGGGAAGTTTGTATTCGAGTGAGCAAATCGGTGAAGTTATTAAAAAGTCTGGTCTCTCAGAGGTAGTTGCGGCTCTTCCAAAAGGACTTGACACTCCAGTGGAAGAGAACGGAAAGCGCTTCTCCGGAGGTGAAAGACAGAGGATTGCTATTGCGCGAGCCTTGCTGTATGGAAAGAAGTTACTGCTTGTTGATGAAGCTACGTCTGCATTGGACACACGCATGGCTACTGAGGTCGAGAATAACCTGCTTGGTCTAAGCGGAGTTACCATGATTGAGGTAACTCATCATCTCAATGTTGCACAACAATCAAAGTACGATGCCGTATTTGAAATGACTCCAAGCGGGCTTGTAGAGATAAAACAATAGTAGGAGCTCAATACGTTGAGGAGTACAACGTGGCAACAGGCCGTGGAGCTGCAGTTGCCGAGCTTCTGGCCGAGCAGCTGCCCACGCCCATGCGCTTTGCTGGCATCCGTACCTTTGGTACCTCCGCTCCTGGCGACGTACTGCTTTCGCACTTTGGCTTGAACGCTGAGGGTATTGCCGCTCGCGTCAGGGAGTTTCTGCTCTCGTAGCCACGTGCGAGAGATACAACGGCAACGCCGCAGGTCAGTGGCGCGTGTGGGCGTAACGACGGCAACGCCGCAGGTCAGCGCTGTGTGCGGGCGCAGGTTGCAAGTGATTTCTACCCGGTATCCATTTCGTGTGGATGCCGGGTTTCTTGTGCGGAAACGCTGCTAGTGGACGGGGTTCTCGCTAGGTGGGCGGTGCGAGCTGCTGCGCGCCTGCTGCGCGCCTGATTTTCTCGCCATGTCTGAGTAAATTTACTCAGACATGATGCAGCTTTCAGGCTCAAAAATTCAGGGCCACGTAGTCTATCTTTTACGCGCCTGATTTCTGCAAAGAATCTGTAAATTTTGCCTAAAAATGTAAAAGAATCGGTGGATTTGCCTGATTTCTGCAAAGAATCGGTGCTGCAATTACAGATTCTTTGCACTTTTCAGGCGCGCGATGGCGAGAAGAGCGCTTGGCGAGAAACCCGTGCGCTCGGGTGTTGGGCCGCGGAGTTTCTGGCCATGAAAAAGACCTGGCACCGTATGGTACCAGGTCTTTTGTGATTGCATGTTAGCTTGCTGTGTCAGCTGTAACTGAACTACGAGCCAAAGCTACGCCAGCCTAAACCGGCGGACTAGCCGAGGTGCTTGGTGATGGAAGCAGCTGCTACCTTACCAGCGCCCATTGCAAGAATGACGGTTGCAGCACCGGTTACGATGTCGCCACCAGCCCAGATGCGAGGATCGGAAGTACGGCCCTCTTCGTCGGCCTCAATGTAGCCCCACTTGTTGAGCTTGATGTCGCCGATCATCTTTGCGAATGGGTTAGCGTTAGTGCCGATTGCAGAAATTGCAACGTCGCAAGGAATGTCCTCGATAGCACCCTCGATAGCAACTGGACGACGACGTCCGTCAGCGTCAGGCTCGCCGAGCTCCATCTTCTGGACGCGAACTGCGCAAACTGCGCCGTCCTCGCCAGCGACAAACTCGAGAGGGGAGACGAGAGGAAGAACCTCAACGCCCTCTGCCTTTGCGTGGTGCAGCTCTGCACGACGAGCAGGCATCTCGTCCTCGGTACGACGGTAAGCGATGATTGCACGCTCTGCGCCAAGACGCTTAGCAGTACGGACAGCGTCCATAGCAACGTTGCCGCCACCAAAGACAACGACGTTCTTGCCGTGCTTGGTTGGAGTGTCATACTCAGGGAAGTTGTTAGCCTTCATGAGGTTAACGCGGGTGAGGTACTCATTTGCAAAGAAGACGTTTGGCAGGTTCTCACCAGGGATGTTGAGAAGCTTTGGAAGACCAGCGCCGGTTGCAATGTAGATTGCGTCAAAGCCCTGCTCAAAAAGCTCATCTGCATCGGTGATACGACCGACAACAGAGTTGTACTCAAACTTAACACCCAGCTCCTGGAGGCCGTCAATCTCGCGCTTAACAACAGCCTTTGGAAGACGGAACTCAGGAATACCGTAAACCAGAACGCCGCCGCCGGTGAAGAATGCCTCAAAGACGGTAACGTCAAAGCCGTTACGAGCAAGCTCGCCAGCGCAAGCAATGCCGGAAGGACCGGAGCCTACAACTGCAACCTTCTTGCCGTTCTTTGGAGCGATAGCTGGCTTGGAAGCAAGCTCAGGCTGGTCACCAAGGAAGCGCTCGAGCTGACCAATAGCAACTGGTTCGCTGCGCTTACCCATGATGCAGACGCCCTCGCACTGGTTCTCCTGTGGGCAAACACGACCACAAACTGCAGGAAGCATGGAGGACTCGCGGATGATGTCAAGACCGCGACCAAACTCCTCTGCACGGATTGCCTCGATGAAGCGAGGAATGTTGATGTTTACAGGGCAGCCCTGAACGCACAGTGGATTCTTACAATCCAGGCAGCGGTTTGCCTCTGCAATTGCCATCTCTTTAGTGAAACCCTTGTCGACAGGGCGGAAGTCTTGTGCGCGCTCTGCAGCTGGCTCTTCGTTGTCAGCTGTACGAGGTGCCTTGACGTTTGGAATGTAGCGACCGTTTACTTGTGGCATGCGCACCTCGTCTCCTCGTAAGCCTTGATGGACTGGCCTTCCTCGGTGAGGTAGGCTGCCTGACGTGCGCGAAGGTCATTCCAGTCAACCTTGGTTGCGTCAAAGTCAGGACCGTCAACACAAGCAAACTTGGTCTCGCCGCCAACCTCAACACGGCAGCAACCGCACATACCAGTGCCGTCGACCATGATTGGGTTCAGGGAAGCGATGATAGGTGTGTCGTACTTCTCGGCAGTGAGAGTGGAGAACTTCATCATAGGAACTGGGCCAACGCAGAATACGCGGTCGACCTGCTTGTCCTGCAGAAGACGCTCGAGAGGTGCAGTTACAACGCCCTTCTCGCCAAGAGAACCGTCATCTGTGGTGATGTGGATGTGATCGTCGTCCAGAATGGAACGGAACTGATCCTCAAGCAGCAGCAGCTCTTTGGTACGAGCGCCCATGATTGCGTGGACCTCGCGGCCAGCTGCTACGAGCTGACGAGCAACAGGGAAAGCGATAGCCAGGCCAACGCCGCCGCCGATAACTGCCCATTTGCCCTCGCCCATCTCGGTAGGCTCACCCAGAGGACCAGTGACGTCCTGCAGGAAATCACCAACCTCGTAGGTAGAAAGCATCCTGGTGGTCTTGCCGATTACCATGAAGATAAACTCGACCCAACCCTCCTCAGGATTCCAATCCGCAAAGGTAAATGGCACGCGCTCGCCACACTCATTTGCACGGACCATAAGGAACTGACCAGCATGTGCATGCTTGGCCATCTGTGGTGCCTCGATGCGGAACTTGAAGACCTTCTCGGAGAACTGAGTCTTTTCGAGGATCTTATACATTCAGCGGTACTCCTCTCCTAACACAACAAAACTGCGAGTGAGTTGACGCGCCGCACTACAGCGTGCCTTCTGGCGAGAAGACAGTAGTAGGTGACGCATGTATCTCACGCATACGAGGTCTGGGTAACCCCGTATTCGCAAACAACATATCTATTGTACTATTTGCGCATGATTCAAGACATGAGTAATTCATGAATGAGCATAAATATTTCGTAGAATGTTTTGCCTGCTAGCTGCGGAGGGCGAGAAACCCGGTGGGCTCGCGACGTGACGTCACGCGGAGGAGCGCGGTGACCGCTAGCTGCGGAGGAGCTGCTCCACCTGATCGGCGGCCGCCTGAGCAGTGACCAGAAAGTCTTCCAGGTTGTTTCCCTTGAGCTCGCGCAGAACATAGTCTGCCACCGGCATCTTTCCAGGAGGGCGACCGATGCCAAACTGCAGGCGCATAAAATCCCTGGTCTGGAGCTTGTCGGCGATGGAGCGCAGGCCGTTATGCGAGTTGAGTCCGCCGCCTTCCTTGAAGTTGAGTTGGCCTTCTGCGAGGTCAACCTCATCGTGAATAACCAGGATTTGTGCAGGTTGAAGGTGGTGTGCACGAGCAAGTTTGGAGAGGGGACCGCCACTGGTGTTCATGAAGTCCTGGGGTTTGGCTAGGAGTACATGGCGTTTCTCGCCAGATGCGGCTCCGGGAGCTGCGGTCTGAGCTGCGGGAAGGGTGATCTCCGCGACCTGGCAGCCTGCCTCGCTTTTCCAGTACGAAACGCCGTGGCGCTCGGCAAGGGCATCGACGACGGCAAAACCCGCATTGTGCCTGGTGCGCGCGTATTTCTCGCCAGGATTTCCCAGGCCCGCTACAAGCACAATTTTGTTACCGTGCATCGAATTTCCTTCCGTTTGAGATGTGTACGTTTATGATGGTAAGGGAAAACGACAGGTTCCACCAGCGTGAACTGAGCTCGCGGTTGGTAGCCTAGTGGCGATGTGCGCGGCGTGCAGCGATCGGCGAGCAGTGAGCAGCGTGCGGGACATGCGGCGTTCGGCGAGCAGCGTGCGGGACACGCGGCGTTCAACTGAGGTGCGGAGGCAAAATGAAGAAGATTCTGGTTACCGGATTTGAGCCTTTTGGTGGCGAGAAAATCAATCCAGCTTGGGAGGCCGTGAAGGCGCTGCCCGAGACTATTGGCGGTGCTCAGGTGATAAAACTGCACGTACCTGTTGAGTTTGGCGCTGGTGCTCAGAAGGTTATCGACGCGCTTGAAGCGGAGCGTCCCGAGATTGTGCTTTGCGTGGGCCAAGCGGGTGGAAGAAGCAAGATTACGCCCGAGTTTGTGGGCATCAACTGGGCTCACGCGCGCATTCCCGACAACGCGGGCAAGCAGCCGCTCTCGCAGCGCATCATCGACGGCGCTCCCGACGCGTATTTTGCGTCGCTGCCGGTAAACGCCATGGTGGCCGCCATGAACCAGACGGAGATCCCCGCGGCGGTCTCGTACACTGCGGGAACGTACGTCTGCAACGACGTCATGTATCAGGTCCTTCACGCGCTGGCCACGAGATTCCCGGAGACTCGCGGCACGTTTCTGCACGTGCCGTTCGCAACGGAGCAGGTTGTCGAGAAAAACGCTGTAGCCGCCGAGAAGGCTGACACTGGCGAGAAGGGCTTCGCTGCAGGCGAAAAGGCTGGCACTGGCGAGAAGACCCGCCAGGTTCCAAGCATGTCGCTGGAGATGATGACTCGCGGACTGCAGGTTGCGCTGGAAGCGGCGCTTGCAAACGACGTTGACCTCGCGGATTATGAAAGCGGAACAACCTGCTAGATTGCGCGCCGCTTACAGTGCGCCTGCAAGTGCACGGGTTTCTCGCCACACGCGCCCTTCTCGCAAGATGAGTTGTGATAGCGCGATTTTCTCGCCAAGTGCGCCTGAAAAGTGCAAAGATTCTGTATTTGAGGTACAGATTCTTTAACAAAATCAGGCAAATCCACAGATTCTTTTACACTTTTAGGCAAAATTTACAGATTCTTTGATGAAATCAGGCGCGTGAAAGATAGGCTACGTGGCCCTGAATTTTGAGCCTGAAAGCTGCACCATGTCTGAGTGAATTTACTCAGACATGGCGAGAAAATCAGGCGCACTCCTGTCCGCAGCAGGCTCGCCCCGCGCGCGAACCGGGCCGCATCAGGCTCGCTCCAGGCGCGCATCAGGCTCGCTCCAGGCGTGCGCTGATTGCACGCCAGTTCACACCGCCCACCTGGCGAGAAGCCCGGTCCACTCCCAGCGTTTCCGCACAAGAAACCCGGTATCCACACGAAATGGATACCGGGTTGAAATCACTTGCGACCTGCGCTCGCGCTCGCGTACGTGCGGCTGACCTGCCTGCGGGGTTATAGGTTGAAGTCACCGCCGAAGATGTCGGAGACAGGACGGTCGGTGTAGACGGCGTAGATTGCCTCGGCAATCTCGTTTGCGATGGTAATCGTCTTGATCTTGGAGCCTTCCTGGTTTGCTGCTGGGCAAGGAATTGCGTCGGTAACCACGCACTCCTCGATAGGAGCGTTGTTGAGGCGCTCGATTGCAGGACCAGAGAAGACGCCGTGGGTAGCGCAGACGTAGATGTCGCCCGCACCCATTTCCTTCAGCTTAACAACGGATGCGCAGAGAGTACCTGCGGTATCAATCATGTCGTCGTTAACGATGCAGGTCTTGCCCTTGATGTCGCCGATGATGCCCATAACAGCACTCTCGTTGTGACGAGGACGGCTCTTGTGAGCAATAGCAAGGCCGCAGTCCAGGTAGTCGGAGAGCTTCTTAGCAGCCTTTGCGCGACCCATATCAGGAGAGACAACAACGGTGTTCTCCCAGTCGAATGGCTTGCTCTTAAAGTAATCACCCAGAAGGTAAAGAGCAGTCAGGTGAGAAACAGGAATGTCAAAGAAGCCCTGGATCTGACCTTGGTGCAGGTCAAGGGTGATAACGCGGTCAACGCCAGCGTTCTCAAGCAGGTTTGCCATCAGGCGAGCAGTAATAGGCTCGCGAGCAGCAGCTTTGCGGTCCTGACGAGCATATGCGTAGTGAGGGATAACTACGGTAAAGCTGTTAGCAGATGCGCGCTTTGCAGCGTCAGCAACAATCAGCGTTTCCATAACCAGATCGTTGACGTTGACACCTGCCAAAGACTGAATGAAGAAGACCTCGTCGCCGCGGACAGACTCATCAAAGCGAGCGTAGATTTCTCCGTTAGCAAACTTCTCGAGGAGAAGACCTTGTAGCTCTAGGTGAAGAATGTCTGCAACCTTACGAGCCAGTTCAGGGTTACCTGTACCGGTGTAGAGCTTGATATTTCTAGCAACTAACAGTGGTTCACTCAGGTTCTCGAACATCTAGTCCTCTTTCTCAAGCTTGTGACGCCTCTGGGCGGCGTATCCCTCAACAATTTTCTGCTCAGAGCGCTCGAGTGCAAGCGCATCTGCTGGTACATCCTTTGTGATACACGAACTTGCCCCCACAAGTGCGCCATCACCAATTGAGACGGGTGCCACCATCATGGTATCGGATCCAACAAAGACGTTGTTGCCAATGTTGGTCTTAAACTTGTGGTAACCGTCGTAATTGCACGTAATTGAACCTGCGCCAATATTGACGCCGGATCCCATAGTTGTGTCACCAATGTAGGAGAGGTGAGGAACCTTGGAGCCCTCGCCGATAGTTGAATTTTTGATCTCAACGTGGGTGCCAGCCTTGGCGTGAGGCATGAGGTGTGTGCCTGGGCGCAGGTACGCGCGAGGACCGCAGGTAGCAAAGTCGTCTACCTGTGCGTTGATAGCAACAGTCTCGTCAATAACAGCGTCGTTACCAACAACCGTATCAGTCAGACGAGTGTTAGGGCCTACCACGCAATTCTCGCCAATTGAGGTCTTGCCGTAGAGCATGGTCTGTGGGAGAACCTCGGTGTCCATACCAAGCGTGACCTCGGGGCCAATCCAGACGGAGGTTGGGTCCAACATGGTGACGCCCTGGCTCATCCAGTGCTCGTTGATGCGCTCCTGCATGATGCGGGTGGCAACAGCAAGCTCGGAGCGGGAATTGACGCCCAGCGCCTCTTTGTAGTCGTCAACGTGGACGGCAGCAACAGGCTCGCCCTGGCTGACGTAAAGACCCACCATGTCGGTGATGTAGTACTCGCCTTGCACGTTGTCATTGCCGAGAAGATCGATGTTTGCGGTCAGTCTTCCGCCACAGAAGCAGTACACGCCAACGTTGCATTCACGCTCTTGCTCGCGCTGCTCTGGCGTAGCATCCTTGTGCTCAACAATGGCAGTTACCTGGCCGTTAGAAGAAATGACGCGACCATATCCGGTTGGATCTGGGGGCGTCATTGTGAGTACCGTACATGCGTTGTGATGAGCTTTAGTTTCTGCAACAAGGTCGAGAATAGACTGTGCGCGCAACAGAGATGCGTCACCGTTGATAACAACAACAGGTCCCTTGAAGCCACCAAGAGCATCCTTAACAACCTTGACGGCGTGGCCGGTGCCAAGACGCTCGGTCTGGGCAACATACTCAAGGTTAGGGAAGCAAGAAAGTGCAGATTTAACCTCGTCAGCATGGTTACCAACAACCACAATGACGCGGTCAGCGCCAGCAGTAATTGCGGCGTTGACACTCCACCAAACGATGGGTTTATCAAGTAATTTGTGCACAATCTTAGGGTGGTGGGACTTCATGCGCGTTCCCTCGCCTGCAGCGAGGACAATCGCAGTAAGTGGCATACGTAAGCCTCCAAAGTACTTCGTATTACTCGATACGAGTGCGTCCCTACACAAAAGTTGCGTAAAAAATGGCTGGGGTAGTAGGATTCGAACCCACATTCCAGGCACCAAAAACCCGTGTCCTAACCGTTGGACGATACCCCAATGTAATCACTACGTTGGTTTTGTCCGCAACTCTACTAAGTGTATCAGCTTAGCGAAGCAAATGCTCCACAAATTGCATCAAGAACAAGAACTGCTAAAGTCTGCGCATCTGCGGTAGTAAATGAACCGTCAACGTTTGTACCTTCTGGCAGCACAATCTTGATAGGTGAGCCCGTTGCATCAGCAGATTCGATAGCAGTGCGCAGTCTTGCTGGCAGCGTCTCGTTTTCTTCCATAGAAACAGAGCCAATACCTACCTGTCCGCGAGCGGGCATGCTTGGGGCATAAGCCGTAGTCAGAACTAAAACGGTAGCTGCATCAGTAGGAGAGTCAGCGCGATCAATCATGGTCATGCCGCTTGCCTCGGTAGTTGCCTTAGAAAGGTTATAGACGCGAGCAGCCACGTTTCTAGAGATAGGATCTTCTCCCGTAATAGCAATGCAGGTGGTCTCAAGAACGTTGGCTGCGCGAGCAAAGCCCATAGGACCCTGTGGATGGGGGCCTTTTGCCTGCTTACCTGACCAAACGTGACGTAGACGCTCAATAGCGTCGAGGGTGTCCTGGAACGCCATACCATCAGCAAGCTCGCCGACACTCTCCTGGAAGAGCTTAACGGCAGCCTCGGTATGAACACCGTAATGGCCATCAACTTTTCCGCACGAGAAGCCCAAGATGTTGAGGCGCTCCTGCAGCTGACGCACGTCATTGCCGTGGAAGTTAGGAAGACGAAGGTAGAGGGTTCTGTCTCCTAGCTCATAGCCCTCATCGACCATGATTGCCCAGGTGGAGGCATCTACTTCTTCTCCAAGAGAAAGGTCATGGTCAAGCCTAAAGCGCGCAACCGCGCGAGCAGTTGACTTGCCAAACGTGTGGCTCTGGCGCTCATCGTCTTCGATGGTGTAGCCAAGCTTTACGAGGCGTTCCTGAATGTCTTCAACGGCAGCGCCAGTGCTACCAGGAGTAATTGGATCCATAATTACCTTTCTCGGTTCACAAAGAAGTCTGCCATAGACAAAAGTGTGTCGCGAGCGTCTTCAGTAAGTATCACGTTTTCAAGCACGTGTTTTGCCTCATCAACTAAGGCAAGAGCGTGCGTGCGGACAAATTTTATCGCATTAGCGCTTTCCATAAGCTCCACAGCGCGCTGAAGCTTCAAAGTATCGCTTGTATGCGCAGAAAGTATGGAGACAAGCTCTGTCTTTTCTGCTGGGCCAAGATGCTCAAGTGCGTAGACCACGGCGAGCGTGCGCTTACCCTCAGTGATGTCAGACCTAAAGTCCTTGCCTTGTACCTCGGCGTTTCCTACCAGGTTGAGAAGATCGTCTTGCAACTGGAAGGCAAGGCCTACTTTAAGACCAAAATCTTTGAGTGCGTTAAGCGTCTTCTGGTTAGCGCCACCAATAAGTGCGCCCAGTACCAGGGGATATGCAGCAGAGTAATAGGCGGTTTTGGAGAGCGCCATAAAAAGGTACTGGTCAGAAGTAACATCCCAGCGCTCGTTTTGTGCCCAACCAAGGTCGAGCGCCTGACCCTCAAGGGTGTGCTCTTCCATGGCGAGAAGGGCGTCGATAACGCGAACTTTAAGCTGGTCAGAGAGGTGATCGGCCACGGTAACGCGTCTGACAACATTGACCAGCGCAGAATCACCAACGTTGATGGCAAGTCCGGTACCGAGTGTCTTGTAGAGGCACTTCTCGCCACGGCGTAGCTCTGATTTATCTGCGATGTCATCGTGGATCAGGGCCGCCGACTGGAAGTCCTCGATGGCGCAGGCTACGGGCAGAGCGGCTTCTGCCGAGCCTCCAACAGCCTCGGCGCCCAGGCAGCAGAGGACCGGACGCACGCGCTTGCCGCCGCCTGCACTGAAGTGAGCGAGTGGCTGGTAGAGGTAGGTATTCAGGTCCGCACGAGTGCGCTCCGAGGGCGCGGACGTGGCTGCGGGCGAGGCCGCCACTGCTGCGGGCGCTGCGGGTGCTGCGGGTGCCGCCGCTGGTGCCGCGGGGAGACCGCGCATGATCTCTGCCTCGACGGCGGGGAGTTTTTGTGTGAGGTAGTCGGCGAAGTTCACGGAAGTCCTAGCCGCGATAGCCGTCTGGGTTCATCGACTGCCACTTCCAGGAATCGCGGCACATGTCAGCAAGGTTGTACTGAGCCTTCCAGCCAAGCATGTCAGCAGCTTTCTGGCAATCGGCGTAGTTAGTAGCAACGTCTCCAGCGCGACGAGGCTCAATAACGTAAGGAATCTCTTTGCCACAAGCCTTTGAGAATGCCTTAATAACGTCAAGTACAGAGCTACCGGTACCGGTTCCTAGGTTGAAGATCTCAACTCCCGTGCGACCAGCCATCCATTTAAGTGCAGCTACGTGGCCGGAGCCAAGATCGCAGACGTGGATGTAGTCGCGAACACCCGTGCCATCTGGGGTGTTGTAGTCGTCGCCAAAGACGTGAACAGCTTCGCGCTTACCCACAGCAACTTGAGCCACATAAGGTACTAGATTGTTTGGAATACCTGCAGGATCTTCTCCGATAAGGCCCGACTGGTGAGCGCCAATAGGATTGAAGTATCTAAGCAGGACAACGTTCCACTCTGGATCTGCGGTGTGAACATCGGTGAGGATCTGCTCAATCATCCACTTAGTCCAGCCATAAGGGTTGGTTGCGTTCTTCTTGGGGCTTTGCTCGGTTAGAGGAAGGCTATCTGGATCTCCATAAACCGTTGCTGAACTCGAGAAAATAATTGACTTACAACCGTGGTTTCTCATGACATCAAGAAGGGTGAGGGTATTGCCCAGGTTGTTTGTGTAGTACTCGATAGGCTTGGTAACAGACTCGCCAACGGCCTTGAAGCCAGCGAAGTGAATGACAAAGTTAATGGCGTGCTCGTCAAAGATGTGGTTGAGTGCATCTGCATCGTTGACGTCTGCCTCGTAGAACGAAAGGCGCTTAGCGTTTTCTTCTCCCACAATAGTTTTGATTCGATCGATAACCTTTGCCGAAGCATTGGAAAGGTCATCAACAATTACGGCCTCGTAGCCGGAATTGAGCAGTTCAACAACGGTGTGGCTGCCAATAAAGCCCGCGCCACCGGTGACAAGTACGCAGGAATTTTGTGGAATCAGAGTGTCAGACATATCAATCCTTTCGTGGACTTATATCGTCATAAGTATACGGCTTTTCTGCGCAGCGTTGTGCGGTACGAGCACGCGGGTTTCTTGCCAGGTGCGCGTGCCGGCGCACGGGTTTCTCGGCAAGCGGGTCTTTCTGCTATTGCGAGCCTAACTTTCACTATGCTCGCCTGAAAAGTGCAAAGAATCTGTATTTGCGACACCGATTTTTTGACAAAATCAGGCAAATCCACAGTTTCTTTTACGTATTTAGGCAAAAGTTACAGATTCTTTGAAGAAATCAGGCACGTTCTAACTGGGGTGCTGTCTCCAAATTTTGCGAGCCTGAAACCCCCACCATGTCTGAGTAAAACAGCTCAGACTTGGCGAGAAAAACCGGCAAATAGCTCAGACTAGGCGTGTTTTTCAGGCAAATCGTTCAGACTTGGCGAGAAAATCAGGCTCCATGAGAGCGTCCATAAAACCAACCTTGAAACCAGAGTTACGTCTAGAAAAGTCCGCCTGAAAAGTGCAAAGAATCTGTATTTGAGGCACCGATTCTTTGACAAAATCAGGCAAATCCACCGATTCTTTTACTTATTTAGGCAGAAGTTACAGATTCTTTGAAGAAATCAGGCGCGCGGCGGGCATACCCAAGCGTACACCTGGCGCGCGGCGGGCGCGCGCTGATTGCGTGCCAGCTCGCACCACCCGCCTGGCGAGAAACCCCGTCCACTAGCAGCGCTTTCGTACAACAAACCCGGTATCCACACGAAATGGATACCGGGTAGAAATCACTTGCAACCTGTGTGCGCACGCGGCGCTGACCTGCAGCGTTGCCGTCGCCGCACTCGCACCTTACTTGAAGTACTCGACGCCGCCCTCGATGAGAGGCTGGAACTGGTCGCCGGCGGTGAGCTCGGGGATGTTCTTGTAGAGGCCCGCACCGGAGCGCTCCGTGTGGCCCATCTTGCCCAGAACACGACCATCTGGGCTGGTGATGCCCTCGATAGCCAGGATGGAGCCGTTAGGGTTAACGGAGAAGTCCATGCTTGGGGTACCCGTTGCGTCAACGTACTGCGTTGCGATCTGGCCGTTAGCCTTGAGCGTCTCAAGCAACTCGTCGGAAGCAACAAAGCGACCTTCTCCGTGGCTGATTGCGATGGTGTGGATGTCGCCAAGCGTGCACTTGGAGAGCCATGGCGACATCGTGGATGCAACGCTGGTACGAACAAGCTGGCTTTGGTGGCGGCCGATGGTGTTGAACGTCAGTGTTGGGCAGGTGTCGTCCATGGGTCGGATGTCGCCGTAAGGAACAAGGCCCAGCTTGATGAGTGCCTGGAAGCCGTTGCAGATGCCTAGCATAAGGCCATCGCGCTGCTGCAGAAGCTCGCGGACAGCCTCGGTAACCTGAGGTGCGCGGAAGAGGGCGCAGATAAACTTAGCTGATCCGTCTGGCTCGTCTCCGCCTGAGAAGCCGCCTGGAATCATGACAATCTGGCTCTTCTTGATGGATTCTGCCAGCGCATTTGCGGATTCAACAATGTCCTGAGGGGTTAGGTTGTTAATGACCAGCGTGGTTGGGTCAGCGCCTGCACGCTCAAAAGCACGCGCAACGTCGTACTCGCAGTTGTTACCTGGGAATACGGGGATGATGACGCGTGGGCGAGCAGGTGCGATAAGGGCTGGACCAGCATAAGAGTGTCGTGTGGATGCGCCGTCGAAGCTGATTTTCTCTACAGCCTCGTCGGATCCTCCGCGGTACGGGAAGACCTCCTCAAGTGGGCGCTCCCATGCTTCCTGAAGCTCGGAGAGGTCGATCTTCTCGCCACACGCGCTAAAGACGTACTCGGACGTGGTGACGCCCAGAGGAGCAACGCACACGCCGTCGACGTCGTCAACGGATACGCCGTCTGCCAGCTCAACGATGAAGGCACCGTAGGTTGGCGAGAAAAGCGCGTCGGCAGAAATCTCTGGGACCAGCTCAACGCCCAGCTTGTTGCCCAGGCAGCTCTTGAAGAGAGCCTCGGCCACGCCGCCGTAACCTGGCGTGGTAATGGCGAGCGCGCTCTTGGACTGGACCAGGGTGTTGACCAGCTTGTATGCGGCGAGCAGGGAGTCGTTATCGGGGAGAAGGCCGGACTCGTCGTAGGATGGGACAATAGAGATAAGCCTGTGGCCTGCACCCTTGAACTCGTTGGAGACAATCTTGTCCACCTTGGTAAGGCCGGTAGCAAACGAAACCAGCGTTGGTGGAACGTCCAGATCCTCAAAGGTACCGGACATGGAGTCCTTGCCTCCGACAGCTGCAAGACCAAGGTTGACCTGTGCCATCAGTGCGCCAAGAAGGGCTGCGGCTGGTTTGCCCCAACGGTTTGGATTCTGGCCGAGCTTCTCGAAGTACTCCTGGAAGGTGAGGTAGAGGTCCTGGTACTTAAAGCCGGTAGCAACCAGCTTGGAAACGGACTCAACAACAGAAAGGTAGGCGCCGCGGAACTGGTCGGCTTCCATGAGGTAGGGGTTAAAGCCCCAAGCCATGCCCGAGACGGTGTTGGTCTGACCCATAACAGGAAGCTTAGCCACCATAGAAAGGGCAGGGGTCAGCTGACGAGCGCCACCGAATGGCATAAGGACGGTACCTGCGCCAATGGTAGAGTCAAAGCGCTCGGAGAGACCCTTGTTGGATGCAACGTTTAGATCGCGTACCAGCGAGTGGAGTTTCTCGCCAAGAGTTGTGCCTGCCCAGGTGCGCTGGTAGGCAAGAGGTTTGGCCAGGCGCACGGTGATTGATTTAGGTGCGCCGTTTGAGGCGAGAAATGCGCGGCTAATGTTGACAATCTTCTGACCGCGCCAACGCATGACCAGGCGAGGGTCCTCTGTGACCGTTGCCACAATGGTTGCCTCGAGGTTTTCTTCGCGGGCGTATGCGCAGAACTGCTCGACGTCTTTTGCCTCAAGCGCAACGGCCATGCGCTCCTGAGACTCGGAGATTGCCAGCTCAGTGCCATCAAGGCCGTCGTACTTCTTAGGAACAGCATCCAGGTTGACGTCAAGACCGTCGGCGAGCTCGCCAATAGCAACAGAGACACCGCCTGCACCAAAGTCGTTGCAGCGCTTGATGAGCTTGCAAGCGTCTTCACGGCGGAAGAGTCGCTGAAGCTTGCGCTCAACAGGAGCGTTACCCTTTTGGACCTCGGCACCGTCGCGCTCAATGGAGCCAGCATCGTGTGCTTTGGAAGAACCGGTTGCGCCGCCAATGCCGTCGCGACCAGTGCGACCGCCGAGAAGAACGATGATATCGCCATCTTCTGGGCGCTCACGACGAACGTGGCTCTGAGGAGTTGCGCCTACAACAGCACCAATCTCCATACGTTTTGCAACATAGCCTGGGTGATAGAGCTCAGAAACCTGGCCGGTAGCAAGGCCAATCTGATTACCGTAGCTGGAATAACCTGCAGCTGCCGTGCGAACAATGGTGCGCTGGGGAAGCTTTCCAGGAAGTGTCTGAGAAACAGGAACGGTTGGATCTGCGGCGCCGGTGACACGCATTGCCTGGTAGACGTAGCTGCGG
Source organism: Lancefieldella sp. (assembly GCF_057237245.1). Lineage (NCBI taxonomy): Bacteria > Bacillati > Actinomycetota > Coriobacteriia > Coriobacteriales > Atopobiaceae > Lancefieldella > Lancefieldella sp. The sequence continues at coordinate 28,604 of NZ_DBHHJM010000005.1, forward strand.
CCAGAAAGGGGATCGCGGATTGCGCCACCGATACAGGTAGCTGCGCCACCAAAAGGCTCAATCTCGGTTGGATGGTTGTGAGTCTCGTTCTTGAAAAGGAAGAGCCAGTCTTCATCTTTACCGTCAACGTCTACCTTTACCTTTACGGTACAGGCATTAATTTCTTCTGACTCATCAAGATTGGTGAGGACGCCCTTCTCGCGAAGGTACTTTGCACCAATAGTTGCCATATCCCAAAGAGAGACGGCACGATCTTCTCGCCCAAGCTCTTTGCGCATAGAGAGGTACTTCTCAAACGCGGCCTTTACCAGGTCATCATCAATCTGCACGCCGGTAATTCCGGTGTTGAAGGTAGTATGGCGGCAGTGGTCTGACCAGTAGGTATCAATGACGCGAATCTCGGTGATGGTAGGATCGCGCTGCTCATCGGTGAAGTACTGCTGGCAGAAGGTGAGGTCAGCCAGGTCCATGGCAAGGCCATGAGAAACAATGAACTCCTTGAGGCCGTCCTGGTCAAGAGCGTTAAAGCCCTCAAGAATCTCTACGTCTGCAGGCTCTGGAATGGAGATCTTGAGAGTCTCGGGCAGCTCAAGGGAAGCCTCGCGAGCCTCAACGGGGTTGATGAGGTAGTTCTTGATGGCGGCAACGTCTGCCTCTGTGAGGTTTCCGGTTAGCACGTAAAGGCGAGCAGAGCGCACAAGTGGACGCTCGCCCTGGCTGATGAGCTGCACGCATTCAGCTGCAGAGTCTGCGCGCTGGTCAAACTGGCCAGGCAAAAACTCAACAGCAAACGTATGAACAGCCGCACCTTCAGAAGAAAACTCTGGCATGGTACGGCTGGCAAGATCGGACTGTGGCTCGGAGAAAACGGTGGGGATGCAGGACTCAAAAAGTTCCTCTGAAATTCCCTCAACATCGTAGCGGTTAAGCAGGTCAATGCGTTGTAACTCGGTAATACCAAGAAGGTCTTTCACTTCTTTGAGCAGGGCTTTTGCCTCGCCCTCGAAACCAGATTTTCTTTGGACGTAGACGCGCAGGACCATGGGGCCACCTTTCAATGCAAGCCTTGAACGCTTTTACAGGCTTTATTGTACGTTACTTAGGTGGCCAAATTGGACCTTGTCGAGAAAAGAAAAACGGGTTGTAACAGAGCGTTAAAAATACAGATTATTTAGTTAAAAGTTTTACGCCAGCACAAAGATAAGGGCGATAAAACAAACGGTTACACCCAAGGCAATTGCCTCGCGAACGCCAAAGGTTGGTTGATGCCAACGAGTGCGAGAAGCCCCTGCTACATAGTGGCGAGCATCAAGTGCCTTAGAAAGGTTGTTAGCATGCCTGAGCGAGCTGGCCAGAAGCGCCACCACAATGGAGAAGGTCGCACGGAGTCTTTTGGGCAGCGAACCCGAAGCAACGTCTCCTGCGCGAGCAGTTTGAGCCTCGGAAATGGATACGGCGTCGCCCGCAAGTGTTGGAATAAAGCGCAGCATAAGCGAGAAAATCATGGCAATTTCTTTGCCAGGAAGACCAATTTTAGAAAGCGGCGAGCATGCTGCTTCAAAGGCACTGCCTAGATCCGTTTGAGTTGTGGTAAGCAGGAGTAGCGCACCCATTAAAATTGCAGCTAAAATGCGTACGGGGTAGAGAAAAGCGCTCCATGCTCCCATATCGGTGATGGTAAAGATTGACCAGGAGACAAGCACAGTTCCTTCTCGCGTAAGCAACAGATTGAAGAGCGAGAGGAAGATGAGCAACCAGGCAAGTGGGATGATTGACACAAGTACTTGTTTAACAGGGATTTTTGTGAGTGCCAACAGGCAGAGCACGCCTACTACCAGCAGTGTAAGCTGTGGTGCGTTGCGGATAAAAAATGTTGCAAGCATCAGAAGGAGTGCAGCCAGGCACTTGACGTTGGGATTAAGCCTATGGATGAGCGAGTCCCCGTGATAGTACTGGCCCACAGAAATCTTAAGCGCCATAGTAACCTCCTTGTGAGAGGTTGTCGGCCTGCGTGACGCCATCAGTCTGTGTGGCGCTGGCTTGCACGTCGCCAGAGTTGGTCGGCAACGCAGCAACCAGCGCATCTACCAGATCAGACAGAGTCAAGGGTTCTCCAAGGTTGATGCCGGTGGCGCGGGATAGGCGTTGCGCCCAAGCAAGCGCATGAGGAATGCCCAGTCCAAGCTCCTGGAATTCTGCCTCTGAGAAATGAGTAAATGTTTGTTGCGACGAGCCTGAGAAAACCAGGTCACCCTCATGAAGCACGATAATCTGGTCAGTTTCTGCCGCATCCTCCATCGAGTGTGTGAGCTCAATGACGGTACAGCCGTCCTCAAGAACGGCGTTGATAATTTTTCTGAGCTTAGAGCAATAGTAGGGATCAAGTCCGCTGGTAGGCTCATCGAGCACAAGCACCTTTGGCTGCATGGCAATAACGCCTGCAAGTGCGCACAGTCTCTGCTGACCACCAGAAAGCTCAAAAGGGGATGCATCTGCCTTGTGGGAAAGTCCCACAAGCTCCAGAGCAGCATTCACAGCACTTGCTACGTCGCAGGCAGAAAGGCCCAGGTTAGTGGGGCCAAATGCCACGTCTTCTGCAACCGTTTGTGCAAAAAGTTGGCGCTCCGGTCGCTGCATGACGTAACCAACAATACCGTGAAGTTTTCTGCGATTTTGCTTCTGTCGAGTATCCAAACCAGTTACACAGAGGCTGCCGGCGTCAGGCGTATCAAGTGCGCAAATCAAGCGAGCCAGGGTAGACTTGCCGGAACCGGTTGACCCGATAACGGCAACATGCGAGCCTTTTTGCACGTCAACCGAGATGTTTTTGAGCACAGGCTTCTGGTACGAGAACGTCACGTCGCGCACAGAAACCGCTGCTGGCTCTGATGCGCTGTCGGCTGTAGCCACGCTGCCACAACCCGCAGCCATCGCGCCGCAGCTTCCAGCCACGCCGCCCTTCTCACCTCGTGACCCCGTGGCGAGAAGCCCCGTCAGCTCGTCAAGCACGCGCTGAGCCGAAGGGGATTTGCACACGACAACTCCACGGTTGTTGAGTGCATGCGCCACCTGATAGGCAAACGGCTCTTCAAGATGCAGACATTCAACTAGCTTGTGCTGCTCAAAGAGGGCTTCAGGTGTTCCCTCAAACGCAACGCGGCCGTCGTCTAAGGCAATAACGTGGTCAGCAGAAACCACTTCGTCCATGAAATGCGTTACGTGAACAATAGTCTTTCCAGCTGCACGGAGTTTCTCGACAAGCCCCATAACGTTATTTCTATGAACAACGTCAAGAGCTGCGGAAGGTTCGTCAAGAATCAGAATCTGCGGCTTCATGACCAGCGCGCCCGAGATGGCCACGCGCTGCTGCTGGCCGCCCGAGAGCATCTGTGGATTTTCGGACGCAAACTCGGTGAGAGTCCCAAGTTCAATCTGCTGTTCTACCAGCGGTGTTATCTGATTGCTAGGTACTTGGAGGTTCTCCAGACCAAAGGCAATATCGTCTGCGACCACGCTGCAGATAATTTGATCTTCAGGATTTTGGAAAACCAGGCCGAGCTGCGGACGAATGGTCTTGTATGCCTCAAAGTCAACTTGGCCGTCATTGACAACGGTGGTTCCCAGAAAGGTAACGGTTCCCTCGTCAGGGGCGGTAAGGCCAGAGAGAATTGAGGCAACGGTAGACTTGCCCGAACCGTTTGCGCCAACAATACAGGTACGTTTACCTGCAGGAATGGAGAACGAGACGTGGTCTAAGGCAACCACGCCTTTTGCGTGCACAAAGGTCACGTCTAAAAGCGTTGCGGCTACAGGGAGGTCCTGAGTTTGTGCAGCGCTTTCAGACGTGTATGTATCTGGGGAGTTGTCGAGCAGACTACTCACCGTTTTTGATGCTCTCAAAAAGTGAGGTAGCCGAGCGCATAATCACAACAAAGATGATGCTGTTGACAGCAACCTTTACCACGTTGAAGGGGAGAAGAGCAGGGACAATCAGTCCGCTTACTGCCTCCACGCTCATGCCGGTGTAGATTGGGGTAACTACAAGGTTGCCCAGAATGCATGCGACAACACTGACAATACTGCCCACAATCAGGGCAAGTACCAGCTGCTTGATCTTCTCGGAACGGTTGTACACAATCAGCGAGACAGGCAAAACGTAGGTAAGCGTTGCCAGGATTGCCATGATGGTGCCGTAAATTCCGGACTCCGTGGTGAGGTGCAGAAGGTAGGGAAGCACCGAGACGATCGCGCCCGCAGCAGGGCCAAAAGCTACGCCTGCGAGCAGGGCAAAGACGCCCGATGGATCGTACTTCAAAAACGTCACGCCTGGGATCAGGGGGAACTGAAGCACCATGGTGCTGATTGCAGCAGCTGCACAAAGCATGGCGAGAATAGCAATTCTCTTGGTAGACCAGCCGTTAGAAGATGCGGTTGTTGCGTGGGTTGAGTGGGATGAAGCCATAAAAGTCTCCGTTTCTAACATCCGGACTGTACCGTTGGTCCTGGACTTTAACCAGGTTAACCGCATTTTTGCGGGTCGCGGACTTGATGGCTTATTGAGCTGGGTTGTTACAAACCCTAAAGCTCGGCCACCTTACCACCAGTAGGTAATTGCAACCATTTCTGAAACATATCGATACGTACTATAGCAGAGTTAACAGCTGATAACACGTAAAACGGGATGGACATTTCTTTGACAGAATTGCAAAGGAAACCGTTTTCTCGACCCAATGCTGTGATTTTCTTACACCAAAACCGTGATTTTCTCGTCCTGATGTCGTGATTTTCTCGCCCCAACGCCACGTTTTTCTCGCTTGCGATAAACTATAAAAAGTAACTTACTAAGGAGCGTGTTACATGTCTGAAAGTGGCTATGACTTACAAAGCCTGGCCGGAAAGCTTTGCTCGATTGTTGGAGAAGAGAACGTCCTGGTAGACGAGCCAATGAGCGAGCACACCACCTTTAAAGTGGGTGGACCTGCGGATCTCTATGTCATCCCTGATGATCCCGATGAGGTTAAAGAGATTCTCCTTGCGGTTAAAGACGCAGAAGCTCCTTATTTTATTCTCGGCTACGGCTCTGACCTGCTTGTTTCTGATGCAGGATATCGCGGCGTCATTATTGCCGTCGCTGACGGCCTGACCGGCGTAAGCATCGACGACACCGAGATGACCTGCCAGGCCGGCGTTGGCCTCAAAGAAGCTTCCGAGATGGCCTGTGAGCTGGACCTTTCTGGACTTGAGTTTGCCTGTGGCATCCCAGGTTCTGTGGGCGGCGCATGCTTCATGAACGCAGGCGCTTACGACGGCTGCATCGCTGACGTGCTCAAATCCGTCCGCGTCCTTCTCGCCGATGGTACCTTTGCTACGCTGGACGCATCCGAGCTTGACCTGGGATATCGACACAGCAGAATCGCTGATGAGGGCATGATTGTGCTTTCCGCCACGTTCAATCTTCACCGTGCGGATGGCGAGAAGATCCGCGAAAAGATGGAAGAGTTTACGCGCGCTCGCGAGGAGAAGCAGCCACTTGATTTGCCTTCCGCCGGTTCAACCTTTAAGCGTCCCGAGGGTCATTTTGTAGGCAAGCTTGTTACCGACGCTGGTCTTAAGGGCTATCGCTTTGGTGGCGCTGGTGTTTCCGATAAGCATGCTGGTTTTGTGGTCAACTACGACAACGCTACTGCCGCCGAGGTTCATGCAGTTATCGAGCATGTTCAGGCAGAGGTTAAGCGCCAGTTTGATGTTGAGCTTCACCCCGAGGTAAGGTTCCTCGGAGAGTAGTGAGCTGCACGGTACCGTTACCCCAGCTTTGGAATGAATGGTGGCAGACCGTTGTTGTCGGGCGAGATATTGCTGCTGACAAATCTCCTGGTAGCTGCATCAAAAGCCAGTTCCTCATTTGAGACAAGAGGGCGCAGATACGCAAGGGCCTTCTCGGTAACCCAAAGACCGTCGTCAGAAATCATTTCCGCAGGTACAGACTTCACGCGGTTGGCAATTTCCGAGATAGGAATGCAACGAATCTCAGCCTGGTACGGCACATCGCTGAGTCTTTGCAGACCAATCATGCAGCCCGTTTTGTGAGCAAGGAGAGCGTCAACTCCGGCCTTTCCCAGCTCAAACGCCTCGTCCAGGTCCGTTTTGCTGGACGCGTGCATGGCGCAGCGCTGCAGCGAGTTGAGGTTGATGCCTCTGATTTTGGCGTCAAAGTGCTTCTGGAAAAGTTCCGCCAGATAGAGGGCGTTGCCGGACTGGTCCGCCAGGTGGCCGAAAGCATCCATCTTCATATGACTCTTGTCCAGAAGTGTTGATCCATCAGGCCTTCTCACACCCTCGCTGATGACAATCACCACGCTATTCTTGTGCTCAAACAGCTCTGCCGTCTTGCGCAGGAGTCGTTCTTCGTCGTACGCAACTTCGGGAAGCAGGATAAAGTCTGGAGCTTCCTCGTTCTTCTCGCGAGCAAGGGCTGAAGCCGCGCCCAACCAACCCGCATCGCGGCCCATGGTTTCGACGATAGTGATGTTTGGCTTGCCGTACACCTCGGAGTCGCGGGCCAGCTCGCGGACGATGGTGGCGATGTACCGCGCTGAGCTGCCAAAACCCGGGGCATGGTCGGTGCCTTCGAGGTCGTTGTCGATGGTTTTGGGGATGCCGATAACGGAAACGTCGCTGTTACGCTGGGCAAAGTAAGCCGCAAGCTTGTTGACGGTGTCCATGGAATCGTTGCCGCCAATGTAGAGAACGCCGTCGATTCCAAGGGAAGTCAGGCGGCATTCAATGTCCTGGTAGATAGGCGTTTCTTCAGCGACTTCTGGAAGTTTGTATCGACAGCTTCCCAGAAAGCTCGAAGGCGTTTTGGCGAGAAGTTCCACGGTGTGTTTTTGCTGGTCAGCGCCGCACTTCTCGTCTGCAGCGCGTTTATGCAGGCTTTCTTGCGGATAGAACAAGTTGGTCAGGTTGGTAGAGCGACCATTCAGAAAGCCTTCAATTCCGTTTTGCATGCCGTAAATTTCGATGCCTTCTTCGTGCGCACGCGTGATAATTCCTGCAAGAGAAGAATTGATTGCAACTGTTGGACCGCCCGATTGACCGATAAGTATTTTTCTAATCTTACGCATGTAACTCCCTGTGATTCTTTGATGGATAAGACAGAGGACGTTTGCGTTTATATGTCGCAATCGTCTCCAAGATTGCAAGTTGCGCAAAAAGACATACGTTAAAAACTATACAAAGGAGGAATTACAGGCGTTTTAACTGGACTTTTATGAGTACGTAGCCATACCGCTCACAAAATTTTTGGGCGGACGAGCGGTAGAAAATTGCTATTTTTGTTAGCGAATTATTTCATTTTTGATGCGCGTTGCGCATAGTTCGTATGCGGTGCTTGTGATATGCGCAGCTACTGAAACGCTATGACAGTGCGACTGCATCCCTACGATAGCTCAGCAAGAAAACGGGGAAGTCCGTCGGTGGAAATCGGCTCCTCCATGCCCGCGACAAGAGGACGCAGGTAGGTTAGGGCGGCATCGGTGACATTGAAGCCGTCCTTGGAAATCATTTCTCGAGGTACAAGCTTTACCTTGTTAGCAACGTCGGCGACAGGGGTCGTGCGAATTTTCGTAGCATAAGGCGTATCTGAAGTTCGATAGATGCCAACCATAATACCCGTTTTACCTTGGAGAACAGCTTCAATTCCTGCGGAGCCCAGCGCCTCAGCCTCGTCCAAGTCAACCTTGCTAGCAGCATGCGAAGCGCAGCGCTGCAGCGTATTGAGCTCAATGCCGCGAGACTTTACGCCTAGCTGATCCTTGGTTAGCTGCGACAAGTATTGAGCCGTTCCGGACTGTGCCGCGAGGTGACCAAACGTGTCAATCGCAACGGACTTTGAATCAAAAAGGAAACTACCATCCGCGTGATGGACGCCCTCGCTGACAACTACAATCACGTTGTTTTTCTCGCGAAGTCTCTGTTCAATGGCGGAAAGTAGCGCGTGTTCATCAAGCGAAATCTCGGGCAGAAGGACAAAATCTGGGGCGGTTCCGCAAATATCTTGCGCCAGCGCTCCGGCTGCCGTGAGCCAGCCAGCGTCACGACCCATGGCCTCGATAAACGTGACGTTTTTGCTGTTGTAGACGCCGCCGTCGCGGGTGAGCTCGGCGGTTACGGACGCAACGAATCGCGCCGCGCTGCCAAAGCCAGGGGTGTGATCGGTGCCCTCGAGGTCGTTGTCGATGGTTTTTGGTACGCCTACAACGCGAACATGGCTTTTCACCTGGGCAAAGTATCGAGACAGCTTGTCCGTGGTGTCCATGGAATCGTTGCCGCCGATATAGAGCACGGCGTCTACCTGGTATTTCTTAAGCTGCGTATCAATTTGCTGGTAGATAGGGGAGATAGAGGTAGATCCGGAGTTCGAGCAAGCGGCAGAATTAGCAGCAAGCTCCGGCAGTTTAAAGCGGCAGCTACCCAGCCAGCTCGATGGAGTTTTTCTTAGGAGTTGAAGGTTTTTCTCGCCAGGATTTGTGCTGGATTGTTCGGATGTTTCATGTTTAGATTCTTCGAGTTCAAGTGTTTCCACCAGGTCAACGACGTTGCCGTCAAGAAATCCCTGGACTCCGTTGCGCATGCCAAGTACGCGCAGACCCTGGGCGTGAGCTTCGCGAACAACACCCGCAAGCGATGCATTGATGGCTGCAGTCGGCCCGCCCGACTGTCCAACCAGGATTGTGCGAATTACGTGCTCTGATGTAGTGTTCATGGCGCCTCGGATTCTTGAGAGTTGACACATCAAGTATAACCGCGGCAGGCAGCTGCGGTGCTGTTATATCGACTGACGGAAAATCCTTAAAAAACTGCAGATAAAACCAGACTCAATAGCCCAAATACATCGTGGAGCAGCTTTGGTTATAGGATTTGAATTTAATCACGTACGCTCAATTCATTAATATGCATAATTTCTATCTGATATACATAATTATGAATGAAGATATATCAAAGATTTAATTACCCTAAATTTCAGAGTTAAGCAAACACATCTATGTCAGATAATCTGCAAAATCAGGGATAAAAAAACACATCTAATAACGATATTCTGCATGAGATAAGCGTTTTGCACGAAATGTATACGAGTTTTCAGCAGATTATCTGACATAGGTGTGTTCGGGCGTTTCAAACTAGACGCGGGTGCGCCTACGGGATCCTTGTACCTGCTAGAAACATCGGACGTGGCGAGAAACCTGCAGGTCACGCAGTCGTTCCCAGGCCCACACTCGCACCCGGACCCGCGCCGCACCCAGATCCACATCCGCACTCGGACCCGCGCCTCACTCGCACCCGACGTCCGCCCCGCACCGCCCGCGCAGCACCCGCGCAGCACCCGCGCACACAAAAAAGCCGCACCTCAAATGAGATGCGGCTTCGTAGCTCTTAGCGTACAACCTGCGGGTTTAGCGAAGGTTGTAGAAAGCGTCCATGCCCAGGTACTCAGCACCCTCAGCGAGGTCATCCTCGATGCGGAGAAGCTGGTTGTACTTAGCAACACGCTCGGTACGAGCAGGTGCACCAGTCTTGATCTGACCAGCGTTGGTTGCAACAGCAATGTCAGCAATGGTGGTGTCCTCGGTCTCGCCGGAACGGTGGGAGACAACTGCGGTGTAACCTGCGCGCTTAGCCATCTCGATAGCCTCGAGGGACTCGGTCAGGGTACCAATCTGGTTGACCTTGATGAGGATGGAGTTACCAGCGTGAACCTCAATGCCCTTCTTCAGGCGCTGAGTGTTGGTAACAAAGAGGTCGTCGCCGACGAGCTGGATCTTCTTGCCCAGACGCTGGGTAAGGATCTTCCAACCGTCCCAGTCCTCCTCTGCAAGGCCGTCCTCGATGGAGACGATTGGGAACTTCTCGACCATCTCCTCATAGTAAGCAACCATTTCCTCGGAGGTAAGGGAGCGACCCTCGCCCTTGAGGTCATACTTGCCGGTCTCCTTGTTATAGAACTCAGAAGAAGCTGGGTCCATAGCAAAGCGGAAGTCCTTGCCAAGCTCAAAGCCAGCAGCCGTAACAGCCTCGGAAAGAAGCTCAAGTGGCTCCTCGTTGGACTTAAGGTCTGGAGCAAAGCCGCCCTCGTCGCCAACACCGGTGTTGAGGCCCTGGGACTTCAGGGTGTCCTTGAGGGTGTGGTAAACCTGTGCGCACCAGCGAAGAGCGGTGGTGAAGTCAGGAGCACCAACAGGCATAATCATGAACTCCTGGAAGTCAACGTTGTTGTCAGCGTGGACGCCACCGTTGAGGACGTTCATCATAGGAACAGGAAGAGTGTGAGCGTTTGCGCCACCGAGGTAAGCGTAAAGTGGAAGCTCAGCAGAAGCAGCTGCAGCATGAGCAACAGCAAGAGAAACGCCGAGAATAGCGTTTGCGCCGAGGCGACCCTTGTTTGGAGTGCCGTCAAGCTTGATCATAGCGAGGTCAAGGCCGCGCTGATCCTCTGCGTCCCAACCAATGACGAGGTCGCGGATCTCAGTGTTGACGTGCTCGACTGCCTTCAGAACGCCCTTGCCCAGGTAACGGCTCTTGTCGCCGTCGCGAAGCTCTACAGCCTCGAACTCACCAGTGGAAGCGCCGGAAGGAACGATTGCACGACCAAAGGAGCCGTCGTCAAGAACAACCTCAACCTCAACGGTTGGATTGCCACGGGAATCGAGGACCTCACGTGCGTGAACATCAAAAATCTGGCTCATAGCTCACCTTTCTTTAGGTTTAACAATTTGCTGATTGCACAGACATAGCTATTATACCCATTCTGTTATGAGGTGTGTATTGTAATTACACAGAGTATTAGGCTAGAGAGATAGTATTTGACCAGGCAGACGCGCTGTCCACCTGGTCAAAGAGAAAATGCCTGCAGAATTATGTAGAATTCTGCGGAATTGTTAGGTAAATATATAAATTATTTTTGAGGATACACAACAACCAGCAGCATCTTGAACTCTTCTGGAGCCTGAAGCGCATGTGGGTGACCAAGTGGCATCACAATAGACTGACCAGCTTCAAGGGTGTAGACATCGTCATCGATGGTAATGCTTGCGCGTCCCTCAAGAATGGTGACAAATGCGTCGCCGCCCGCGCGATGGCTTGCGATCTCTTCACCTGCGCCAAAACCAAAAAGGGTAACGCTGACGGCATCGTTTTGCGCAAGAGTCTTGCTGATGACCTGGCCAGAAAGGCATGCAACCTGGTCTTTAAGGGTTACCACAGTCTTTGCATCGATGTTCTTCATGACACCAGGAATCAATTCTTCGGACATACTAACCTCCAACGGTAAATGTTATCGATGACTAGCATTTACCCGAACTAGCCGTCTTCAATCAGTAAATTTCAAAAAAATCGCAGGTAGAAATTGCTTTTTTTAAAGCAATTTGCTGAGCAGCGGAGTCATCTTTCCCTGAGAGACCACCATCACATGATGCATCGCACGTGACAGGGCGGTGTAGAGCCTACGGCGAGAAATTCCGTCTGCTTTATACACTTCCTCTTGTGCGTCGGCAACAATGACCTGATCAAACTCAAGGCCCTTTGCTAGTGCAAGGTCGAGAAGAACAACGCCCTTCGCGGGGAGGGAATCGTGGCTGGTGAGCACCTTGACCGCAGACCCTTCTAGCTGTTTGGCAAGCCAGCGAACACGAGACTTCTCGGTACACACAATGGCGGTCAGCCCGTCAAACTCTTGTGCCTGCTCAATAAGGGACTTCATAGTTTGCAGGTACTCGGCGCGCTCAGTATCTTTGTTGTCAGCGACCACCTCAAAGAACTCAGGTTTTTTGCCGCCGCGTTGAACGGAGCTTGTCTGGCCACGCTCTTCTTCGCTCAAAAGCGAGGTAAACAGTGCGGTAATCTCGGGAGAGGAGCGGTAGCTGGTCAGAAGCTTACAGGTAGAAACAGCGCCCTCGCCGTGTGTTGCACTAAAGATCTTCTCAATCTGCTCAAACGTTGCGGTATCTTCCCAAATTGCCTGGTTAGAGTCGCCCAAAAGCAGAAAGTGCGCACGCGAGAAGTACTTTCCAAGCACCATAAGCTGCGTTTCGGTGTAGTCTTGGACCTCGTCAATCATGACAAACTTGATGTTTTTCTCGCCAGCGCCTGTGATAAGAAGACGCAGGTAAACACATTCGGCGCCGCTTAGCGCGGAGGCGTTGAGCATACGCATGCCAATGCGGTCGATGCGCAGCCAGGAAGCGGACTCGATGACCTCGTGCGCAGAGGCAAAACGCCAGTTGAGGAACTCGCGGGTGCGCGCCAGAACTTCTTCCTCGTCGGAAGGGCTGATGGTGCGACCAAAGACCTCAAGCTGCTGCTCAACGTCAAGGGAGAGCATCTCTTCCTGGATTTCGTCGTTGTGAGCCATCTGGCCAAGTCTGCGCTCCAGGCGGGTGTGGAGCTCGTCTTTGGCAAGTGCAATGAGGCGCGGTCCCACAGGGAATTGTGAGAACTTTGCCACAGAACTAGCCACCTGAGCTGGCTTAATAAGCGTGGTTCCTTCAACAGAAATGGCCTTGAAGTCGTCTTCATAGAGCTCAAGTGTGGCAAGTTGCTCTTCAAGTTTCTTCAGAGACTCGGGGTTGTTGTGGGCGCCCGAAGCGTGGTCGGCCAGACCTAAAGCCTTGAGGAAAGAATCCCAGGTAAATACCTGCGGATTGTGCTCGCCCATGCTAGGCAAAACAGTGTTGATGTAGCGACCAAACATCTCGTTAGGAGTGAACAGGTACACCTGATCTGCGGTAAGTGTGGTGCGCTGCTGGTAGAGAAGGTACGCAATACGCTGCAGCAAAACGGATGTTTTGCCCGAGCCTGCAATGCCGTTGACCAGTAGAACGGGCACATCCTCGTGCCTGACAACAACGTTTTGTTCGCGCTGGATAGTTGCGGTGATGGCCTGCAGCTTCTCGGTGTGCTGACGTTTCAGAGCGGCAAGCAGCAGAGAGTCTTCAATGGCAACCGTTGTGTCAAAGTAGAGGTTCAGCTTGTCTCGTGTGATGTCAAACTGTCGTCGAAGTTCCAGCTCAACCGTTCTTTTCTTGCCGTCTACCTGGTACGACGTAGTTCCCATCTCTTGGTTGTAATACGTCTCGGCAACGGGGCTGCGCCAATCCACAATAAGCGGCGTACGGTCTTTGTCCGTAATGCCCGCCGCACCAATGTATACATCGCGAGAAGGACGTCCAGGTCGCATCTTGAGCGTGACCTTAGCAAAGTAAGGCTGCCTCAAGAGGATTTCGACTCGACCGAGTTTCTCGACAGTGAAATCGTGATACTGGTTGTAGGTATCAATAACGCTGTTGAGCGTCTCAATGGCCGCAAGGGTCTCGATGGTTTCGTCCGCTCCGCCAAAGTCTGGGCGGATTTCTTCACTCATCTGACGAAGGTCTCTAGCTGCATCTTTTTGCGTAGTATTGAGCGTTGTGTCCAAATCCTCACGAATCTCAACAAGTTTTTGGTATACGTGGGAGAGGTGCTCTTGCTCTTGCTGGTGGATTGGATCCATGATGCTCCTAGATAGTTGCGTCTTCGATGCGGCGACGCAACTCGTCAATGCCCAGGCCGGTCTCGGATGAGGTAATAATGGCCTGTTCAGGGGTGATGTGGAATGCTTTGCGAAGGGCGGCCGCGGCTTGATTTTGCTTGCCGCGTGCAATCTTATCAGCCTTGGTAAACGCAACTACAAAGGGCAGCTCAGCCTCTTGGAGAAAGCTGATCATCTGCAGGTCAAGCTTTTGAGCTTCATGCCTGATGTCAACAAGGCTAATGACCAGGTTAAAGCTGCGTTCTTGCTCAAAGTAACCACCGATGAGGTCTGCCCAGCGTTGTTTTTCTTGGTGAGAAACTCGTGCAAATCCGTAGCCGGGCAAGTCTACAAATTTGACGCCATCAACGTCAAAGAAGTTGATATTAGCGGTTTTACCTGGAACGCTTGAAACTCGTGCAAGCTGTTTTCTGCCAATAAGTTTATTTAAGAGGGAAGACTTACCCACGTTTGAGCGGCCCACAAAGGCCACCTCTGGGGTCTCTGGAGAAGGAAGTTGTGAAATTGCCCCGTATGATGCCTCATATTGTGCGGTTTCATACTTAAGACCCATGATGCCTCCCATTGCGCTTCAAAAACGTAAGGTATTATTTTAGCGCAAACAAGGAGGTGTAGAACCTTACACCCACGTAACTGCCTGGCAGCAGCGCTTAAGCGCATCGATGTAGAGCTCACCAAAGGGCGAGAGGCTCTTCTCGTCGTGGGTAACGTAGCCAACTTCCATGTAATCATCAACAGCTAGAGGAATTGCAACAATGTTGGGGCCATTGAGCTCTTCGTTAATAAGACCGGTGCTGATGGTGTAACCGTTCAAGCCAATAATCAGGTTGAAGATAGTGGCGCGGTCTCGGACCATGATGTCCTTATCGCGATCAAGTGTTGCCAGAAGCTCCTCGGAGAAATAAAACGCGTTGTGCTCACCCTGCTCGTAAGAAAGGCGAGGGTAGGGGGCAAGATCGTTGAGCGTTACTGACGGGCGCTTTGCCAGCGGATTATCTTTTCCCACAAAGACGCTTGGTTTGCACTTAAACAACGGCGAGAAAACCAAGCCCTGATCCTGCAGCGTTTTTCTAATAACGCGCTCGTTGAACGAGTTGAGGTAGAGAACGCCTACTTCACTTCTTAGCTTTGAGACATCTTCAATAATCTCGTACGTTTGCGTTTCTCTGATACGGAAATCATACTTTGAGCCGCCGTGCTCTTTAATCAGGTTGACAAAGGCTTCAACTGCAAAGGAATAGTGCTGGCAAGAAACGCAGAAGCGCTGCTTAGAAGGGGCGGTGCCCAGATAGCGCTCTTCAATAAGGTCAGTCTGCATGACAACTTGCCTGGCGTAACTCAAAAACTCCTCGCCATCTGCGGTAGGTTCAACACCCTTGCTGGTCCTGTTAAAAAGGGAGATTCCCAGCTCGGCTTCAAGTTCTTTGACTGCACTACTCAGGGTAGGTTGCGAGATAAAGAGCTGTTTAGCTGCGGCGTTAATAGTGCCTGCCTTAGCAATAGCAAGAACGTATTTAAGTTGAGTCAGAGTCATAAGTCAGGTTTCTACGCAAAGGTTTTTCTCGCCTTATTTAACGCCGTACTGCTGGTAGTAGACGTCAATGGCGCTCTTCAAGGTGTCGTCGATAATAACTTTGCCGTCAACCTCTTTGTTGTAGAGGGCCTCGGTAACCTCATCCATGGAGACAATGGCTGCGGTTGGCATGCCCCAGCGCTCGGAGACTTCCTGGAGAGCTGCAACTTTTCCGCCCTTGCCAACTTCCATGCGATTGAGTGAGACAATAAGGCCAACTACCTCGATGTTTGCAATAGAGGTAATCAGCGGATAGGTCTCTTCAATTGACTTACCAGAAGTGGTGACGTCTTCAACCATGACCACTCTCTGGCCGTCTTTGAGCTCTGCTCCTAAAAGCATGCCCGCATCAGCGCCGTGATCTTTTGCTTCTTTTCTGTTGGAGCAGTACTGAACCTGTTTGCCATAGAGCTCATTGATTCCCATTGCAGTGATAACGGAAAGAGGAATGCCCTTGTACGCGGGACCAAAAACCACGTCAAAATCCAGGCCAAAGTTGTCATGAATGGCGCGAGCATAATAAAGTCCCAGCTTGTGGAGCTGCTCGCCAGTGACATAGGCGCCTGCGTTCATGAAGAAAGGAGATTTGCGACCACTCTTGAGCGTAAAATCGCCAAATTTGAGTACGTTGCTCTGGACCATAAACTCAATAAACTCGCGCTTGTAGTCTTCCATGGTTTCTCCTTTAGCAGGCCTTTTAACGTGGTAGTAATTTACAGGCATATTCCACTGCACTAGTTTAGCCGAATTGCAGATATGTGTTTTATGGCGCGGTGTTTTATGGCGCGCTTCGACCTCGCTGTGTGAGATTAGCGTAATTACCGCCAGATATATAAAAGTGAACGTTTGCCATGTGGTTATGCGGTATTCTAAATAGATATTTGTTCGTCTCGCAGGATAGTCCTGCAGAGCGCAGGAAAAGCCTGCAGAGTGAGTTACAAGGAGGGTATGCCCGTGGAGCGCATCACGATTTCTGCATTGTACGCAGATGCAGAGCAACTTGGTGGCCAAAAAGTTACGGTGGCCGGCTGGGTACGTTCAGTAAGGGATATGAAGAATTTTGGCTTCGTCACACTTAATGACGGTAGCTGCTTCAAAGACCTACAGGTTGTTATGAATCGTGAGAACCTTGGCAATTACGAGGAGGTTGCTTCTTGTGGCGTTGGCGCTGCTCTGATTATTCAGGGTGTCCTTGAGCTTACTCCTGATCGCCCACAGCCTATTGAGCTACAGGCGCAGACCATTGTGATTGAGGGACCATCCAGCCCAGATTATCCAATGCAGAAGAAGCGTCAGTCTCTCGAGTACCTTCGTACGCAGCAGCATCTTCGTCCTCGCACCAACATGTTCCGTGCGGTTTTCCGCATCCGTTCTGTGGCTGCCTTCGCCATCCACCAGTTCTTCCAGGATCGTGGCTTTGTCTATGTGAACACTCCAATCATCACTGCATCCGATGCTGAGGGTGCAGGCGAGATGTTCCGCGTTACCACGCTTGATCTAAACAACGTTCCACGTACCGAGAAGGGCGATGTTGACTACTCAAAGGACTTCTTTGGTCAGTCTTCTCACCTTACCGTTTCTGGACAGCTTCAGGCAGAGAACTTTGCTATGGCCTTTGGTGATGTGTACACCTTTGGTCCAACGTTTCGCGCAGAGAATTCCAACACACGCCGCCACGCTGCAGAGTTCTGGATGATTGAGCCAGAGATGGCTTTCTGTGATCTTGCACAGGACATGGATGTTGCAGAAGAGATGCTCCGCTACGTTATTGCGTATGTTCTTGAGCACTGCCCAGATGAGCTTGAGATGCTTAACAAGTTTGTGGATAAGGGTCTGCTTGAGCGTCTGAACCATGTTGCAACTTCTCAGTTCTCTCGTGTTTCTTATACGGAGGCCATTGAGATTCTGCAGGAGGCAGTAAAGGCTGGTCAGAAGTTTGAGTACCCTGTTGAGTGGGGTATTGACCTTCAGACTGAGCACGAGCGCTACCTCACCGAGCAGCACTTTGGAAAGCCAATCTTTGTCACTGATTATCCAGCAGAAATTAAGGCCTTCTACATGCGCCTTAACGATGACGGCAAGACTGTTGCCGCAGCTGACTGCCTTGTCCCAGGTATTGGTGAGATTATTGGTGGCTCACAGCGAGAAGATCGTCTTGAGCTTCTGGAGAAGCGCATTGTTGAGCTTGGCATGAACCCCGACGATTATAAGTATTACTTGGATCTTCGTCGTTACGGCTCTTGCACACACTCTGGCTTTGGTCTTGGCTTTGAGCGCCTTGTTATGTACCTCACCGGTGTGGATAACATCCGCGACGTTATTCCTCACCCTCGTACCGTTGGCAACGCTGACTTCTAAGATTGCCGGTCACAGGCGGTATAGGGACGCGTGGATAGAGCACTAGCTTTACCGCCACAGTTGCCAAGTCTTTCAAGTTGGATTTTTGCGTGCAGATTATGCATAGCCGTTATGCAAGAACTGCATAGCAGAGATGCGAGATAAAAGTTTTTCTCGCCATATACCGATATATTTGCCCGTTGGCAGTAAAAATAGGACGTTCGTGCAAAATTGCGCGGGCGTCCTATTACGCTATAAGGAGCAGCTTTCTGCAGATGACCAGCGGAGGTAAACATGGTAAAGACTTTGGTTCTTGTACGACATGGTGTATCTGAACGTGGCTCTGAAGACATGAGTCGAGAGCTCACACGTGCTGGTCAGAGGGCTTTATCTGCCAATTATCCTCATATCTTTGGCTTGTTGGGACCAGAGGGTGAAGAGGCTGAGATTTGGACAAGTCCTGCCCTTCGTGCACTTGAAACTGCAGAGATTGTGGCAGAGGCGCTGGATTCTGAGGGCCTAGAGATTCATGACTCCCTTTACGATCAAGATCTTCCTGCACTTCAGGCAGAGCTTGAGCACGCTGATGCAGAAACGCTGATTCTTGTTGGTCATGCTCCATTTTTGGGCTATGTTGCAGAGACTTTGCTGGGATTTGAACTTCCGCTGACAAAGGGTGCCGTATGTGCAATTGACGTACGCGGTTCACTTGGTCATCAGCATGAGTGCGTCTGGAAGCAGCTTGGAGATGTTCGCGAGCCTCACGGAAAGCTTCTTTGGCTGGTCAGTGGCCCTTCCACTCAGCCCTGGGAGACACTTGACGCCCTTGATGAGGCATGCGCTCACGCAGCAACCAATCTGGAAGACGCATATGTAGAGTTCCGCGCTCATCCAGAAGACCCTGCAGTTATCGCAGCATTTAGGTTTGCTCTTAGGGGAACTCAGCTGCTTACCAAGTTCTTCTCGCCACTTCTTAATGAGGAAGCAGTTGAGATTGCTGAGCCTGTTTATAGACTGATGCTTGGTGCAACTACGCGCCTTCGTGAGATTGATGGCTTCTCTGATACCGTTGCAGATCTGATGGAGTCCGGAGAGCTTTCTCAGGGCTCCAAGCTGGTCAGCGCTGTCGAGGCAGCTCGCGAGAATGAGCGTGATCGCGTCTGTGAGGCTCTGCGCAAGAAGGCAGTTCGTCGTAGTCTGCGCTGCGCGTTGGATGAGCTCTTTGAGCCCGCTTGGTCAGACGCGGTACTAAAAGATGGCATCTCGTTTGAGGATGTCAGCAGCCGCTTTGATTACATGCTTGAGACTATTGATGCACGCCTGTTTGGTCTGGATATGACTAGCTTCTCTGAGGTACACCATGCAAGGCGAGAAGTTCGTGAAGTTGAGCACATTCTTTTCCACCTCAGTGACATGTTGGGCGAGAAACGCGCAAATTACACCCAGATTATGCAGGATATTGACTCTGAGCTCAGCACTGTTTGCACAGCTCAGCGCAACATTTCTCTGGTCAAAGAGTGGAAAGACTCCATGGACTTCAGAGATGTTACCTCAGACCTCGCAATTGTTTCAGAACATGAAAAAGTTTTGATTGAGCGTGTTATTGAGGGTAGGGAGACTAGTATCCTTAGATAATCACATAGTCCACGTTTGGAGCGCATTGACGTTTGCGCGGCGTGGATGATGATTATGAGGGAGGATGCTATGTCTGAGAGCATCGAGACTCGCTGCGTGCAGGGCGGTTATCAGCCTGGTTGCGGTGAGCCTAGGCAAGTGCCTATCATTCAATCAACCACGTTCAAATATGACGAGTCGATGCAGCTTGGAGAGTTGTTCGACCTCAAAGCTGCGGGCTATTTCTATTCTCGCGTTCAGAACCCAACGCTGGATAATGTAGCTTCAAAGATTTGCGCTCTTGAAGGCGGTACTGCTGCAATGCTGACTTCTTCTGGTCAGGCAGCAAACTTCTTTGCCGTCTTTAACATTACTGAGGCCGGAGATCACTTTATTGCGCTTTCCACCATTTATGGCGGCACTTTTAACCTGTTTGCTATCACCCTTAAGAAGATGGGCGTGGAGTGCACGTTTATCTCGCCAGATGCAACTGACGAGGAGATTAATGCAGCATTCAGGCCAAATACCAAGTGCGTCTTTGGTGAGACTGTTGCAAATCCCGCACTGGTTGTCCTTGATATTGAGCGCTGGGCAAAGGCTGCTCATGACCATGGCGTGCCACTGATTGTTGACAATACGTTTGCCACGCCTGTGAACTGCCGTCCTCTTGAGTGGGGAGCAGACATTGTGACCCATTCCACGACTAAGTATATGGACGGTCACGGCTCTGCTGTTGGCGGCGCAATTGTTGACGGTGGCAAATTCGACTGGGCTGCTCACGCAGACAAGTTCCCAGGCATGACCCAGCCTGATCCTTCGTATCACAACCTTGTCTATGCAGATACCTTTGGTAACGGTGGCGCTTTTATTACCAAGGCAACCGTTCAGCTTATGCGTGATTTTGGTTCTATTCAGTCGCCACAGAACGCTTTCTATCTTAACCTTGGCCTTGAGTCCCTGCACGTTCGTATGGCTCAGCATTGCAAGAATGGTCAGGCAGTTGCCGAGGCACTTGTAAACAATCCTAAGGTTGCGCACGTAAGCTACCCTGGTCTTCCAGGAGACAAGTACTACGAGCTGGCTCAGAAGTACCTGCCAAACGGTTCTTGCGGTGTTATCGCCGTTGACGTTGCTGGCGGTCGCGAGGCTGCCGAGAAGTTCCTGGGCAATCTCAAGGTCTTCTCCATTGCAACACACGTTGCAGATGCTCGTTCTTGCTGCTTGCATCCAGCTTCTTCAACGCACCGTCAGCTTACTGACGAGGAGCTTGTAGCAGCAGGTATTACCCCAGGTACTGTACGCTTGAGCTGCGGTATTGAGGGCACCGAAGACCTTATCAACGACGTCGAGCAGGCACTTGCTGCGCTGTAGGTAGACGCTCTATAACCGCTCATGTTTATGGCGAGAAGATCTTGGAATCAGAAGATCTTCTCGCCATGTTTTTGTGAGGAGTACGTTGTTGCGCGGAGCTGTGAGAGCGCGGGCTATTGAGCTCGGGAGATAGACTCTGGGTCCACATGCTCTTCTGGGCTGGAGAGCTCGGGAGCGGAAAGCTCTGCCTCGGTGAGTTCAAAGTTCTCTTCCTGTGTACCATCGGATACAGCATCAGCACCATCAACACCGTCTGAATTCACACCTTTGAAGTGCTTGCGATAGATGTGGACGAGGCAGCCAATAGAGAGCAGTGCTGAGAGTATATTGGACACAACTGACACGTACCAAAGTGCGTCCAGACCAAATGGCTTCAGTATCAGCAGTGAGCTGATAGGGAAGATAAGTGCCATAAAGATGCTCAAGAGATTGGAAATCTTTGTCTGCTTCAGGGCAATGGCAAGACTTTCTGTGCACATGGTAATCCAGCTAAAAATGAAGATAAAAGCGTGAATGCGCATAGCTGGGATGGCCATATTGAGCAGCTCTTGCGTTCCTTCAGGCAGGTAGAGCTTAACCAAGAACTCCGAGAAGAAGAACGAGACGCAGAAGGCAAAGATGCCAATAATGATGCCTGTGGAGAAGATGTACTTCTCGATAGCAAGCACTCGATCTTTTTTCTTTGCGCCCCAGTTGTAGCCAATGGCCGGCTGCATGGCATCGGCCTGTCCATAAATGAGCGGCTGGATGAGGCCACCAGAGTAGAGAAGCACGCCATAAGAAGCAATGGCAATATCTCCGCCAAGGCTCAGTAGGGCAGCGTTCATTAGTAGCGAATAAATCCTGCTCGAGATGTTCTGCATAAAGATAGGGAAGCCGTTTACAAAGATTTCTTTGATATGCGTCCAATTAAAGTGTGGCTTTACAAACTTAAGGATTTGCTTGTTGCCAATAAAGGGCCAGATGCCATAAAGGGACGAGAAGGTAATTGAGATGCAGTAACCCAGTGCCGCATACTCAACGGATAATCCCAAAACTCCCAGGAAGTAGTATTCAAGTACGGTTCCTAGAATTGCAGAAATAAAGGCAATGCTGGTAGAGCGCCTAATTTTTCCACAAATTTTAAGGAAGTTATCAACGGCGTATGAGATGCACATAACTGGCAAGAAAAGGGTCCATACGCGCAGGTAGATAGTTCCTTGTTCGGCAATCTTTCCTTGAGCACCCATCAGTGCTAAAACGTTTGGCGCACAAAAGAAGAAGAAAATGCCGCTGATAACGCCTGTGGTAATAAGCATGATAAATGCAATGGTAAAGATGTTATTAGCAGTCTGGTGGTTCTTCTTGCCGTGCTCAACGGCAATAACTGCAGAGGCTCCAACGCCAATAAGGTCGGCAACCGCAAAGCAGAGAATAACTAGTGGAATGGCAATGGTAACCGCGCCAAAGGACTCCTGACCCAGATATCGTCCAACAAGGATTCCATCTGCAGTGTCGTAGAGCATCGACGCAAGCATGGCAATAGCACCCGGGAGGGCTGCTCGTAAAAATAATTTAAATGGTGGTGTTTCCGCAAAAAGCTTATTCGATTCCATATTTCTCCTCGATTAATGGTGGAACATGTCAGACAAACTCGTGGTGTGGACATGTGACACGCTCACGAGAAGATTAAAAAAGCATCGAACAAGCCTCCTTACATACTTGCAGGTACACGGACAGTTGCAAATACTAACACAGCAAAGTAGCTAATGCTATGATTTATTTGAACATTTAGGACAAGTGTGAGGATTTTTGTGTCAGTGGAACAGAAAAAAGAAATCGGTGCCGAGATTGCCAAGCTGGCTGAAAATTCAAAGGTAGGAGAGTTCTCTAAAAAGATCACTGCGGCATCCTCTGAGCTGGCAGAAAACGTTTCTGAAGTAGCAGAGCGTGCCGAGAAAATCCTTGTAGTTGACGAGGAGGAACCGCTGAACCGTCCTACATCTGACCGAGTTAAGGCTACTGTTCCTAGAACGCCAGCACAACATATCTTACGTATCGTTTCAATTGTATTGATTATCTTAGGCGTAGCAGATGTTTTAACTACAACTGGATCTCTTTTTGCAACTGTTATGGGCTTACAGCCTGCTATTCCTTTGGAGAGGCTTGAGTTTAGTGGCGTGTATTTTACGTTTAGCAATAACGTACTTCTGGGTTATGTATTTGTACTTCTTATTGGTATGTTGCAAGTTATTACCTCAATATTTGGATTACGTGCCGCCAAAGACTCATCAAAAGTTGAACCATACAGATTTCTTTGCTATCTGATTGGCTTGATTATTCTGGTAGGAATTTTATGGGCCTGGGGTAGAGGAGAGTTGATTATTCTTGATCCCTTTGTTCAACTTAATACTATAGTTTACGTGGTAATTTGTTCAAATCTTGCGGATAAAGTAAAGAAGGAGCATGACCAGGATATTGTGGGAACTACATATTGGCGCTCTCGTCATCAGCGAGTTCTTCATTTCTTTTCGCTGGTCTCTATTGCATTGAGCGGAATTGCACTTTTTCTAGTTCTGATTCTGCTTGGACTGCATGATTTTTCTAGAGTTGTAAATCAACCAGTTTTAGATACGGTTAATCAATTCCTTGAACAACAGGGAATCCTTACCATTTTCTTAGTAACAGTTGGTGCAGTATTTTCTCTTATTGCAGGTCTTTTAGCTCTAAAGGGTTCAAATGATGCCCGATTTATTAGACCGTATATTCTTGCGGTTACCGTTATCGTTCTGTTTGACATAGTAAGAATTGTCTTTACAGCATTAACACAGGGCATCCCTGCCGTAAACAGCCAAGATATCTTTGAGTTGGTTTATAACGCCACGGG
The DNA here is from genome assembly GCF_057237245.1 of Lancefieldella sp. Lineage (NCBI taxonomy): Bacteria > Bacillati > Actinomycetota > Coriobacteriia > Coriobacteriales > Atopobiaceae > Lancefieldella > Lancefieldella sp. The sequence goes on from NZ_DBHHJM010000005.1 coordinate 51,947, forward strand.
ATGGTACTTGGCTATTCGTATTGAAGCAGGACTTCCTAATAGCTATGGTCTACGCTTGTGGAAGAAGATTTGTTCCAATGCGTAGCATGTAAAAAGCAATTGCTTGCAAAAAGCCTCTGTATCTGAACTGCCTCCCATTTCTTAGACACAAAAAATAGGAGGCAATTCAAAACACACCTAAGTCGGATAATCTGTTAAAAAGACGTATACATGACGCAGAAAATACCTCAATCATGCAGATTATCGTCATTAGATGTGTAAAATGCCCTCATCTGAGCAGATTATCCGACTTAGGTGTGTTCCGTAGATACAGAATTTATCGATAGTTAAATTTCTTATATAAGTCTATTCATTTTCCAGCATATTAGATTAAGTTTATGCATAGAGATGCATATCGGGTAGTGCGGCCGCCTAGCTGCCTGGCTATCTTGATTGGGAACATGTCGATTCTTCAGCGAGACCTACCAAAGCTGCGCTATTTTGTGCGCCAGGCCTAAAAGCCGACGCTAACACGCTGCAGAATCAAATCCCCCGCATATGAACTGCCTCCCATTTCTTATGTCCAAGAAATGGGAGGCAGTCAAATCAAATGGAATACAGAGGCTTTGTTTTAGCGTTTCTGCTGTTTAATTAATTTACAGGTCAAGCTGCATCAGGCGAGCAATGCTGACAATGTAGATCTTAAGAGCACGCTTGAGCCATTCCTCAGAGACTCCCTCGTCAGGACCATGCTCCATACCAACCCACTCTGGCAGGTCTTTTGCGGCCTTACTGTCATAAGGACCAAAGGCAACGGCGCGCTTAAAGTGACGTGCATAGGTGCCGCCACCAATAACAAACGCCTGCTCATCGCTGCCAGTGTACTCATGGAAGGTATCAAGCAGGGTAGTATTCTCAGGGGAGCTTGGGTCAATGTAGAAAGGCACAGCATCGGAGAGAACCTCAAAGGTGCAGCCATGAGCCTCACCAAGCTCAGTCATGCGCTTAGTGATTGCCTCGCCAGTGGTTGAAGTAGGATAGCGAGAGTCAACAGTCTGTACGTACACGTCACCCTTGGTACGGATAGTACCAGAGATGCAGGTCAGAGGACCAAACTTGTCATCAGAACTCTGGATACCAGTACCAGTACCGTCAGTAGTTGAGCAAAGCTGCTGCGAGAAGGTCAGGAAGTCGCGCTCAGCTTCACCGCAGAGGTTGTTGTCAAGCAGATAGGTTACAAGCAGGCCAATTGCGTTGACAGTTCCCTCAGGCATGGAAGCGTGTCCACCCTTACCTGTTGCGTTAATGCGGGCAAGCTTGGTGCCATCATCTTCAACACCTGCGTCCTCAACCTTGATGGAATCAGTATCAGCCAAGGTAGAAGCGTCAGCGCGAACAAGTGCGCTTGCAAGTCCTGGAATTGCGTTAGGTACGGTGCCACCGTCAAGCTCAACAATCTTCTCGCTGTTTGCTCCAGCAATCTTTGGAGAAGTGAACTGAGCGTGGTACACGCCCTTCTCGCCGCAAATAAGAGGGAACTCAGCATCAGGAGTAAAGCAGAATGCTGGCTCTGGATACTTGGAGAGGTAGTAAGGAACATCACCCATGCCAGTCTCCTCGTTGTTACCAACGATGGCACGCAGGGTGTAAGGAAGCTTCTTGCCAGTCTTTTTTACCTGCTCAACAAAGTAGTGTGCTGCCCAGAGCGAGAGCGCAAGAGGGCCCTTATCGTCAAGAACGCCACGGCCCAGGATGAAGCCCTCACGACGGGTAACATCAAGTGGGTCTACCGTCCAACCCTTGCCCAGAGGGACAATATCGGAGTGAGCGATGGTGGCAAGGTACTTCTCGGACTCACCAGGAAGGTCGCCAAAGCCCAGGTAGCCGTCTACATCTGTAGTCTCAAGACCCAGGCGCTCTGCAATCTCAAGGCCGCGGCGAAGTGCCTCATAAGACTTTGGACCCCAAGGCTTGCCAGGCTCTGCTAGAGACAGATCCTCAACGGACTCTACCTGCACAAGGTAGCGGATATCCTCAATAATCTCTTCCCAGTGCTCGTTAACAAACGCCTCGGCGCTTGCTTTGAGTTCTGCATCAGTCATGAAAACTCCTCTAATTCAAACGTTTGACCTTGAAACATATGGAGAGCAGCGGTTTTAGCCACATCCCGCGTATGAAATAGACAAGGTCGGGAACAAGGTACTAGTTACACTATACTTAATACCCCTTATCAAAGGAGTTAACTATGACGAAAAAGACTTTTATTGGAAACGCATCATTTCTTGGCGTTTTAACGGTTTTGGGAATTGTTTTGATGGTTCTGAGGCAAACGCTGCCTCAAGACACTTCCACGCCACTGTTCTATTCCTACATTGTTGCGCCAATCATGCTGTATTTTGGCATTGCTGGCCTGGTAGGCCTGCTTATTGCACGCAATACCGGCTTCTCGGTAACTAAGACATTGGCAGTTGTGCTGCGTACGCTTGCTGCAATCCTTTTTGTACTGCCATTCTTTTTCTTTCTGATTGTGGTGCTTCCTTGGGTTCTTCTCCGAGGACTTTTTGCAATCCTTATGGTTGTCATGCTCTATGCACCTTGGTTCTGGGCGCTCTTTGGCTTGCTTTACGGCTTGAGCTGGGCTCAGCAGAAGGTTATTGAAGACATTACTACTGACCCATTTGCAGAAGATGCAGCTGCTCAGAAAGCTGCTGTCGAGAAGACCGATGCAGTTGATACAGATGCAGCTGACGGAGATGCAATCAACTAACGGTATAACTCCGCGTTCCAGATAGCCCAACAAGAAAGAAGTAACCTGTGCTTGAGCTTAAAGGTATTTCAAAGCGTTACAACACTGGTGGATTTGAACAGACTGCAATGGACCACATTTCCGTTGCGTTTAGAGATAACGAGTTTGTAGCAATCCTTGGTCCTTCGGGCTCGGGTAAGACTACTATGCTCAATGTCATTGGTGGTCTTGATCGCTTTGATTCTGGAGACTTGCTGGTAGATGGTATTTCTACTAAGAAGTTCAAAGAGCGAGATTGGGATACGTACAGAAACAATCGTATTGGTTTTGTATTCCAGGCCTATAACCTTATTCCTCATCAAAGCGTGGTGAGTAACGTTGAGCTTGCGCTGACGCTTTCTGGTGTCTCCAAGACAGAACGTCATGAACGTGCGCTTGAAGCCCTTGATAAGGTTGGCCTTAAAGCACACGCAAATAAGCGCCCAAATCAGCTTTCTGGCGGACAGATGCAGCGCGTGGCTATTGCTCGTGCGCTGGTAAACGATCCAGAGATTCTACTGGCAGATGAGCCAACAGGTGCACTTGACTCTTCAACATCCGTACAAGTTATGGATTTGCTCAAAGAGGTGGCCAAGGACCGTTTGGTCATTATGGTTACGCATAACCCAGAGCTTGCACACCAATATGCAACACGTATTGTTGAGCTGGCAGATGGTCAGGTAACTGCTGATTCAGATCCATTTGATGTTGCAAGCGTTACTCGTCGAGAAGCCAAGCCTTCTCGCAAGACCTCTATGTCGCTTTTGACTGCACTGGGTCTCTCGTTTAATAACCTCATGACCAAAAAGGGTCGCACGCTTATGACCGCATTTGCGGGCTCAATTGGCATTATTGGTATTGCAGCAATTCTGGCGCTGGCAAATGGTGCAAACGGTTACATCAAAAAGGTTGAGGAGGATACGCTTTCAATGTATCCACTCACCATCTCTGAACAGTCCGTTAATATTTCTTCCTTTATTTCTGGAAGTGGAAGCAGCTCTGACTCGGCTGATTCTCAAACGCAAGATGCACAAAGCGAGATGACGCAAAATCAGAAAAATGCAGAAGCTGCAAAGCTAGAAAATCAACCTGCTGAAGGTGCTATTCCTACTAACAATAGGCTAGGTATGCAGGCTGAAAGTATTGGCTCTAATGACCTGACCAGCTTGAAGGCTTTTCTCGACAATAATGGCGGCGGCATTAACACGTATGCCAGCGCTATTACGTATGGCTATTCTGTAAGCCCCTTCATCTACCTGCCGGCAGGCGCGGACTCTGGCTCTTCTAATCCTGTTCAGGTGCAGCCAGACGTTACTTTCTCTAAGGTATCGCCTAAGATTCCGTCATATAGTCCACTGGCTTCTTTTGCAAGTACATCGCTTTTTGGTGAGCTTCCTGGCAATCCTTCTATTTACGAGGATCGCTATACTGTTCGAGCTGGTAGATGGCCTACTGCTTGGAACGAGGCTGTTTTGGTGTTGCGTCCAAACGGCACCATGGATGATTTTTTGGAGTATACGCTTGGCCTGCGTGATTACGCTGGCCTGCGCTCTACCGTTGATAAAATTGCAAGTGGAGAATCCAGCACTATCGAAGAGTCTCATAGTACATACACCTACGAGCAGTTGATGTCTCCAACGTTTAAGCTGGTTATGCCTAATCAACGTTATGTTTGGGATAGTAATCTTGGTGTCTGGACAGACAAATCCGATGATCAGTCATACATGAATAACCTCATTGCCAATGCCCCTGACCTGCATATTGTTGGTGTTGTTCAGGCAAAAGACCCAACTACTACGGGAGCGCTTTCTGAGGGCATTTACTACACACCACAACTGACTCAGAAGATGATTTCTGATGCAGAGACATCTCCTATTGTCCAGGATCAGATGAATCGTCCAGATGTTGACGTTTTCACTGGTAAAACCTTTGAGGACGAGAAGAACGGTCAGACTTCTGAGGGACTTTCTATCGGCTCTCTCATTTCCGTTGATTCTAACGTGCTGTCTTCGGCGTTTAACTTTAATTCACAGGCGCTGAACTTCTCGTCAATTAATCTGTCTGGCTTGGATATGTCCTCGCTTGACCTTTCTGACGTGCAGCTACCAGCTTTTGATCCCTCACAGCTTAATCTGTCTGACAGCAATGTACTGTCTTCTGTTACGTCTTCGCTTGATCCAGCTGCGCTGGCGGCGGCTTTCCCAGAACTCTCTGCAGCAGACATTCAGCAGATTCTTTCTGGCATTACCGTTAATTTCAAACCGGGAGGACAAGCTGCTATTTCTTCGCTTATGGGCAATATTGCTCTGGGATGGAACTCTTGGAGTGCTGCTAATCCCGGCAAAACCATGGCAGACTACCTTGCAACAGATCAAGTGCGCACGCAGATTGTGACTACGGTTTCTTCTGCGGTTGATACTGATGACCTGCAGCAACAGCTGGTTACTGCTCTGGCAAATAAGCTGGGAACCAATCCAGATCTTCCAAGTGTCCAGGCTGAGGTTTCTCAGAGGCTTATGAGTGCTTATCAATCACAGATTGCAAGTGCTCTTTCTGCAGCTATTACGCGCGCTATGAGTGCTTACGTGCAGTCTGCGTTAACCAGCGTGATGACGCAGGTTGCTTCCAGGATGCAAAATCAGATTGCAGGCGCTCTCAATACAGCTATGCAGGGCGTTGCGGCAAATATGTCCAATGCTATGCACATAGATCAAGCAACGCTCGCAAGTGCCTTTAAGCTCAATGCTGACCCATCGCAGCTCGCAGCTATTGCCGCGTCAATGCTAAGGGCAACGCCAGCAACGTATGAATCAAATCTTACTAAGATGGGATATGCGGATCTTAATAAGCCCACGTCAATCAATATTTATCCTAAAGACTTTGCAAGCAAAGAGAAGATTGTTGAAATTCTTAATACGTACAACGCTGATGCAAAGGCTGCAGGTGAAGAGTCTAAGGTAGTTACGTATACCGACATTGTTGGTGCGTTGATGAGTTCTGTCACGCTGATTGTTGATATGATCTCGGCGATGCTGATTGCGTTTGTATCTATTTCGCTTGTTGTTTCCAGCATTATGATTGGCATCATTACGTTTATCTCGGTACTTGAGCGCAAAAAGGAGATTGGTATCCTGCGCTCCATTGGTGCTTCCAGGCGAGACATTGCCAACGTATTTAATGCAGAGACGTTTATCGAAGGTCTTATTTCTGGTGTTATGGGTATTGGCATTACGCAGCTACTCATTTTGCCCGCAAATGCTGTGGTCAAAGCCATGTTTAACGTAGACAACCTGGTGGTCTTGCCGCTGAATGGTGCGCTCATTTTGATTCTGATTAGCGTTGTCTTGACGCTCCTTGCAGGTCTTATTCCTGCAGGTAGGGCAGCTAAGTCCGATCCAGTTCAGGCACTGAGAAGCGAGTAGCCTACTGCCTAAGCGCGTCATCTGGCGAGAAGGTCGTCGAGCGGTACGTTTTACCTCACAAGAAAAGCCCTGTCATACGCGTGTATGACAGGGCTTTTACGTTTTTATTGCAGCTACCAGGCCTAGTTCTCCTGGCCGTCAAAGAGGTCGACAACCTCAAGACCAAGCTTGGAGGCTTCAATGGCATCCTTTGCGCCAAAGACAACAATCGAGAGGTCATCATAGCTTTGAGGCATAGTGCTTCCCAGTGCCTTGATGTCTTCTACCTGGGCGTGAAGGATTTTCTCGCGAAGTTTACGCAAACGCTCTGGGTCACGGTGGTTGAAGTACTCAATGTCTTGCCTGCGAGCAAGCATGCGAGCGGGAACAGGAGCGTCAACGCCTGCAACAGAGGCAACTACATAGCCCTCAAACTCGTCAGCGTCTGGAGTCCACTCAGAGAGCCAGCTACCTGCACCAACATAGCGGTCAAGGGTCGCATCAAGCGCAGGGTCTCGGTAGGAGACAAAGCTCTGCAGGCCAGCAATGGAGTTTCTAAACATAACGCCATAAGCGCCACCCTTGACGCGAACCTCGTTCCACAGGTAGTCAAGGCCCAGAACCCTGGTTGCAACAAGCCAGTTACCCTGCTGTTCATTGGTTGCATGGGCAACGTTTGGATAAGAGAGACCAACGTAGGAAACGTTTGACGGAATGATATACGCCACGCGCTGCAGCTTACCCTCAGGGACAACAAGTGTCTGCGTTGCACTGTCTACCTGCGATTCATTGCCCTTCTTGAGGTTAAGATCTCCAGCTACTTGCCAGAATGCCTCACGGCTCTGAGTGGAGCCGGTAAAGCTGACCGTAACGTTGTCTGCGCGGAAAATCTTACAAGTAAGCGCATCCAGGTCTTTTGCAAGCTGAGGAGCGCGCTCATCCCAGTTGGCAAGCAGGTTCTTTAGGTACTCGTAAAAGCCAACACCTGCTAGGGCATCGTTTACGCGGCTAGCAGCAGAATAGGAGGTTAAAGCCTTATTCTGTGCAGCAGTATGGCCCGCGCCTAAAAAGTACTGCTCCTGTGCAATGCGTCGCTGAATCAAGATGTTCTTGAGGCGGCCCAAGTCATCAAAACGCGTGCTGGACCAGACCTCAGAAGGAATGCTTGCAAGCCCCTGGGTTTTCTCGGCAAGGGCGCTTGCAGCAACAATAAAGGCGGGATGTGCCTGGTCAAGGGTGTCGCGGTCATAGATATCCGTGAAGAACGAGAGGTGACCAAGGTTGCTCTCAATAAGGATGTCAAGCTCAGATGCGGTATGTGTAGCCGTATCAAGCTTTCCTAGCGCCTCAGCAAGAATGCCCACAAGAGGTAGCTCTTCGAAGGTAACCGCGTGGGTCAAATCAAAGTAATGGTAGACGTAGTCGATGCCGTGAGTATCCAGCTCGTGCGCAATGCATGATAGGGGAGCTTCAACCTCAAAGCCAGCAGGACGCTCTCTACCTGCACCGATATCACTGAGCGAGAGGGACGGCAGCTTGGCTAAGTCTTCTGGAGCGTCAGGTGTTTCTTGCTCCAGACGCAGTGCCTCTACCTCTGCGCGGATCTTCTCGACGTCCTCATCAGTGAGCGTGGAGCGAAGTTGTGCCAGTTCAGCGGCTTCTTCCTGAGCCTCTCCCTCGTCTGTAGGGACAAGCTCAACCTGAGCTGCGTGCTTGCTGTTGCAGATGAGCTCCAGCAGCAGCTTCTCAAAGCCCTTTTGAGCTGCAAGTTCTTTGACGTAGGCAATGGCATCCTCGTAGCGGATGTAATCCAGAGGGCGTGCGTCGTCATAGAGCCAGCTTGAAAGCGAACGCAGCGTGTACTCAATACCGTTTGAATACGGCTGATCATTTTCGCGCAGGTTAAACTCTGCAAGTGCAATGGAAGCATTGAGCTTCTTTGGATCAATGCCTTCGGAAGCAATCTTTTTGCAGGTGGTCTCTACCAGCTCACGGAACTTTTGAGCTGCACCTTCTTTAAGGCCTTTGAGCTGCAAGAAGAGCATAGGTTGGGCAAGGTCGTCGGAGAGATAGTAGCTAAAGTCATCGCCAAGCTCTGCGTCAAGAATTGCACGCTTAAGCGGAGATTCATTGGAGCCCATGAGGGTGTCAAACAAGATATCTGCTGCCATCATCTTATTGCGCTGGTCAGGCGTTCCAAGTACGTAGCCCAGGCCGACGCTGGAGTTGTCGGCTGTAGTGTTCATGCGGACCTGGCAAGGCTCGGGCAACACGGGCGCCTGCAGGTTAAGCGGATTAGGGGCACCTGCATCGCGTTTCTCGACAGCTGAAAACCTCTGGGCAATGAAGGAGAGCTCACGCTCACAGTCAAGGTCGCCGTAGAGGAAGGTGTAGCTGTTAGAGAGGTCGTAGTGGCGAGCGTGGGTGTCCAGGAAGTTCTCGTAGGTGAGCTCGGGGATTGCACGAGGCTTACCACCGGATTCTTTGCCGTATGCGGTGTCTGGGAAGAGAGCCTCGCTCACAGAATCGTAGAGTACGCGATCAGGGTCAGAGAGGGCGCCTTTCATCTCGTTGAAGACAACGCCGTTATAGCTTAGATTGCCCTGCTCGTCAGCTTCTAGGTGCCAGCCTTCCTGCTCAAAGATGCGCTTGCGTTTATAGATTGCAGGATGCAGAACGGCGTCTAGGTATACGCTCATCAAGTTTTCCAAGTCAGCTACATTGGTGCTGGCCACAGGGTATACCGTCTTGTCGGGGTAGGTCATTGCATTCAAGAACGTCTGCATAGAGGTCTTGAGCAGGTTAACAAAAGGCTCCTTGACAGGATAGGCATCGGAGCCACAGAGAACAGAGTGCTCAAGGATATGGAAGACGCCTGTGTGGTCTACAGGAGGTGTCTTAAAAGCAATGGCGAATGAGCGATTATCATCGTCGCAGGCAAACCACATAAGGCGAGCACCTGTAGGAACATGCTTAAAGATGTAGGCATAGCCAGAAATCTCGTTAACCCACTCAGCTGAGATTACCTCAAAGCTCTTGTCTTCTGCATGAAGCGTACCAACAGAAAATGCGCTGTCCATCTGCGAATACTTGGATGTCATAAGCTGCCAATCTATACGAAACCTTACGTGAGCATTAATGCCGTTTTGGACCATCTTGCCCATTTGAACCGTTTGGAGACTTGAGACTCCGCATAAAGCAGGGTAAGGTGGATTTTTGTTATTGTGATACTACCGCGTCAGAGAAAAAGTGACACTTGTATCCGTATTTTGTAATGAAAGATTTATACCCAGATGAATGATTTCATTTCTTATGAGAGCGATGTGGAGTCTTCTAAGGCCACAGACGTTTTAGAGACTTCTGCAGAAGAGGAAGCACTTGGAAGCGATGACGCTGAAATAACCCCTGATAACAAGAAGAAAATCTATCGAGGAATGCTCTTTGTCTTGATTGGTGGAGCTTCCTGGGGCGCATTTGGAACCGCTGCAAAGTACCTGCTTGATATCTATCACGTTGATCCGATGTGGTTGATTGATATTCGTGAGCTTTGTGCCTGCTGGTTATTCTTAGGAACTGCTTTTGCGTTTGATAGAAAAAATCTCACAACTGTCATTAGGATGCCAAAAGAGCTGGCAAAGATTTTTGTTGTCAGTCTGTTTGCCATTCTTTTCTCGCAAGTTGCTTATATTTATGCAGTTAATGCTACTAATTCTGGAACCGCAACAATCATGCAGTCGTTGGGCATGCTGGGCGTTTTAGCCTTTGTCTGTGTGGTTGGCAAGCGCTGGCCTCGTCGTCGAGAGATTCTTGGTATTGTTTTGGCGCTTATTGGCACCTATCTCTTGGTAACAGGAGGAAATCCAGGCACGCTTAGCTTGCCAACAGCAGGTATTTTCTGGGGCGTTATGTGCGCGTTTGCTCAGGCAGCTCTTTCGATTTTGCCAAAGCCTCTGATGGAAAAGTGGGGAAGCTTTACCGTTAATGGCCTAGCTTTTCTGTTCTCAGGCACGCTCATTGCCGTGTTTTATCAGCCCTGGAACCATATGCCTCAGCTGGACGCCTTTGGTATCTTGCTGGTAGTTATTGGTGTGCTGGTGGGAACCTTCTTGGCGTACGGTCTCTACCTGCAGGGCGTTAAGGACGCAGGCTCACTTAGAGCGGTCCTGCTGGGTACTATCGAGCCCGTTATGGCAACCATCACCACCGCACTGGTTCTTGGAACTACCTTTAGCGTTGCCGACCTCATCGGCTTTGCCCTCATCCTAGCGATGGTCGTGCTCACCGCCTAACCGTGCCCAACAACAAAACCCCGCAGGCAAACTGCGGGGTTTTAACGTTCTCTAAAGGTTGTGTGGCCAGGGGCTTAGATGAGTTCCATCTGCGTGAGAACTGCCGAGTACCAGCCGTTTGGATTTGCTGGGTTGTACTTTGCAGCGCCAGAGACAGAAAGCCTTCCGCCGTAACCAGCAGCAAGACCAGCTGTGTGATCCCAGATAGCCTCTTCCCAGCTACCCCAGCTTGAAGAGCCCCAACCCCATGCGTTGTAGGGGAGGAAGTTATACCTACCCTTTGTACTCTCAACTGCAGAAATAGCAGGCGATAAACGCGGATCAACGCCGTAGGCCCATGCAGCCTCGGCAAAGGTTGAGCCGTAGCCAGCAAGAGGGGAGCCAGCAAGATAGGCGTCAATTCGAGCGCCCCAGCTGCTTACAAAGTTGGTCTTATCGCTTGACCAATCAACATTTTGAGCTGAAGGAGTTGATGGGGTAGTGACCTCAGTGGTATTACCAGAAGCGTTGGTAAAGGTGGTCTCAGCAGAAGCCTCTTTTAGTGCTTCTTCTGCAGCAGCTGCTTCTGCTGCTGCCTGTTGAGCTTGCTCTGCCTGCAATTGCTCTCTTGTTGCAATTGCTGCATTCATAGCATCCTCAGCAGCCTTCTTCTGCTCCTCTGCTTCTGCCATCTGTGCATTTAATGATGACTGAGTCTCAGAAAGCTCTTTACTAAGGTCAACCAGGTGGTTGATAGCATCTGAATTTTTGTTCTGGATAATCTCAAGATACTGAATAACAGCAATCAAATCATTAAAGTTATCTGCCGATAAAAGCAGATCAATAATTCCCATGGAGCCCTGCTGCATGCGATACATTGCTCTAATAGACTCTGCAGCTTTTAAGCGCTGCTCTGGGAGTTGCTGTTCAATCTCTGCAATACGCGCCTCATTATCTGCAATCTGTTTTTGCAGTTCAGCCACACGCTGATTGGCGGCATCGTAATCAGAATTGGTCTGCTCTACCTTGGCCTGGAGCTCTTCAAGAGTCTCTGCCTGAGCTCTTGAGACGCCAAACAAAAAGGTATTAACAACAAGCACTGCTGCAAGGAGTGCTGTCATAAGGGTAGAGCATGAAGGTAAGCGTCTGTGACGCATATATTTGTTCAAATCGACCTCCGCGATTGGGGGCTTCCGATTAGTGCGCAGTTAGTGCCATCCACTCATTACTGGCTTCAAGCGCAAGGTCAGATAACACTTGACCTCAAAAATACGCATAATCGCTTCTCTCCGCTCGTGCGAGGGTGTCAATTCTACTTGTTTTTGGCTTCAAATGCCAACTTTGCAGAAAACAAGGCACTTTTAAAGTAGTAAAGTCGTTAGGTAAAACCGTGAACGGTAGGAAAAGAAAGGGCGAACGGATTGCGTACAATAGGTTCGTAATCAGTCCCCAAGGAGGTTTTAGTGGAGTCGGCAATTTTGTGGATTGAAGCGCTTAAATCAGCGTTATTTGGCGTAGTTGAGGGTATTACCGAGTGGCTACCTATATCATCAACAGGCCATATGCTGCTGCTCAATCAGTTTTTACCACTCAACGTCTCTGAAGACTTTTGGAATATGTTCCTAGTAGTTATTCAGCTTGGCGCAATTCTTGCAGTATGCGTGGGATTTTTCCACAAGCTCAATCCCTTCTCGCCAAAGAAATCCAAGGACGAGAAGCGCTCTACCTGGAAACTCTGGGCAAAAGTGGTGGTCAGCTGTGTTCCTGCTGCAGCAATTGGCCTGCCGCTCAATGACTTCATTGAAGAGCATCTTGGAAGCCCCTTTGTTATTGCTGCAACTCTTATTTTCTACGGCATCATCTTTATCCTGCTTGAGCTCCATCGCGAGAAGGTCGCTGCAGCAGTAAAGGTTGAGGTGCCCCGAGGCAAGCACATGAGCCCAGATGCTGCAGCATCCCTTAAGGCTCCCTCTGCCGACAACCTGGCCCGCGTACAAGACATTGACAACCTGGACTGGAAGACCGCGCTTGGCATTGGCGTTTTCCAGGTACTTGCAATTGTTCCAGGTACTTCAAGATCTGGTGCAACCATCCTGGGCGGTTTAGCACTTGGTTGCTCGAGGGCAGTGGCTGCTGAGTTTACGTTCTTCCTGGCTATTCCTACTATGGCCGGCGCTTCTGCGTTGAGACTTGTACGCTACTTTATGAAGGGCAATACCTTTACCATTCCCGAGGCAGTTATTCTGGGTGTAGGTTGCCTGGTAGCCTTTATTGTTTCGCTGGTTATGGTTCGTGCGCTTATGGGTTATGTCCGCAAGCATGATTTCAAGCCTTTTGGTGTGTACCGTATTATTTTGGGTATTGCTGTTATCGCATACTTCCTGCTGGTTAAGTAGTTTTTGACCTACAAGCATTACTACCTATGCATTTACGCGCGGTGAGTTTCTCGCCGCGCTTTTTTGCGCAAAACATATGGAAAAAGCGTGGAAAACCTATGAAAGATATATGTAATCTCTCTTGGCTCATTTACTAAGAATTGCCTTGTCCTCTATGCTCTTACGGCTGATTTTTTGTCGTAAGAGTAAGTAATTACTTGTAATAGTTTCAGGAGGATTTATGCGCCACATTAAGACGCTTCAGAGAATTGCGTGCACGCTTGCGCTTGCGCTTGTTGCAGTTCTTGCAGTTTCTGCACCAAAACTTGCGTTTGCAGACAGTATTGATACATCTACACCAGGTGTAAAGGTTTCTGTTTTCTCGGCTGACGGTAATGCCGATACATCTAGGGTTCTTACAGATAATCCTCAACATTCTGGCCACCAGACCCCTGTTCCTGGTCAGTATGGCGAGATTGTCGTTCGCGTTGGTCAGACCATTAGAGACACCGGTGCGTATTCTCACTACACCACTACTCGTCCTGGTTTTGCTCCTTTTGGTGTAACCACTACTCTGGTCACCGCAGGCGCTTATCCTGAGCTCCCTGCTACTGACTATGACTTTACGTATGCTTTCTACGGAAACAGCAACACCGTTACTAACAACGGTGGTCAGTTCTATTTTGAGTTCACTGGTCGTAAGGTAACTCCTGCTAACCAGCCTGTTACCGCATTTTTCCTTGTTACCATGCAGGGAGATTCAACGGACCCTGCTAACGTTGGTGGTAACACCACTCACCTCATGTGGGTTGGCTATCACATCCACGTTATTCCTGCAGAGACCACCCCAACTCCTACACCTTCTCCAACACCATCTGCAGTTAATCAGCTCATTTATGACGCAAATGGCGGTACCATCTATGGCAACGCAACTTATACAGAGTCCAAGACTCCAAATAACCCTCGCACTTACGGCTTTGCTGAGTACAACATCATTGAGGACCTGCCTGTCCGCGATGGCTATAAGTTTGAGTTCTGGAAGCGTTCTTACGTTGATAACCACTTCCGCTATGTTGGTGCTTCTGCTGTTCCTGCAGATGCAAACAACAACCCAGCTGGCGATAAGCGCTATGTTTCTGAAACTACGGTCTTTAACATGAGAAGCCCTTATACCCTGACTGCTGTTTGGAACCAGGAGTATGAGCTTAGCTACGATGCAAACGGCGGTACTGGTGCTCCTGCAGCACAGAGCGGTTACTTTGGTATTGATAGCAACACCGCTGATTCTCTTACTGATCCTAAGAACGAGACTGTTTCTGCGACCGTCCCAACTCGTGATGGCTACATCTTCAAGGGTTGGAAGCTTGACGGTACTACCTACCAGGCAGGAGATCAGGTAACCCTTACCACCACCACTCCTAAGGTTGTTCTTGTTGCAGAGTGGGAGCCAGAGCCAGTTGCTCCTGTTACCCCAGAGAACCCTGCTACTCCAGAGAATCCTGGTACTCCAAGCATCCCAGGCAACCCTGGCGGTCCTCTGACGCCAAGCTTCCCAGGAGCTCCAAATCCTGCAGCTATCCCGTATTATGGAGGCTCTGTGCTTCCATACACTGGTGATGAGAATCACTCGCTTAGCGCTATTGTTATGGCATGTGTCGCAGGTGGCGTGATTGCACTGGCTGTTGTTGCTCGCGCAAAGAGCCGTCAGACAAACTCCATGAACTAAGGCAAGCGTTTGGGCTAGAAGATCTTCTCGCCATTTAGGTGCAGAAGTTCACTAGCAGCGTTGATGCAGATAAACCGGTCTTCTTTTGAGGGCCGGTTTTTTAATTGTGGAGTGAGGGCAAAGTGGCGCAATTAATGTCCGGTTATCGGGGTACACTTTTAGTCTAAGAATGATTGACACAAGGATGGCTCAATGCAGATTGATCTTGAAGGTTTAAATCCTGCCCAGCATCAGGCGGTTATGACAACTCAGGGACCTCTGTTGGTTCTTGCAGGAGCTGGTTCGGGTAAGACGCGTGTTTTGACGTTTAGAATTGCGCACATGATTGCTGACGAGGGAGTTCGTCCTTGGCAGATTCTGGCTATTACGTTTACTAACAAGGCTGCAGCGGAGATGCGTGAGCGCCTTGAGGCGCTGCTTCCTAACAATATTCGCGGCATGTGGGTTTGTACGTTCCATGCTATGTGTGTTCGCCTGCTTAGAGAAGATGGCGAGCGTCTTGGCTATGGGCCTAACTTTGCTATCTATGATGATGACGATTCAAAGCGTTTGGTAAAGACCATTCTGTCTGATTTGGATATTGATGTTCGTCAGTTCCCGCTCAACTCCATTCGCTCAAAGATTTCCGCTGCTAAGAACGCGCTTTTATATCCTGATGATGTAGAGGCTCAGGCAGCAAGTCCTATGGATCACGTGGTGGCTCGTGTGTATCGTGCGCTCCAGACGCGTCTGGACAAAGCTAATGCTATGGACTTTGATGATCTTCTCATCAAGGCGTTTGAGCTGCTCTCCAAGTACCCAGACGTGCTTGCTAAGTACCAGGAGCGTTTCCGTTATATCAACGTTGACGAGTATCAGGATACCAACGGCGTCCAGTACGCAATTACCAAGCTTTTGGCATCCAAGTATCGCAATCTTATGGTTGTTGGCGATGATGACCAGTCCATTTATTCATGGCGCGGAGCAGACATCAAAAACATCTTGGCGTTCGAGAAAGACTATGAGGAAGCAGTTGTAGTTAAGCTAGAACAAAACTACCGCTCAACAGGTCATATTTTGGCCGCTGCCAATGCAGTTGTTGCGCACAACTCTCACCGCAAGCCAAAGCGTCTCTTCACGGATGAAGGAGATGGCGAGAAAATCCAGGTGTATCAGGCATCTGATGAGCGTGATGAGGGTGCATGGATTGGCTCCGAGATAGAAAAACTGCACGATAAGGGCACGTCGTACGACAACATAGCCGTGTTCTATCGCACCAACGCTCAGTCTCGTATTCTCGAAGATATGTTGCTCAGAGCTGGTGTTCCTTACAAGATTGTTGGCGGCACTCGATTCTTTGATCGCGCAGAAATCAGAGATGTCATGGCGTACCTCAAAGTTGTTGTGAACCCTGATGATGACATGGCCGCGCTGCGTGTTATTAACACGCCTCGTCGTGGTATTGGTGCAACCAGTATTCAGAAGATTCAGACATATGCACTGCATAACGGCTTGTCGTTCTTCTCGGCATGTGAAGCATGTGTGATGGAAGAAGGCATTTTTACCGCAAAGGTAAGAAATGCGCTGGTAGAGTTTACGTCAGCTATTGAGCATGGCCGCCATATTGATGGTGAGCTTGATGAGGTTGTAGAGGCAATTATTGACCGCTCTGGTCTTATTCGTGCGCTTGAGACGGAGCATACCATTGAGGCTGACGGACGTATCGAGAACATTCGAGAGTTCTTTGGTGTTGCAGCAGAGTTTGATGAGTCTCACGACGACGTTGAAGAAACGCTTGAGAGTCTGCAGCAGCTCAGAGAAGCTGGAGCGCTTGATGCGCAAGATGCAGCTTCGCTGAGTGAGGCTGGTTTTGATGCTGCTACCGGCGCACTCGCTGGTGCTACTGCTGTAGAGACGGCTCCTGCGCCTCAGGAGGAGAGTTTGCATCCACAGGTTGTGGCAGAGAAGCTCCCGGCCTTTATGGAATGGCTGGCGCTTCGCTCTGACCTGGATAGCTTGGATGGTTCTACCTCTGCAGTAACGCTCATGACCATTCACGCTGCAAAGGGTCTGGAATTTCCTGCAGTTTTTGTTGCTGGTATGGAGGAGGGAATCTTCCCTCATGCAAATTATGAGGCAGAAGCAGCTCAGTTAGAAGAAGAGCGCAGACTTGCTTATGTTGCTATTACGCGTGCGCGCAAACGCCTGTATTTGACGTATGCATCTACTAGAAGGACTTACGGCTCTGTTCAGGCAAATCCTGTATCGCGTTTTGTGGGAGAGATTCCTCAAGAGCATGTAAAAGCTATTGGTGTTGGTTCTGCAGGTTTTTCTGGAGTTGGCTGGGCAAAGCGAGGAGACCGTCATGGAACCTTTGGTTCTGGTCGCGGCTCCGAGGTCTACGGTGGAAACGTTTTTGGTTCTCGCACGCGCTCTACCGGCGGTGCTCCAGCTCCACGTACAGCTCCCATTCAGAAAGACCCGGCCCGCGCTTCTGCAAGTTTTGCTGTGGGAGACCAAGTTTCTCACAAGACCTTTGGCCCAGGCATTGTTTTGGCAGTTCAGGGAGATACTATTGAGGTCAAGTTTACGCGTACTAATAAGACAAAGAAGCTCATGAAGGGCTTTGCTCCAATAGTAAAAATTGAGGGATAGCCATGGTATTGATGCATGACGGTTTGATTTTGGGTCTTACTCCACAAGACTTCATTTTTAAGCTGGTTATCTTTGTTGTTGTGTTTCTTGTAGCTTTTCTTGTAGAGCGCTTTGCAATAAAACTCTCAAAAAGGGCCTTGGACTCTTCAAAGCTGCCGTCAGCATCTATTTTTGTCAACATACTACGTGGAGTTATCTGGACGTTTGCTATTCTTGCTGTCTTGCAGCCTGTCTTTGGTATTCAACCAACAGCTTTTGTGACCGCTTTGGGAGTTACGTCCATTGCCCTCTCTTTTGGTTTACAAGACACCATTTCTAACCTGGTGGGCGGATTGGGTCTCATGCTGGGAGGTGTAGTTAAACCTGGAGATAAGGTAAGCATTGGAACTATCTCCGGTGAGGTTATTGACATGAATTGGCGCTCTACCATAGTTCGTGCTCGTGGAGGTAGGGTAGACATCATTCCTAATTCAGTACTTAATAAAACAGCACTTGCGCATCGTACCAGGTGGGATATGACAGAGGTGCCCATTAATATAGTGCTTAAACCAACCGTTGATCTGAATGCGGTAACGCAAGAAATAACAGAAATTGTTCAAGAGGTAGTTGCACCTCAGCTTGATAGAACACTTCCTATTGAGGTTGAAGCATCAAGCATTGCCGAGACAGGCATCAAGGTAATCATTCATGTTCACATCAAAGACGATGCAAACGAAATGAGTGTACGAGACAAAATTGTAAGAGCCCTGGCTGGTTCCAGTTGGCTTGCAGGAGTAGGAGCCTAACATGAAAATTGGAATTATCGGAGCCATGGAGCCAGAGGTTGCGCTACTAAAAGCGCAGATGACCGTTGAGCGCACGTATGAGCAGGCTCGTATGCAGTTTGTTGAAGGCCTTTTGGGAGAAGTTCCTGTTGTTGTTGTACAGTCGGGAATTGGCAAGGTTAATGCAGCAGCATGCACGCAGATCCTGATTGATACGTTCGCAGTAACACATGTTATTAATACAGGTATTGCAGGGCTTTTAAACCCTGAGCTACAGGTTGGGGATATTGTTATCTCCTCAGATTTAGTTCAACACGATATGAACGTTGGTCCTCTCAATTTTGCCGCTGGTCAAATTCCAGGTCTTCCGGTTTTCTCGTTTACAGCAGATGAGAGTCTTATTGAACGTGCTCTTGCTTCGGCCAAAGAAGTAGCTCCTCAACTGCAGGTTATTTCTGGCCGCGTTGCTTCAGGAGATCAGTTTGTAAGTTCATCAGAGTTAGCAGACCACATCTACACAACGTTTGGTGCTGATTGTTGTGAGATGGAGGGCGCCTCAATTGCTCAGGTTGCTTGGCTTAACCACACACCGTTTGTGGTGATTAGGCTTATGTCCGATAAGCCCGGCACTACTTCGAGCGTTGATTATTTGACGTTTGAGCGTGAGGCTTCTGAGCGCTCTGCCAGAATTACTGCAGCTATTATCAAAAAGCTTGCCTAGTAACCTAAGGTGTCCTTTTGAGGCAACTCTTCTGGGTTAACTGGGTAGCTCTTCCGGGTCAGTTTGCATTTTTCATAAGAGGGAAGGCGGGGCGTAAGAAACAACTTGCGCCGATTTAGCTATTCGAATGTTTTTAAACATAATTGAACGATATTTCGATTATCATTGTCCCGTTATGAAAGTGGTTTGAAAGGTACCGAATGATAACCCTCGGACACTTTTTTGAGATGATGGTTGCCAATCCGTTTTTGGCCCTCGTCATTGTCCTTGTTTTTGGATGCATCTTTGTAAATGGTGCAACCGACGCGGCTAATGCTATTGCAGAGGCTGTTGGAACTCGTTCAATTAAAGTTAACCATGCAATTATCATGAGTGTTGTGTGCAACTTTGTTGGTTTGGTGGCTATGTGTCTCATTTCAACTGCAGTTGCAGACACAATTTTGGGTATGGTTGACTTTGGTAGTAATAACCATGAGGCTCTTGTTGCTCTTGCCGCAGGCTGTGTTGGTATTGTTACTTGGGCAGTAGGAGCTTGGGCTTTAGGTATTCCAACTTCTGAGTCACACGCCCTTATTGCAGGTCTCACCGGTGCAGCACTTGCTATTCATGGTGATTTTGGTGCAGTTAACTGGGGCGAGTGGAGCAAGGTTTTAATTGGTCTGCTTTTCTCAACCACACTGGGTTTTGCCGCTGGTTGGATCATTGTTAAAGCAATCAACAAGCTTTGCGTTAACGTTGATCGACAGCGCGCTGATGAGATGTTTGGCCATTTGCAAGTTGTTGGCTCAGCATTTGTTGCGGCTATGCATGGTGCGCAAGATGGTCAGAAGTTCATGTCCATTGCCATGCTTGCAATTGCACTTTCCGCGGGTCATGGAGCTGCTGGTGCAGATGTATTCCCGCTCTGGTTGCAGGTACTGTGTGCTGCTCTTATGTCTATCGGTACTGCAATTGGCGGAAGAAAGATTATTAAAAAAGTCGGAATGGAAATGGTAAAGCTTGAGCGTTATCAGGGCTTTGCTGCGTCCTTCTCGGCATCTGCATCTTTGCTGCTTTCCACACTGACCGGTCTTCCTGTTTCAACAACTCATACAAAAATGACGGCCATGATGGGTGCGGGTGCTGCAAAAAATATTCGTTCAGTTAACTGGGGCGTTGCAAAAGAAATGGTAGCAGCATGGGTGTTTACTTTCCCTGGCTGCGGACTTATTGGTTTTCTTTTTGCAAAACTGTTCCTGATGATTTTCTAAGTACGTATAACTGTCTTTTACGAGTTCTATTGAACCACTCAACTTTATTGGAGGATTCATGCTAGGTAAGCCAAAAGAGGATGTCTTCTACACTATGTTCCGCGAGTTTGGCGACAAAATTGTAGAAACCGCTGAAGAGTATGTGGTCATTATGGAAGGCTTTCCCGAGACTGCTGCACGTATTCCTCAGATGAAGGTTTACGAGCGTGAGTGTGACGAGAAGGTCCAGCACATTATGAAGGAGCTTTACGCTTCCTTTGTTACACCATTTGAGCGTGAGGACATCTCTGACTTGGCTCTTCGTCTTGATGACATTGTTGACGGAATGAATTCTGTTGCAGAGCGTCTTGACCTCTTTAATGTTGACGACACTCGTAAAGAGGCTATGCAGCTTGCTGAGCTCACCCTTCGCGCATGCAAGACGGTCCAGGAGATGCTGAGCGTTCTGAGCGATTACAAAAAAGATTCTACCGTTATGGAGAAGGCCATTGCCGTTGGTCACGTTGAGGACGAGGGCGATCTTATTTATCACAACGCCCTGTCCCGCCTGTTCCGTGATGAAATGCCTGGTCGCCACACGGTTGCTTGGCTTCGTATTTTTGACCGCATGGAGACTGTTCTTGATTCCTGTGATGACGCGGCGGGAGTTGTTCGCTCCGTTGTTATGAAGAACGCTTAAGTTCTTTTTCTGCTAACGGTATATACAGACTAAAAACTGCCTTCCGCCGGGAGGCAGTTTTTATATTCTCTTTTTGTCCGGTATTGGGGTTAAACTGTTTATATAAAAGAAAGTGGAGGTGCCATGAGCGGCTTCAAGCGTTTTTGCTACATACTCTATGTTTTTGCAAGTGCTTTTGTATTTTTAGCTCTTGCTTTAACGTGGTTTGGTCCTTGGACACATCAGGCAACTAATCTCTTGTTTACCAAGCCCTACCTTATTGCTCTTAACGCTTGTGCGGCTATTAGCATCTTTGGTCTTGTTGTGGTGTTGTTCAGAGCTCTCTTTATTAGAAAAACGGTAAAGCTCACGGTGGCTACTGTTGAGGGTGGAACAATCTCCGTCACTAAAGAAGCCATTTCTTCTCAGGCGGCCCATATTATTGAAGAAGATGGAACTTGCCTTGCACACCGTGTTAACGTGCAGATTTCTAAGAATAATTCTGTAGCTGTACAGATCGATATTCTCCCTAAAGAGCCTGTTGATGTCACTGCAAAGGGCTCTGAGTTCTATAACGCTCTTCAGTCGGGTCTTGCTATCGTGTGCGGACCTTGCGTTTC
Organism: Lancefieldella sp.; assembly: GCF_057237245.1. Lineage (NCBI taxonomy): Bacteria > Bacillati > Actinomycetota > Coriobacteriia > Coriobacteriales > Atopobiaceae > Lancefieldella > Lancefieldella sp. The sequence goes on from NZ_DBHHJM010000005.1 coordinate 73,128, forward strand.
TAGCATCAATCTTTCTTTTATCAAGCCAAGTTCCTTCTCGCCAAAAGATGAAGAAGGTGCGTCTTTGTCTCAGTCAAAAGAGGTTATGCCAGAACCAGAGATTGTAGAAGAGCAATCTTACGAGCAACCTTCCACTCAAGCCGCTGCTCAGCAGACTGGTAAAGACATTCGATTGAGTATTTCAGAGCCAGATACAAAGGAGGTCACAGACAATGGATAAAAGCTTCTTTCAGAAGATGCAGGAGAAGTGCAAAAAATACGTCGTTGACCATCCAGGTGCCATTATTGGCGGATTTTTGGGTCTTTTGTTTGCAATTTTTTTGTTTACGTTTGGCCTTTTTAAAATGCTAGTTGTTGCATTGTTTGTACTGGTAGGAGTTGCCATCGGTCAGATTTTTGACGGAAAGGCAACCATTTTGGCAAAGATTCGTTCCTTATTTACGGACAGAAACTAGATAGGAGAGAGCTGTGGTAGAAGAGCTTACTAATTCGCAAGAGATCGCCTCTGAAGAAATTGTTCCTGCAGAAGAGACAACAGATGTTCTTTCCGATGCAGATCTTGAGGATACAGACTCTCTTACCTTCTCCGGTGGAGTTGTCGAGAAGATCGTCTCGTTGGCTTTACGTGACGTCCCCAACGTGGTGGGTGCTCGTGGAAACTGGCTTAACAGAGTTCAGGATGTACTTGGTGCATCTGATACGGCTAAAGGTGTCACTGTAGAGGTGCTGCCTGATAGCTCGCTAAATGTTACCGTTTCTGTACTTATTAAATATGGTTCTTATGCACCTCAGATTTTTGAAGACGTTAAGCATACAATTGTCGAGAAAATCACCGGTATGACAGGCCTTGAAGTTTCTGGTGTTAACCTGCGAATTGAAGATGTTTTGACCGAAGAAGAATACGATCGCCTAAAACATCGTCCAGAAGAGCCTGAACAGCTAGACAAAGAAGAGTAAAGTACGCTAAAGTTGCACTGTTTTACGCTTTTATAGTAATTGTTTTATTGTTTTGCCACTACAAGCTCCCTAAGCGCAAGGAGTTTTGCCATGAAAAGGCTTTCACGTTGGAGCATGGCGATTGTTGCTACGTTTGTGTTAGCACTCTCGCTCGTTGGAGGACTTGCAAAGCAAGCACTCGCAGACACCACCCCTGTTACCTCAGAGGCTGAGCTGCTGGCTGCTATTGCTGCTGCTCCAGCAGATGGTTCGCAGACTATCGTTCAGGTAAATGCGGACTTTACCATTACTGCTCCAGTCCAGGTTCCAGCTAATAAGAACATTAGGTTGATGGGTACTGGAACTATCACAAGTGCCATGACTGGCTCTAATCATTTCTATATGTTCAAGATTGCTTCTGGCGGCGCAGTTACTCTTGATGGTGCCACCATTAATGGCAACAACACTGCATTTGCCGTTGAGAACCGTGGTAGCTTTACCTTGCTTCGTGGTGTTATTAAAAACGGTAAGGCAAAACCTTATCCAGGAAATAACGGCGTAGTTCTCACCACTGGTGCTGGTGCAAAGTTTGTTATGGCTGGCGGCACCATTCAGGACAGCACGGTTGCTAACGCTCTTGGTGGCGCAGTTACTGTTGCAAATGGTGCAACAGGTGAGCTCCGTGACGGTACCATTCAGAACACTACTCTTACCAATCAGTACTCTGGTAGCGTTATGGTAAGAAATGCAGATTTTACTATGACTGGCGGAACCATCACTGGTGGCGATGCTTCTTCTACCATTAATTCTTCTGGTGGTCTGATGCTTTATGCCTTGGATCCAAACGGTGAGACAACAACAGCCACTATGGGTGGTGGATATATCACTAACAATAAGGCTGTTGATGGTGCAGGCGTCCACGTTTACGCAGGTAATCCTCAGTATGGTGACTCTAAGTCAAAGGCAGACTTTACCTTCAACGGTGGCTCTATTACTAATAATGTTGCTTCTGAGTCCGGTGGCGGTATCTATGTAACTTGGAACGGCAACGTTGTTATGAACAACGGCATCATCAAGAACAACACTGCTGGCATTGCTGGCGGTGGCGTTGCTACCTACGACCAGTTTGTTGGCGTTGTTGGTGGTCAGAAGGTTCCTTACTCCAGGGTTGGTGCTCCATGGAATAACTGGCCAAACATTTATCGCGCTGGCTTCACCATGAACGGCGGCTCTATTGACGGAAACAAGGCCACCAGTAATGGCACCAACCAGCTTGGTGATAAGGGTGTTGGTGCTGGTATTTATATTGCATCTGCTAATGCAACTCTTAATGCTGGCGAAATTATCAATAACACCGCAAATGACCAGGGCGGCGCAGTTTACGTTGCATCTGTTCCGTATGTTCTTCATATCAATAACGCACTTATTAAAGACAACACTGCAACAGTTATTGGCGGCGGCGCATGGTTCTGCCCAACTGGTGATGCTGAGTTCCATTCTAAGAACGGCGTAGCATTCTTCAACAACACCGCTAACGGCGCTGGTGATGAGATTGCAACCGTTCGCGGTGCAGGTGAATCTGCCGGCGCAACCATTTCTGATTACATGCTTGGTGGCGCTTCTGCACACTGGACCAAGGATGGCGCTGTTACTATCAACCTTCCTTCAATCCTTGGTGAAGCTGATCCAGTTGCTGCACGTCATACTACTGAAGAAGTAAGCAATATCGTTAACAACACCGATATGCTTGCGCTTGAATCCAACCCACGCCATGAGTCAATTGCTGCTGCACAGAATAAGGCTAAGCTGCTCATTTATGGCAACACTGCACAGCGTGGTGGTGGCATTGGTTCTAACGGTACCGTTATTACTGGTGAAGAGGGCACACAGGATGTAACTGTTAAGAAGATTTGGGACACTTCCGCAAATCCAGATGCAGTTATTCCAGAGAAGCTCACTGTTTATCTTGTTGCTGATGGCTATCGTGTTGACTCCGTTGAGCTTTCTGCAGCTAATAACTGGGAGCACACCTTTACCGGACTTCCTGACAATGTAACTTTGACCTTTGAGGAGTCTGCTCCAACTGGTTGGACTGCTCAGACTCCTGAGGTTAACGGTAACGTTACTACCTTAACCAATAAGGCCGATGCTCCTGTAACTCGCGATGTTCCAGTAACCAAGGTTTGGAATGGTACAAAGAAGGATTCTGTAACCGTTCACCTGCTTGCTGATGGTGTTGACACTGGTCAGACCCTTGTCCTTTCTGAGGCAAACAATTGGACCGGTTCATTTGTTGGTGTAAATCTTTACGCAGCAGATAATCACGTCATTGCTTACACCGTTTCTGAGGATGCTATTGAGGGTTACACTTCTGAGATAACTGGTGATATGGCTAATGGCTTTACTATTACAAACACCGAGACTCCAGTTACCCCAACCCCAACTCCAGAGAAGCCTGGTAAGAAGCGTAAGCACCGCACACCTGATACAGGCGATGCAAGTGTTGTAGCTATGGTTGCTTTTGCAACAGTTGGTGCTGGCTTTGTTGGTGTTGGAGCATATGCTCGCACTCGTAAAGAGCAGTAAGTAACACTCATACACTTAGTATGCAGATCCCCCGCTTTTATAAAAAGCGGGGGATCTTTGTTAGAAGGACGATTTCCTGTTTTAACTGGGAATGTTTACGTTCGCCGAATTTGCCAACCGTTTAACCAATAAGAGTGTTCTTCTCGCCAGGAGAGGTTAGAGAAGAACGACAATACTACTAGGTGGATAGTGAGTATCTGCATGAGTACCTTATTGGAGGTTGTTATGGAGCTCAAAGCTGATAAAAAGGTAATTGTCGAGCGTAATAACAAAGTTGTGTATGACAACGGAGACACAGTTGTTAAGGTGTTCAGCGGAAGCAAGCCTTCTGCTGATATTATGAATGAGGCTTTAAACCTTACTCGTGCTGAGCAGGCCGGCATCAACGTTCCATCTCTTGTAGAGATTAGTAAAGTTGGTAATTGCTGGGCTGTTTCAACCAGAAAAGTTGAAGGTAAAACAATTAGGCAGCTTATTGAGGAGCATCCAGAAAAAGAGGACGAGTATCTCAATAAGTTTATCGATATTGAGCTGGCTATTCACGCTCATAAAGCACCGCTTCTTACTCGTCAAAAAGACAAGCTCACCCGAATGATTAACAGCATTCCAGACATTCTTGATGAGGCTACAAGGTATGAGCTTCTGCTCAAGCTTGATGGTATGAAGCCTCATACTAAGGTTTGCCACGGTGACTTTGTCCCGTCCAATATTATTCTCGCCGAGGATGGCGCTCCTGTAATTCTTGACTGGGCCCATGCAACACAAGGCAATGGCGCTGCAGATTGCGCTACAACTTATCTGCACCTGCTTCTTCATGGTGATGAGGAACTTGCCGAGAAATACATCAATCTTTATTGCACCAAGCAGGGCTGCACTCGTCAGTATGTAAACGAATGGCTTGGCATTATTGCTGCAGCAGAGCTTGCGCGCGGTCGTGTAAAAGAAACAGAGTTCCTGCTTAAGTGGGTAAATGTTTTTGATGCAATGTAGTTGGTTACAAGAACTTTAAACTAGCCGGGAAGAGCCTCGTCAGGGGCTCTTCTTTTATTACACTTCTAACTGCTCAATAAAGTAACGTGAGGAGTTAGCTATGTATGATGTTGATCCAAAGCAGACCACTGTAAACTCAGAAAATAAGAAATCAAAGCTTGAGCGTATGAGTGCGGGAGAGTGGTGTGGCGGCTCTGACGAGGAGCAGAGCGCTGCGTTTTGGCGAGCAAAGGATCTTGCCTGGGAGTTTAATCAGACTCGTCCAAGTGATAAAGAAAAGTGCCGTCAGATTTTGACTGAACTTCTCGGTGAACTAGGAGAGGGAAGTGCAGCAGTTTCTCCTTTTAATGTTGACTATGGCTTCAATATCAAGATTGGCCCACATAGCTTTATCAACCACGGTGCATACCTGATGGATTGCGCGCCTATCACTTTTGGTGCTCATAGTTTTGTGGGCCCTCAGTTTAAGGCGTACACCGTTCAACACCCTCTAGATGCTGAGGAGAGAAACGCTTGGTATGAGCGAGCTCTACCAATTACGGTAGGAGATAACTGCTGGTTTGGTGGAAATGTGACGGTGCTTCCCGGTGTAACTATCGGAAATAACTGTGTAATTGGTGCTAATAGTCTGGTTACTAAAGATATTCCAGACAATTCTCTTGTTGTTGGTTCTCCCGCAAAGGTCGTACGTCAAATTACCGAGGCAGATAAGCTGGGACTCAAAGACCTTTTGGGCTAGTTCTGTTAGGCTAGGCGCGCGTGGCTTCGGGGCATAGGACTTTAGAGTACTCGGTTTCAGAGCGCATAAAAAACGCGCGGTTTAAGAAAACGCTGCTAGATTAGGCCTTTTAGGGAGATTGTTTAACTATTTATTTGATGTTAGAGGCATCCGCGCTATAATAAATATACGGGGAGCTGGGAAATGGCCCGGCTGAGAGGCAGTACCTTATGCTGCGACCCATAAACCTGATCTGGGCAATGCCAGCGTAGGGAGCCAATGCCGTCCTTACGCACTATAAGAAGGAGGGCATATGAAAAAACTTTCTCAGTTTGCATTGCAAGCCATATCCCTTACTTCTTTTCTTGTGTTTTGGCAGCTTGTTATTGTCGTAGGAATTATTCCAAATTACCTTGTTCCAACTCCTGTTCAGGTTGTATTTGCGCTGGTTAAGGACTTTCAGCTTCTTATGACACATACAGAGATTACGCTTCTAGAATCCCTTGTAGGTCTGGCTATTGGAGTGCTTATTGGTTTTGCGCTTGCGGTTCTTATGGACTTCTTCAAAACGCTGGACAAACTGCTCTCTCCACTTGTTACTATCTCGCAGACAATCCCTATTGTGACTATCGCGCCGCTTCTGGTGCTCTGGCTAGGATATGGTCTTTTGCCCAAGATTATTCTTGTGGCCATTTCAACGTTTTTCCCTATTACCGTGGCGCTGAACTCGGCATTTAAAGCAATAGATCCCGATATGATTGACCTGATGACTACCATGGGAGCTAGTCGTGTGCAGATTTTTTGGCATGTCAAGTTGGCCGCTGCTGCCCCGCAGTTTTTCTCGGGACTCAAAATGAGTGTGACCTACGCCGTAATTGGTGCAGTAATCGCAGAATGGCTGGGAGGCGACGCTGGACTGGGCGTGTATATGACGCGCGTCAGAAAGGCGTTTGCATACGACAGGATGTTTGCAGCAATCGTGGTGGTTTCTGCGTTGTCGCTAGTGTTGATGAAGGTTGTGGAACTTGTCCAAAAGCGTGCGCTTCCTTGGGATACCTCTCAGGACGCCAAAGAATCCGCACGGTAACTTTGACGGAACTTAAAGAAAGAAGTGAGTACACGCATGAGCGTATTTAATCGCAAGGGTATAACAAGAAAAGGCTTTCTAACTGCAATGGGTTTCTCGACAGCAGGACTTTGCGCAGGTTGCTCGCTTGAACAGCCTGCCGCTCCAGCTAACGCAAACAAGGGTGCTGGGCAGAATTCCGGCGGTACCACAGAGATTACGTTTGCGCTGGACTACACCCCAAACACCAACCACACCGGCATCTATGTGGCTCAGGAGAAAGGCTACTTTGACGAGGTTGGCCTCAAGATAACCATCCAGCAGCCACCTGCTGACGGCGCCGATGCGCTGATTGGTGCTGGTGGCGCACAGATGGGCGTTACCTACCAGGACTATATTGCTAACAGCCTCTCGTCTTCTAATCCGTTGCCGTATACCGCGGTGGCCGCTATCATTCAGCACAATCTTTCGGGCATTATGAGCCGTGAAGAGGATCATATTGTTCGTCCACGTGACCTTAATGATCGTACCTACGCAACGTGGAATCTCCCTGTTGAGCAGGCTACTATCAGGTCTGTTATGGAATCTGATGGAGGAGATCCCTCTACGCTTAAAATGGTACCTTATGAGGTAGATGATGAGGTATCTGGCCTAAAAGCAAAGATGTTTGATGCAGTTTGGGCGTTCGAGCAGTGGGCTGTTCAAAACGCTCGTGTTCAGAACTTTGCATGCAACTACTTTGCGTTTACAGCAATTGATCAGAACTTTGACTACTACACGCCAGTTATCGCAGTAAATGATGGCTTTGCAAAAGAGAATCCAGACGCTGTTAAGGCCTTCTTAAGCGCTACCAGAAAGGGTTACGAGTTCTGCGTCTCTAACCCAGACGAGGCGGCAGAGATTCTACTCAAAGCCGTTCCAGAACTTGATGCTAATCTGGTCAAAGCATCTCAGAAGTTCTTGGCTGCCAAGTACATTGACGACGCTGAGAAATGGGGCGTCATTGATTCTGCCCGTTGGCAGCGTTTCTACGCCTGGCTCAATAACCAGCAGCTGCTAGAGAATAAGATTGACCCATCCGCAGGATTTACTAGTGAGTACCTTGGATAAGAAGCTTACTGACATAACAGAAGGCGCTGCTATGGACGTTTCTGGCGAGAAAAGCCTAGGAGCTGCACCTGCATGCGAGCCACAGAGGGGTGTGCCGGCGCTTGAAGCACGCCACCTTACGCTGGTTTGGGGAAACGGCCAGGTAGTTGCTCAGGATATCTCGATTGAGCTGCAACCTGGCACCATTACCTGCTTGGTTGGTCGCTCGGGCTGCGGCAAGACAACACTGCTCCACGCACTTGCGGGACTGCTGCAGCCGCAAGAGGGCAAGGTGCTGCTACATGGTGCTGACGTTACAGGGCACCCGGGACATATTGGCTACATGCTCCAGAAGGATTTGCTCATCCCAAGCAAGCGTATCATCGACAACGTAGCGCTTCCGCTTGAGCTGAAGGGCGTCTCGCGCTCTGAGGCGCGCGCACGGGCCCAGGAGATGCTGGAACGCGGTGGACTTGAGCGCGTGGCACAAAGCTGGCCTTACGAGCTCTCAGGCGGCATGAGACAGCGTGTTGCATTCCTGCGCACGGCACTCATTGGCTCAGATATTATGCTGCTGGACGAGCCCTTCTCGGCACTAGACGCTCTCACACGGCGAGAAATGCGTGCGTGGCTCATGTCTTCCGTGAAAGAGTTTGGCCTCTCGGTACTGGTGATCACGCACGACGTTGATGAGGCGGTTGCCATGGCTTCTCGCATTTACGTAATGGCGGGCAGTCCCGCGCAGGGTGTGGTAACCAAGATTGTGGGCGTTGTTGAGCCGCTGGGCTGCGCTGATACGGTGTCGGAGGCAGACTCTGGCAAAGGCGCTGGCCAAGGTGCTGACCTGACATCGTTTGACTTGAGCGCAGCGTTTTTGGCTGCCAAGCGAGAAGTACTTTCATTGCTGGGATAGTTATCCTTTACGAGCGCGATTGAACTGCCTCCCATTTCTTGGACATAAGAAATGGGAGGCAGTTCATATGCGGGTGATTATGATTCTGCAGCGTGTTAGCGTCGGCTTTTAGGCCTGGCGCACAAAATAGCGCAGCTTTGGTAGGTTCTGCCGAAGAATCGACATGTTCCTAATCAAGATAGCTAGGCAGCTAGGCGGTCGTACTACCTGATATGCATCTCTATGCATAAACTTTATCTAATATGCTTAAACATGAATAGACTTATATAAGAAATTTAACTATCGATAAATTCTGTATCTACGGAACACACCTAAGTCGGATAATCTGCTCAGATGAGGGCATTTTACACATCTAATGACGATAATCTGCATGATTGAGGTATTTTCTGCGTCATGTATACGTCTTTTTAACAGATTATCCGACTTAGGTGTGTTTTGAACTGCCTCCTATTTCTCGTGTCCAAGAAATGGGATGCGTTGCTGCGGGCTGGATGGGTTTCTCGCCTTTGATTTGATACATAAAAAGACGTGAGAGTTTGCCTCTCACGTCTTTCTTGTTAGTTCGATTTGCGCGCGGAATTTGTGTACGCCGCTAATATGCACAGCTTAATTACTCGCTGAACTCCAGGAATGCACGGTAACCGCGATATGCCTCAAAGATGTCGGCCTTGTTTGCAATCTCCCAAGGCGCGTGCATGGAGAGAACAGGAACGCCGCAGTCGATGACGTGCATGCCATATTTAGCAAGCATGTATGCGATGGTTCCGCCGCCACCAGCGTCAACGCGACCGAGCTCTGCGGTCTGGAACTGAACGCCGGCGTTGTCCATAATGCGGCGAATCAGCGCAACATACTCGGCATCAGCATCATTGGAGCCAAACTTGCCGCCACTACCAGTGAACTTGTTGAATGCAAGGCCGTGACCCATGATGGCAGAGTTCTTGATTTCAAAGCTACCCGTAAAGCTAGGATCATAACCAGCAGAAACGTCGCTTGAGAGCATGTAGGAGTTAGCCATGCAGCGGCGCAGGGAAAGTGGAGATTCAAAACCAGCAAGTGCCAGGACCTCTGCCATGATGTTCTCAAAGAAGTGGGAGTTCATGCCAGTAGCGCCAACGGAGCCAATCTCTTCCTTGTCGGTCAGGATGGTGACGGAGGTACGTGCAGGAGTGTCGCACTCAAGCTGTGCGATTAGGGAAGGGTAGGAGCAGCTGCGGTCGTCGTGACCATAGCCCAAAATCATGGAGCGATCAAAGCCCATGTCACGAGCAGGACCTGCAGGAACAATCTCAAGCTCAGCGGAGAGAAGGTCTGCTTCCTCAATGCCGTAGAGGTCCTTCAGGATGTTGATGACGTTAGCCTTAACGGCTTCCTTTGGCTCGTCGCCCTCTGCATCAGCGGGTTTCTCGCCATTCTGGCCCCAAACAAGTGGACGATTGCCAACAATAAGATCCAGCATCTCGCCCTCAATAACCTTAGAAGCAGTCTTTCCAAGCTGCTCAGCGCTCAAGTGGATGAGAAGGTCGGAGATGCAGAAAACAGGGTCAGTTGGATCCTCGCCAACGCATACGTTTACGACGCTACCGTCTTTAAGTGCAAGAACGCCATGAATTGCCAGAGGAATAGTGACCCACTGGTATTTTTTGACGCCGCCGTAGTAGTGGGTGTCAAGGGTAGCAAGCTCATTGCGCTCCTCGAGAGGATTCTGCTTGACGTCCAGGCGAGGGGAGTCGATGTGAGCACCAAGAATGTTTAGACCCTCTTCCAGGGATTTGGTACCAATCTGGACAAAGATGACGGACTTGCCGCGAATGTCTGCATAGACTTTGTCGCCAGCCTTGAGGGTTTTACCTGCAGCGATGGCGTCAGAAAGCTTAACGTAACCTGCTGCTTCGGCAAGCTTGATAGCGCTTGCGGCGCACTCGCGCTCAGTCTTGTTCTCGGAGATAAACTTTCTGTAGCCCTCGGTAAACGACTGGAGTTTGTCCAGGTCCTCCGAGGTGTACTTTTTCCATGCATTAATGGTTTCCATACCCATCCTTTCTGTAGCAAGCTCTGTGTGAGCTGCTGTTTGTTGTTGCTGTTAGGTGCGCCGACCGTGATGAGACCGCGACTTAGTTGCCTCCGTTGGAGCTGTTTGAGCCAGAACCGCTGGATTCGCTGCCAGAACTATTACCAGAGCCAGAGTTCTGATTGGAACCAGAATTGCTGTTTGAGCTGCCCGTTCCGGAGTTGCTGCTGGAAGAATTACTCTCAGACGAGCTGCTTGAACTGCTAGAGTCGCTGGTCTTTTCCGAACTAGACGAGCTGTCGGAGCTGGTGGTCTCTGATTTCTTGGAGTCAGTGCTCTCCGAAGAGGAATCTTTGGAATCAGTGGACTTGCTTGACTCGTCGGTCTTCTCGCTAGAAGAGCTGGAATCGTCTTTCTTATCCGTCGAATTGCTGGTATTCGTAGTTTTTTCCGTCACAACTGGGGTTGTGCTGACCTTTGGTCCCAAGCCAGATCCGTCGGTGATATAGCTGAGGAACATTGCATAAAGAATGACGGCAGAAATGGTAAAGATAATTGAAATAATGGTCACGATAGTCAGCGCTCTTATGCGCTTGCGAGACAGCATTGGCGTGCGATTTACCTGCGAAGACTGCCCTGTACCAGAGTCAGCGTTGGGATAGTAATCGCGAGAAGGTGCATATTGGGCTTGAGGCATATACTGCGTGCTTTCGAGCGTACTTTGATTGTTGTTTGGATATGCCTGCTGGTTATATTCATCGTTGTCGTTAGCGCGGAACTTATGCGTGGAGCGCCTGATAACGTTCTGGTAAATCTGCGAAGCAAGCGCCGAGGCGGCGGCACCGACGGCCACACCAATAATCGAACCTGCAATACCAATCTGATTTGACAGTACAAACGCGGTCACTGCGGCAAGCGATGTTGCCAAAATTTGGGTAATTGAGACGTCCTTAAGAAGGCTGGGCTTCTCGTTTGTTGCCTCATCTGTAGGCTGAGCAGGCGAAGCTAATCGAGTTTTGTCTGCATCAAAGTGCTTATAGCTCACAAGATGCTCCTTTCTTCGAACTGATAGCCTACCTCATTTTTGTGAAGAAGTAATGTTTCGTCGCTAAATCGCAACATCAGCTGCCGAGAAGCCCTGTCTAGTTGTCGCCGATGCGACGGTTCCGTAATGTTTCTGCAGCGTGGTTTTCTCGCCTGAATACGCATCGGGTTTCTCGCCCGAGAACGCGTCGGATTTCCCGGGGAAGGTACATCGGATTTCTCGCGATGTTTTGTTAAAAACGACCGTATCAAAGGTGATGAAACAAGGTATCATTTATATGTATCAGTTTTCCGTCAAACGGAGGTTTAGCATGCTTGTAAGCGCAAAAGCCATGCTCCAGAGTGCCGAGAAGGGCCACTATGGCATCGGCGCATTCAACGAGAACAACCTTGAGTGGACCGCAGCAATCCTTGATGCAGCAGAAGAGCTCCAGTCTCCTGTCATCATTCAGTGCACCAGCGGCGCAGCAAAGTGGCAGGTAAGCTACCGCGTTGTTGCAGACATGGTTCGTCGTCTTGTTGAGGACAAGAACATCACTGTTCCAGTTGCTCTCCACCTTGATCACGGTTCATACGAGGATGCATTCAAGTGCATCGAGGCTGGATTTACTTCCATTATGTACGATGGTTCTCACGAGCCAGATTTTGAGACCAACCTTAAGCGCACCGAAGAGGTCGTAAAAGCAGCTCACGCAAAGGGCATTTCTGTTGAGGCTGAGGTCGGTGGCATCGGCGGCACCGAGGACGGCGTTACCGCTAAGGGCGAGCTTGCTGATCCTGAGCAGTGCGCAAAGATTGCTGACCTGGGCGTTGACTTCCTTGCATGCGGCATCGGCAACATTCACGGTATCTACCCAGCAAACTGGGAGGGCCTCTCCTTCGACCAGCTCAAGGCTATCAAGGAGCGCGTTGGCGATCTTCCACTTGTTCTCCACGGTGGTACCGGCATTCCTGTAGAGCAGGTTCAGAAGGCTATCTCTATGGGCATCTCCAAGATCAACGTCAACACTGACCTTCAGCTTGTCTTTGCTGAGGCAACCAAGAAGTACGTTGAGGCTGGCCTTGTTGACAACGGCAAGGGCTACGATCCTCGTAAGCTTCTGAAGCCTGGTCGTGAGGCAATCATCGAGCGCACCAAGGAGCTCATCCGCGAGTTTGGTTCCGACGGTAAGGCTTGGAACTAACCTGCAGCATACGCTAGGCGCGCATCGAAGCGACGCACGCTCGCAGCTAGTTAAAACAACGGACCTGGATTTTCTCCAGGTCCGTTTTTTGTTTGGGCTGGCATGTGCGAAAGACATGCGCTTGGTATGTTCCTCTCGCGAGATGCGGGTGCGATAGGTGCGCCCTAATGTGTGCCTGAAAAGTGAAAAGATTCGGTATATTTTGCCTAAACTTGGCAAAGAATCTGTGGATTTGCCTGATTTTGTCAAAGATTCTGTGGCCATTTTACAGATTCTTTTAACTTTTTAGGCAATTTTTGTACAAGGAAAACTGGATCTTCTCGCCTCAGTACATTCGTACAGCAGAAATGAAAATTGCGAATTTGACGCAAATTGAATTTGACCAAAATTTGACCAAGAATATGTCGCAGGGAAGGTCTAACACTGCTAGCTGGATATTTAGTGGCAATGATTTTCTGACAGGTTTGCCTGACCTGCAGTTTTACAAGAAATGTCACTTATTTACAATCAGCGATATAAGTTGCAAGTTTTTCTTAAGAAAATACTATTGGCTTATGGAATTTTATCTATCACATACAACAGCTTTACAGTTATTCCGTGCTATGCGAATTAAGGGGCACGGATTGATTCATCATGACTCTCCAAGCGCTGGAATTCATACAGAGTCTTTAACTTTGGAAATTGATCAAATCAAGAAAGAGGTATTTTCCAATCTAGGAATAATGCTGGCTAATCCAATTGAATTGGTAGTTGACAAGAAGAAAAGGACTTACCGATCGAGTGAAATAAAATTTCATACTTCGTCCCATTTTGCCCAGACATCATGTATGGAACTAACTCTCGGTAAATTAGCAATTAAAGTGGCGTCACCTTTTGAACTCATGATTGAAATGGCCCAAGAACAAACATTACTAGAAACAGTGATGCTAATTTCAGAATTCCAAGGTAGGTATGTTATCGACCCATCTACCTCTGAATTGAGATCTAATTGGTATGATCCAGTTTTTCAAAAGGTAGACTTTGAGCGTTATTTATCCTCAGTTTCTAGATGTAACGGAATAAGTAATGCAAGATTAGCATCATCGTATTCTTTTGATAATGCCGCTTCTCCGATGGAAGTCAAACTTGCTCTTCGCGCTTCTCTTCCTGTGTCCGCAGGTGGTTATGCAATTCCTAAGGTTGAGCTAAATAAGGAAGTAAGGATTCAGCAATTAAAGAGCAGAGAACTTACAGAGAAAACAAGGGCTATCGATTTATTGCTTTCGAAGGGTAACTACGATGTAGACACAAATAGACAAGCAGCCATTGAATACAATGGGGCCGTACATGAATTAGCAGATGTTTCAATGCGTGACTATCAGCGTAATAACGAACTCGTTTCAGCTGGAATATTGGAGTTTGTTATTGGAAAAGCTGAGTATGACGACATCATTTTTATGGATAACATGTTTAATTCAATTAGAAATCAGCTGGAAATACCAAGAAGACACACATCATCTGATCGCAGAAAAATGGAAAGAGCTAAACGAATTAAATTGTGGAGTGAGCTAGAAAAGCTCCGTTAAATTCAGGATAAGCGAGCCTGAGACCCTTTTAAGTTGCCTGAAAAGTGTAAAGAATCTGTAAATCTGACACAGATTCTTTAATAAAATCAGGCAAATCCACAGATTCTTTGGTGTTTTCAGGCAAAATTTACAGATTCTTTGCAGAAATCAGGCGCGCACTCGGCTTGCATTCGCCGCACTCCTGGTACGTCTTTCTCGCGAGAAACCCGGTGCACTTCAGAGCCCTCTTGTCATGAAGCACCACCGCACACGACAATAAAACCGCAGCTTAAACGTTTACTCAGCGGTAGGGTTGTCGGCGGGAGAGACGTGCATGTTGCCTTCGTTGCGGGCAATGTCCGCGAGCGTCTTGCTGTCCAGGAAACTGGAGGTCATGCGGCCAAGGTCTCGCCAGACATTGATGGTGGTGCAGGACTCCATCTGGGGACAGAGGGTGGTATTTGTGCAGTTCAAGCAGCTAGCGGGCGCAAGATTACCCTCGGCTGCGCGAAGAATCTCGCCCAGCGTGTAGTCCTCGGGCTTGCGCGTGAGGCGATAGCCGCCGCCCTTTCCGCGCAGGCTCTCGACGTATCCAGCCTTGTGCATCAAAGCAATGACCTGCTCAAGGTACTTGCGCGAGATGTTCTGGCGCTCGGAAACGTCGCCCAGTGAGACCCAGCCATCGTGAACGGCCAGGTCAGCCATTGCGCGGAGTGCGTACATTCCCTTTGTAGAGAACATTCCGGCCACGGCTACTCGCCGTCCTTGGCGCTTGCGGCGCCGCCGTTGCTCGCACTTGCGGCGCCCTCGCCATCCTCGGTGGTAGACGCACCGGCGGCAGCAGAACCGCTGTTGTGAGCCTCAAGCATCTCCTCAAGCGTATGCCATGCCAGCTCGGCGCATTTAACGCGCGCAGGCATGTGAGCGATGTCGTGCAGAATGTTGGCATCTTCCAGCTGGTCAAGCACAGTCTCGTCAGTCTCTTCTCCGCGAATCATGCGTCCAAAGAGTTTGCAAAGCTCAATAGCCTCTTCTGGGGTGCGGTCAATCATCAGGTCGCTCATAATGTCGGCCGATGCCTGAGAGATTGCACATCCGCTGCCCACAAAAGCAGCCTCGGCAATCTTTCCGTCCTCAATGCGCACGGAAAACGTCAGCTCATCGCCACAAGAAGGGTTAACACCCTCGTGGGAGACGGTTGGATTATCCATCTGGTATTTGTAATCGGGGTGAGAAACGTGGTCCATAAACTCAGCGTTATACAGGTCGTTTGCTGCCACTTATTTCAACTCCTTGTTTTATTTGTTGCTGACCGCGCTGCCAAAGATCTTCCATACCTGGTTAAGACCCTCGATGAGCTGGTCAATGTCGTGTTTATCGTTGTAGAACGCAACGGATGCGCGGCAGGTGCTGGACTCGTGCAACTCAATCAGAAGCGGCTCGGCGCAGTGATGACCAGCGCGAATGCAAACGTTGTTCATGTCTAGGATGCTCGAGACGTCGTGTGGATGAACGCCGCGCACGTTAAACGCCACAGCGCCCACGTGGTTTTGTCCCAGCTTAGAGCCAACGATATCAACAAAGTCCAGCGTGCACAGTTGCTGCACCAAGTACCTGGCGAGAAGTTCTTCTCGCTTCTCGATCTTTGCCATATCCAAGCCGTTGAGGTATTCGACAGCGGCGCCGGTAGCATAGATACCTGCGGCGTCCTGCGTGCCTGCCTCAAACTTCTCGGGAACAGGAGCCCAAACAGCGCTGGTTTCGGTGACGGAATCAATCATTTCGCCACCGGTAAGGAACGGTGGCATGGCATCAAGCAGTTCAGCGCGGCCCCAAAGCACGCCAATACCCATAGGTCCACACATCTTATGTGCCGAGAAAGCTAGCAGGTCGCAGTCAAGATCGTGCACATCAATAGGGATGTGAGGTGCGGATTGGGCGGCGTCGACAACCATGTAGGCGCCCATAGTGTGAGCGCGCTTGGCAATGGCCTTGATGTCATTGCGGGTGCCCAGCACGTTGGAGACGTGTGTGACAGACACAATCTTTGCGCGCTCGGTAATCTTTGACGCAATCTCTTCAGGCGTAATCTGGTACTGCGAATTCATGCGCAGGTACACCAGGTTAGCGCCGGTAACTTTACAAATCTGCTGCCATGGGATGATATTGGAGTGGTGCTCCATAATGGAAATGACCACGTCATCGCCTGGCTTGAGTGCATAGCGGCCAAGGCTTGAAGCAACCAGATTAAGCGCCTCAGAAGTGTTGCGCGTAAAGATAATCTGCTGGCTTTCTGGCTTGCCGTTTTTATCGACAGCTCCAATGAATTTTGCAATTGAAGCACGAGCTCCCTCGATAGCTGCGGTTGCTTCCACACTCCAACGGTACAATCCGCGCAGAGCGTTTGCGTTCATGGTCACGTAGAAGCTAGACTGCGCCTCAATAACCGCGCGTGGGCGCTGAGAAGTAGCAGCACTATCCAAGTAAGCTACCTCGGGATTTGCTGCCAGCAGCGGAAAATCTGCCTTGTAAGGGTTATCGGTAATCTGAGCAACTTCTGCGTCGGTCATTACGCGACACCACCTTTGCTGGAATCGGCTTTAGCGTCGGAATTCCTGCCATCGCTGCCAGCTGCATCGTCACTACCTGCAGCTTCGTCATAGTCGTGAGCAATTTCTGCGCCCAGCTCAGCCTCGCAACGCTCAACGGCCACGCGGTGAGAAATCTCCTCAGGTGCGTTGATGATGGCGTCTTCAAAGAGAGCGCGTACAAACAGCTGCTCTGCAGCCTGGCGAGAAAGTCCTCGAGCCGCAAGGTAATCAAGCTGTTCAGGGGAGACGGATCCAATAGTAGCTCCGTGGTTACCAGCAACATCGTCCTCATCGCAGAGAATAACAGGCATGGTCTTGTTGACAACGTCGTCGCCAAGAATCATGACCGTTTCAATCTCGTTACCCTGGGCATCTTTTGCGCCGCGGACAAGATCGATGGTTGCGCGAAGCGTCTTCTTAGCTGCCTCGTTAAGGACGCCAGACTCGGTGAGTTGCGCGCGCGTAGAGGTACCACGCATGCGTACCAGGTGATTGATATCAAGCGTCTCTTCGTGAGTAGCGTGATAGCGATTGTTAAGGTCAAGGCGAGCTCGAGCGCCAACTAAGTTAGCAGTGAGTCCAAGGCCAATGGTTGATCCACCCAGAGCGTACTGCTTAACATCAACAGCCGCGTCTTGGTGAATCTCAAGGCCAACGCTTTCAAGGTGCTGTTGGCCCTCGTTGACGCCAAGCATCTCAATAAGGTGCAGCTTAGCACCAGCCTCAACCACAATGCGGGTGAGCGCAGCGCTGGTTGGGAGCTCGTCGCCGGAAGCACTCGCGTCGCTGCCTGCAGGCGCGTCGTCGCCGTCGCTCGCATCGCCTGCAAACGCTGCGATGACTACGGTAGCCTCGGCACCTTCGCGCACAATGATGCCGGTGTTAGCGCACTGGTTTTGAGCTGCAGAAACAGCAACAACAATAGGCTCTTCTCGCTTGGTACGAGCGGGAACGTTGTAGAAATCAGACTTGAATGCCTGAGACTCTACGTAGTCAGTAACCTCCTGGCCCATTCCGCACTCAATGCGCTCAAAAAGGCGAGGCAGAGGCAGGTACACTGTGCCTGCGTCAGCGTGATTGGGGACGGAAACTGACAAAGAGTTAGCGCGTAGACGGTTCCATGTCTGAGCTGCAGGAACGTTGGCGCGATTAATCAAAACGTTATCCATTAGCCAATCGCTCCTTCCATCTCAAGTTTAATCAGGTTATTCATCTCAACGGCGTACTCCATTGGGAGCTCCTTTGAGACAGGGTTTGCAAATCCGTTTACTACCATGGTGCGAGCCTCGGCCTCAGAGCAACCACGGCTCATCAGGTACAAAACGGTGTCGTCAGAAATGCGGCCAATAGTTGCCTCGTGGCCAATCTGAGCAGTTGCATTGCGGACATCCATCTCTGGGATGGTGTCGGAGCGGCTGATGTTATCCAGCATCAGAGACTGGCACGAGAACGCCACGCGGGCGTTTTCTGCCTTGCGTCCAACGGTAACTGCAGAGCGGAAAGTGTTGACGCCGCCATCCTTGGAGATGGACTTAGTGTCAACGTTTGCCGAGTTATTGGAGCCGTTGATAATCACCTTGCAGCCTGTATCCAGGTCCTGCGTAGCTCCTGCAAACGTAATACCGGTGAACTCGCAGTTAGAAGAATCGCCGTTCATAATCGTAGATGGGTAGAGGTAGGAAACGTGGCTACCAAAAGAACCCGAGACCCACTCCATCTTTGCATTACTGCCAATAATGGCGCGCTTGGTGTTGAGGTTGTACATGTTCTTGGACCAGTTTTCGATGGTCGAGTAACGCAGACGAGCGCCGTCCTTAACAAAGAGCTCAACAGCTCCTGCGTGAAGGTTTGCTGCATAGTATTTAGGTGCAGAGCAACCCTCAATAAAGTGCAGGTCAGCGCCTTCCTCGACAATAATAAGTGTGTGCTCAAATTGGCCGGCACCCTGAGCATTCAGCCTAAAGTAGCTTTGAAGTGGGTAATCCAGAGTGACGTTTTTTGGCACATAAACAAAAGAACCGCCAGACCATACGGCATAGTGCAGCGCCGCAAACTTGTGGTCTGAAGGAGGAATCAGCTTGCCAAAGTACTCTTTAACAACAGGCTCCCACTGTGGGTCATGCAGAGCATCCTCAATGGTGGTGTAAATAACACCCTGCTCAGCAACTTCTTCACGCATGTTGTGATAGACAATCTCAGAATCGTACTGAGCACCAACACCAGCAAGGCTCTCTGCCTCTGCTTGTGGAATGCCCAGACGATCAAAGGTATCCCTAATATCCTCAGGTACATCGTCCCAGCTATTTGCCTGCTGAGTCTTTGGCGAGACATACGTGGAGATATGATTCAAATCCAGACCTGCAATAGAAGGTCCCCAGTTGGTAGCCATCTGGCGCTGGTGATAGGTTTCCAGGGCCGACAACCTCATCTGGAGCATCCACTCGGGCTCTTCTTTTTTCTCGGAAATAGCACGCACAATTTCTGGCGTAAGGCCATCATCGTAGCGCTCGTAACCCTCTTCGGACTTGGTGAAGTCGTAGAGCGAGCGGTCTACGTCAGCGACCTCAGATCGCTTCTTCTCGCTCACTAGTTAGCACCGCCCTCATCAGTCTGGCTCTCAAAACGCTCAAAGCCCTCGTGGTCAATCTGGTTGATAAGGTCAGCAGGACCGTCTGCTACCAGGTGACCCTTAACCATAACGTGAGTGCGGTCAATCTCAAGGCGCTCAAGAATGCGGGTGTTGTGAGTAATGATGAGCAGCGAGCCATCGCAGGTCTCGCGATAGGCCTGAATGCCCTTTGAAACAACGGAGAGCGCGTCAACGTCCAGGCCAGAGTCTGTCTCGTCGAGAATGGCAAGCTTAGGTTGAAGCAGCAAAAGCTGGAGCATCTCAACCTTTTTCTTCTCGCCACCAGAGAAGCCAACGTTAAGCTCACGCATCAAGAAGCCCTGGTCAAGCTCAAGCTGATCAGAGATCTGACCAACGCGCTGACGGAACTGACGAGCGGTCATCTTAAGCTCAGGGCGCATCTGCGTAATGGTACGCAGGAATGAATAAAGAGGAACGCCAGGAACCTCAACAGGTGCCTGGTAGGAGAGGAAGATGCCCGCAAGGGAGCGCTTATCTGCAGCAAGCTCAGTTACATCCTCGCCGTTAAAGATAAGGGAACCATCGGTAATCTTATAGGTAGGATCACCCATAATGACGCGGCCAAGTGTTGATTTACCTGCGCCGTTAGGTCCCATCAGAACGTGAGCCTGGCCATCACCAATGCTCAGATCAATTGAATGCAGGATGGATTTCTCCTCGGTACCTGCGGAAATTCCGTTTACACGGAGTAGCTCAGTTGCCATAAATCTCTCTCCAAATATCTCTACGTGCAAGCACGTGATACGTTTGTGACTAGCTCTTTGGGCAGCTCTAGGGCGAGCAAAACCTTGTGCTAGTGCGGTTTTGTGGCAAAGACAAACGCCAATGTCACCGATGTTGTTGTCATACCCCAAAATCCGCTAATTCATACTAAATGGTAGGAATTAAAAAACAACCCTCACATACGCACTTTTTCACGTTTTCTAGAAAATAATCGGATTTTTTCATAGGTTTCAAAAGTTATAAAAGCTTTTCTGCGCCAGAGCTGTCTCTCATGGGTAAACTAGAAACATCTATGTTTGTAACAAGGAGGATTCATGGGTCAGAGAATTCAAGGTACCGAAGATCTTTACGGCGGCTATATGCGCTCTTGGGAGCATATGCAGGATGTTGCTCGCCATCTGTTTGGTACTTATGGCTTTGACCGCATTGAGACTCCTGCACTTGAGCAGGTAGATACTTTTGTTCACGGCATTGGTGAGTCAACAGATGTTGTACGCAAAGAGATGTTTCGCGTTTTTTCTGGCGCGCTACTTGATGATTTGCTGGCTGCCGGCAATGAGTCCGGTCTTAAACCTCGTCAGCGTATGGCTATGCGTCCTGAGGGAACTGCCGGCGTGGTCCGTGCTGCCGTTGAGCACAACTTTGTGCCACAGGGAGGAACTCCTGCAAAGCTTTGGTACGCCGAGTCAATGTTCAGAGGAGAGCGTCCTCAGAAAGGCCGTCTGCGCCAGTTCCACCAGGTAGGTGTTGAGTGGCTTGGAGCCTCTGATCCAGCTGCTGATGCAGAGTCCATCATCATGTTGATAAAGTTTTACGAGCAGATGGGTTTCTCGCCAGCTGATATGAAGCTCATGATTAACTCCATGGGTGACGCGGAGTGCCGCCCAGCATATCGCGAGAAGGTCAAGCAGTTCATTCTTGATCACAAGGATGAGATGTGTGAGGACTGTCTTGAGCGCGCAGAGATTAATCCACTTCGTGCATTTGACTGCAAAAACGAGAGCTGTCACGCGGTCATGAAGGACGCACCACTCATTTCTGACAACCTGTGTGATGACTGCCGTGCTCACTATGAGCAGGTCAAGGCATATCTGGACGCTGCTGGTATTTCATACGTTGAGGATCCAACGCTTGTTCGCGGTTTGGATTACTACACGCGTACTGTTTTTGAGGTAGAGATTCCAAACGCTGGCGTTGGCGCTATCGGCGGCGGCGGACGTTATGACGGTCTTGTTGAGCTTGAAGGCGGAAAGCCAACCCCAGGCGTTGGATTTGCTGTTGGCTTTGAGCGCATTATGCTGGCGCTGGAAGCTCTTGGTGTTGCAGCTGAGCCAGCGGCTCCAAGCTGTGTGTATGTTGCTTGCGCAGGTGCTGAGCAGGCTCCTGTTGTATTTGATACCGTGTTGTCATTGCGTGAAGCTGGTATTAGATGCGAGGCTGATCGCACTGGTCGTTCGCTGAAGGCTCAGTTTAAGCAGGCAGATAAGATGGGCGCAACGCTTTGCGTGGTCATTGGTCCAGATGAGGTTGAAGCTGGCGCGGTAACTCTTCGTGACATGGAATCTCACGAGCAGGTACAGGTGCCTGCTGACCAGCTTGTTGCTGAGGTAAAAGCCAGACAGTAACGGCTAACGGATTCTATTCCTGAAACCTCTTATGTCTGAACTGCCTCCTATTTCTTGGACACGAGAAATGGGAGGCAGTTCAAAACACATCTAAGTAAGATAATCTGTTAAAAAGACGTATACATGACGCAGAAATTACCACAAACATGCAGATTATCTTTATTAGGTGTGTAAAATGCCCTCATCTGAGCAGAATATCTGACTTAGGTGTGTTCCGTAGGTGCGAAATTTACCTATAGTTAAATCTTTTATATAACGCTATTCATTTTCTAGCATATTAGATGAAGTTTATGCATAGAGATGCATATCAGGTAGTGCGACCGCCTAGCTGCCTGCTATCTTGATTAAGAACATGTCGATTATTCGGCAGAACCTACCAAAACTGCGCTATTTTGTACGCCAAGCCTCAAAGCCAACGCTAACAAGCTGCAGAATCATAATCACCCGCACATGAACTGCCTCCCATTTCTTATGTCCAAGAAATGGGAGGCAGTTCATGTCCTAGGCATGAGAGGTTTTTATTTAGGTAGTAAATACCGTTTGTAGAATAATAGAAGCCGTTTACGATAGTTATCAGTGAGATCAATTAAACGTAAACGGTTTAAGTTCATACTTAATACTGTAGAAGCATATTTATAGCTTTATAACTAATAAGCACCTTCATTTATTTGTAATTCCAAGAAATTGTAGGTGAAGAAATGAAAAGAGCGTACCGCTTCATTGTTTCTATCATAGTTGTCTTAATTGCACTTTCTTCTTTTTTGGTGGGAAAAGGGTTTTTGGAAATTTTTATTTCCCGTAAATTCGATTCTTGGCTCTCTAATCAGCCGCAATTTTATACTTCACAGATGTCTAATGAGACAAAAGAAACGTTTGTGTCAGTTGTTAGGTCTTACGCTCAAACTCACAAGATGATTCTTATAACTAAGAAAACTGAATCTATTACTGAAGGTCCTAGGATATTGACCGTTGGTGTGCTGTCTTCCCCAGGCAGTGAAGCTAACAGCTTTGATTCTTTTGATATTCTTGGTACCCAAGTTATTAATAGACAAAAGATTAATGAGCTTCTAGGACATTCTCCAGAGTCATATCTTGGCTACGGAATGGATACCAACAATAAGGTTAGTGACTTACCGTATGTATTAGGGTCAGTTTATTTCAAATTAGATCAAATTACTCCTGGCTATAATTTGGGAAATTCTTGTGCTGTTTTAGGCCTTTCTCCTGAAGAATTTGATGAATTAGTTGGCCAGATTTCAGAAGCTACTGGCCTACATAAAGAAAAATTTATAACTAATTATTCAGGATCAGCGGTTGAAATTGGACTGTTCTACTACGTTGCAGGGGTAACTTTTATAATCTTGAGCATATCGTTTTGTTTACTGACGTATTACAACTCATTACAAGAATTAAAGAAACTCGGTGTCCACGTAATGCTTGGCTGGAGTAAGAGCGATTACGTCGTACATCATTATTTTTTCTATTGCGTTTTAGCGACTGTTTTACTGCCATTAGCTCTTATGTGGACAATGGTTAATTGCTCCGGATTTGATATTACTGGCAGTTTTTTACTGTTTACCTGTGCCACGGCAATGCCAGCAATACTTGTAGTTGTGGTTTCGGTACTAATTTCTGCGGCTCCGCTTCTAACAATCCGACCTGTAGATGCAATTTTAGGAAGACTGTCACAAAAGGGTTTGTACGTTCTAACGGCGATAATTTATGCGCTTTGTTGTGTAGTAGTTTTTGCTGGTTCTACGTATATGGATGCTCCTATAACCATGTACTCAAATCTACTATCCACTCAAGAAAATTGGTCTGTATATAAAGATTGGTATATTGTCCGAAATCACGTTTCTCAAGGTAATTTCTTCAACGGCAGGCCAATGGATAAAAGTAAGGAATTATTCGATTGGTATAAAGACCACGAGCACGATACAGGTGTCTATATTGCTCATGTAAATCAAATAGGTGAGCCAACGCTAAATGCTTATGGAGTAAATCCTGCAATTTTGAAGCCATTTGATGTTCTGATTGCTTCCCCTTCTTATCTTAAAGAGATTGGGGTGTCGCTAACTAATGATCAAGTTAAAAAAGCAGAGAGTGGAACAAGGATTTATTTAGTTCCAAGCTCGTACTCAGAAGAACAAAAATCCTTGTTGAGAGAACTTGTGGCTAGAAGCGACAAAATATTTGAGTCAGATATCGTTACATCCTATATGCAAAATCCTTCATCTGAATTTATTGAATATGATGCAAGCAAGGGATTTTTTACCTGGTCAACAAATATAGACAGCCCTTCTATAAGCACAAATGTTGTAATCAAAGTGGTAACCTCAAATAACATGGTTCCCAAAGAATCAGAGAGCTTAGTTGCTACGGGGCTTGATAATAGCTACATAAAGTTATCACCTGAGGCCGCTGCAAATTTGTTGGATTCCAGTGGTGTTGTAGAGCTCTCTGATGACGGTTTTGGAACACAGTTTAGTTCGATCGAGAGCTTTATAAAGGACTACAGAAAATCTCTGCAGGAGCTCTTCCTCTTATTCGGTGTTGTAATTGTGCTTATGTTTGCAGCTATAACAGTTATTCAAATAAGCATGATTTCAATTGTTCAGAGATTACATGAGAGAAAAATTGCTGTTGAATGTATGCTGGGATTTGGCATTTACAAGCAATACATAAATATTTTCCTCATAGTGAATCTCATTGCACTTGTTGGAACACTTTGCATGATTGTCATAGGTTCAACTCTTGGAATAATAATGGGCTGTTTGATGTTATTGATTTCCAATTTGACTATCAGTATTTCTGCACATAGAAGCACTATGAGAATTGTTCTAGAGAATCTCTCTAAGGAGTAGTTATGAAAACATTTCTACAGGTAGATGCTCTCAATAAGTCATTTGGAAGCAACACAGTTCTTCATAACATTTCATTTGAGATAGAAAGCGGAGAGTCAGTGGCTCTCGTGGGCCCTTCTGGATGTGGAAAATCAACGCTTCTTAATATCATCGGTCTTCTCGAGACACTAGACTCAGGCACAATCAAGCTTGAGGGAAGAGCATATCCTTCAATCAATAGTAAAAAAGCAACGCTTATGAGGCGTACTGAAATCAATTATCTATTCCAATCTTTTGCCCTCATTAATGACTGGAAAGTAAGCAAAAATCTCTTATTGGCGCTTCAATACACCAAGCTTTCAAAGCAGGAACAAGAGCGTCTTATTAGAGCTGCTTTGGAAAACTACGGGATTGGCGAGAAGTTCGATGCGGTTGTAAATGAGCTTTCTGGTGGAGAAAAGCAGAGAGTAGCAATTGCTCGAGCAATGATAAAGCCAGGCAATTTAATCCTCGCTGACGAACCAACCGGATCACTTGATAAGGCTATGGCCACTATTGTTATAGACAGTTTGCTAGATTCCGTTCATGCAAACCATAAAACGCTTCTTATGGTTACACATGATATGGGTATTGCCCAGCGTTGCAATCGAATTATTGAATTACCAAAGCATTAATAGAAGTATTAACGGCGTAAAACACGTCTATCTTAGCAATGTGAATTAGTAGTGCTGAACAGCGCGGTCTTAGGCAACTTTAACAGCAGGAAGACTTGCGGTAGAGTCTGCAGACCCATCATCCTGCACACGAGGACATGAGCAGCTACGGACATCGTCAGAGGTAAGACCAAGCCAACGAGCACGATGGCCGTCAATCTTAGCTGGGCGGCGATGGAGCCACAGAGAAATTCCCAGAGTCCAAAG
The DNA here is from genome assembly GCF_057237245.1 of Lancefieldella sp. Taxonomy (NCBI): domain Bacteria; kingdom Bacillati; phylum Actinomycetota; class Coriobacteriia; order Coriobacteriales; family Atopobiaceae; genus Lancefieldella; species Lancefieldella sp. Next base: position 98,561 of record NZ_DBHHJM010000005.1, read on the forward strand.
AGGCAGCAAATAGAGGAAGCTTGCAGCCAGAAGGCTCATAGAAGGTGCGCCAATTGCAGAGAGTACCGAGATGTTTGAGATGGACCACGGAACCAGTGGAGCAAGAATTACAGCGCTATTCTCGATATCCAAAGCAAGAGCGCTGGAAGAATTTTCTGCGTTCTCGCACAGATCGTTTGTCAGCATAATAGCCAAGGTCTGATTGCAAGAAACCATTGAGGTAAACATGCTGGTAATCAGAACGCCAAAGAAAGGCGTGGAGTTATCGGAGAGGTCAGCTACCAGCTGGCACATACGACGAAGCAAGCCAGTTGTCTGGAAAAGACCAGCGTAGCTTGAGGAAATGGTCACGATTGTCAAGACGTTCATCATGGAGAAGACACCGCCGCCATTAACCATGTTTGCAACGGTAGCTCCTGGAGCACGAAGACCAAAGAGCAGGATAACAGGCAGGTCCTCAAGAGGAACTCGCTGGACGGTGACACACAGAATGCAGGCAAGCACCAGGCTGGATGCCATGGTTACAATGACATCAACCTTAAGAAGCGAGAAAACAATTACAAGAAGTGCTGGTGTAAGTGAAATCAAAGAAAGCCTAAAGGAACGGCTCAGAAGACCAGTAACATCGGGGATAGTTCCCGTGTTTGCCATAAAGAAATCCCAGGCCACGTAGATAACACATGCAGCAATAAAAGGCACCACGCTGGTACGAAGCATGCGGTTAATGTTCTTGGATAGATTGGTATCGGTGAGCTGCGAAACAAGGATTGCGCTGGTAGACATAGGGGAGCAACGATCACCAAAGTAGCTACCTGCAAGAACAGCGCCACCAATAAAGAACTCACTTGCTCCAATTGCCTTACCAATAGACATGCAGATGATACCCATGGTTGCAGCGGTACCAAATGCGGTGCCCAAAAGCATGGACATCATGGTGCAGAGTAAGAAGGTAGCCAGAATAAAGACAGAAGGAGAAATAAGAGAAGCAGAAATACTGACAATCTCTGGAATGGTTCCAGCTGCACGCCATGCCGCACTCATAGCACCAACAACAGCAAACAGCGCAATAATTGTTTTAACTTCCCAAACAGATTCAAAGGCTGCCAAAAGAAGCTTTTTTGCAGAGATTTTACGAGAGAGTCCGTAACCAAAAAAGAGGAAGAAACCAATGGTCAAGATAGATGTAAGGGGGAAAGATAGGGCTGTACCTACGATGAGCATCACCGCAAAGGCACTTAGTACTATTAGCTCTACCATGCATCCACTCCAAACGAATTTCTTATGTAAATAGAGTAGGCAACTAAAAAGTTGAAGTCCAACTGTTTTCAATGGTTATAATTACAAGTAATTTTTGTAATACAGTGGGAGCAAAAATGAACTTTCAAACTATGGATTATTTTGTTGCCGTTGCAGAAGAAAAGAGCTTCACCAAGGCGGCTGAGCGCCTGAGCGTAACGCAGCAAACGCTCTCGGCAAATATTGCGGCAGCAGAAAAAGAACTTGGCTCTAAGCTGTTGGAACGCACCGTCCCGTTGTCGCTCACGTTTGCGGGAGAAGAGTTCTTGCGTTATGCCCGTAGGTTTCAGGCTCAGCGTCGCGCTATGGATCAAGAGTTTCTTGATATTGCGGGCAACGAGCGAGGTCGCCTGCGTGTTGGTGTTACCGCAACACGAGGCCACATCATCATGCCGCGCTCCATCGCTGCTTTCCAAAAATTGCATCCAAATATCTCCATTGAGCTTGATGAAGGCGAGAATGACGAGCTTGTTGAGTGGCTGTCCGAAGGTCAGCTTGACTTGATTGTTGCAACGGTTAATTCGTCGTCGTATGACTTGGTTGTTAAAAAGCTGTTTGACGAGAAGATCGTTCTGGTTGTCTCTCAAGCGCTTCTTGAGTCTTTGTATGCAGATAAGGTTGACTCGGTTGTCGCGCAAGTCAAAAAGACGGGAAAGCTCACGGCCTTGGAAGCTTGCCCCTTCTTAACGGTAGGTAAACGAGACATTGCTGGTAGTTTTGCTCGCCATGCGTTTGCCGCATCGGGCATTTCTCCCACTATCAAGGTCATGTCCAGAAACTCCGAGACGCTTTTGGCGCTTGCCATGAGAGGCGTTGGTGCGTGCTTCTTGCCATCAGAGCTGGTTGCTTCGTCTAATTACGACTTTGAAACGTCTGGCCTTCACATTATTGAGCTGGGAAAAGAGATGTCGTACTCGGTTAGTGTTGCCTGGCGACGCACCGACCATGTGTGGAGCACAATCGAGTCATTTGCCCAGGTTCTCTCTGAGCAGCGCTATGTAGTTAAGCGAGGTGAGTAGCGTGGATGCTCTTCAGTCTGACAACAACCTTGAGGTTTTGTATCAGGATGACTATCTACTTGCCGTGAATAAACCGGCGGGAATTATCGTTCATGCGGACGGTACCCATGAACCCTCGTTAACTGAGCTAGTTTGCGAGAAACTCCGTGCACTTGAGAGCCCAAGCCAGATAGACCTTTCCCAGGTCCAAGCTCTGAATCGCCTTGATAGAGAGACTACGGGCATTGTGCTTTTCTCGCTCAAAAAAGAAACGCAGCCACAGTTTGACCAGCTTATTGCCTCTAAGGAGCTTTCCAAAGAGTATCTGGCAGCCGTTAAGGGAACGTTTGAACCAAATAAAGTGCTGATAGATAAGGCAATTGGAAAAGATCGGCACGACGCTCAGAAGATGAGAATCTCAGCCACAGGTAAGCCTTCTCAAACGGAGGTAAGCCTCATTAAGGTTTCATCATCAGCACAAGGTCAAACTCAAAGCTTACTACTGGTCAATTTGCTGACAGGAAGAAAGCATCAAATTAGAGTGCATCTCTCGTCACTTGGATTTCCCCTGGTAGGAGATATGCTGTATGGAGGTGCGTCGTCTCTGCAGCGCGCTTCAAAAAAGAAGCATAGGCCGCAGCCGTTAATGCTCCATGCATATCGCGTTGGATTTATTCATCCGCTCACGGGCGCAAAAATTGTGATTAAAACGGATATTCCAGAGCGATTTTCTTATTTTAGTGTCACCAAGGGGGACTTATAGTACATACTTTGTGGTAGAGACATACATTCATTTTGTGCGGATACGTTACCCAGACGTGCATAAAGTGAACGAGGAGGGGGAGAAATGCCTGGCACAATGCGAGGTGTCTATACCAACCTGACTGAAATCCGCAGGAAGGTATTTAAAGAGGTTTCAACGCTTGCGTATGAAAAAGCAGATAAGAGCGTTGATGAAATTGTTCACCAGATGGAAGAGCTGCCGTACAAGATTATTCCTGGTGATATTGCTACGTATCGTGAGAGCGTCTTCTTGGAGCGCGCTATTGTTGGCGAGCGCATTCGCATGACTATGGGCATGCCTATGCAGGGCGTTGATCAACCAGAGCTTATTTCTGACGGCTTGGAAGAGGCCTCTCGACCTGAGGTTTATTACCAGCCACCGCTGATTAACATCGTTAAGTTTGCGTGTAACGCCTGCGAGGACAACGTGTATCGCGTTACCAACGCGTGCCAAGGTTGTCTTGCGCACCCTTGTCGAGAGATTTGTCCTAAAGAGGCAATTAGCTTCGTAGACAAAAAGGCATACATTGACCAGGAGAAGTGCATTCAGTGTGGCATGTGCTTCAAGGTTTGCCCTTACCAGGCAATTCATCACCACGTACGTCCTTGCGCTGCTGCTTGTGGTATGGACGCTATTGGCTCCGATGAGCATGGTCGCGCAGATATTGATTACGAGAAGTGCGTATCTTGTGGTCAATGCCTGGTCAACTGCCCCTTTGGTGCAATTGCTGATAAGAGTCAGATTTTCCAGGTAATTCAGGCCATCAATGAGGGTTACACCGTTGTCCCAATTGTGGCTCCTTCGTTTGTTGGTCAGTTTGGCAAGGGTAGCGTTGGCCGTCTTCGCGAAGCCTTCAAAGAGATGGGCTTTGCCGAGGTAGAAGAGGTAGCAACCGGCGCTGACCTTTGTACTGTTCAGGAAGCAGAAGACTTTGTCAAAGAAGTCCCAGAAAAGCTTCCCTTTATGGGAACAAGTTGCTGTCCTTCCTGGTCTGCCATGGCTAAAAAAGAGCATCCAGAGCACGCTGATGCAATCTCTATGGCCCTAACCCCCATGGTTTTGACTGCTCGTCTGGTAAGAAAGCAAAACCCAGAGTCCAAGATTGTCTTTATTGGACCATGCACTGCAAAGAAGCTCGAGGCTCTGCGTCGCTCCGTTAAGTCCGAGGTCGATTTTGTTCTGACTTTTGAGGAGCTTGCAGGAATGATGGAGTCTAAGGGCATTGACTACACCAAGCTTGATGACGACAACTCCGACTTTGAAAACGCATCCCATGACGGTCGCGCCTTTGCCGTTGCGGGTGGCGTTGCGGGTGCCGTAGTTAACGTTATTCACCAGAAGTACCCTGATAAAGAAGTGCCTATCATGGCTGTTGATGGCCTTGCTGAGTGCCGAGCTATGCTTAAGGATGCTGTTAAGGGTAAATATCCAGGCTACCTTCTTGAGGGCATGGCTTGTCCTGGCGGCTGTGTCGGAGGCGCTGGCACCCTGAGTGCCGTTAACCGTGCTGCCGCAGCAGTTAAGCGTTACGCAAAGACCGCTTCTTCCGAGCTGGCTTCTGCTAATAAGTACAACGATCTTATTCCAGAGCTTGCTGGCACGGTCTCTGCTGAGGTTGAGATTGCCGAGGTTCTTGAGGTTCAGAAGCCTGTTGAGTAGACAGGTTCTCTCAAATTAAACGTAAAACGCCGGTGCACTGCATCGGCGTTTTTATATGAGATGCAGATTATTAAGATAATTTACCTGGTAAAAAAGGACCTGCGTTAACAGGTCCTTTAAGTTTTAGCTGAGAGGTAGTCAACAAAATGCTGATTACTTTGAATTACTCAGATTTTTCGTTTTTCATGGATGCATAGAACGTTGCATGTGCAAAAACGTCTTTAATGGTTTTTCCATTAATAAAAGGAAGCGCGAGAAATTCGTCTACCGTAGGAACTAATTCAGAACAATCTACAAAGTGATTCTTTGAGTTTCTGATGCTGGTGTCTTGAGCTCTCCATGCCTCAAAGTTGACATCAGTGAGGTAATAAACCTGGTGTCCGACTTGCATGTACACAGAGTGATTACTGTGCAGGTACTCTACCAGGTCTTCGTAAGAAATCTGGAGAACCTCAGAACTTTTCTTGCCCATGATGCAATCCTTTCCACGTCGCTTGCGCGCAAATTATGGACGCACTTTTATTGACTATACCGCCCTCCGAATACGCTTATTCAGATGAATTGAGAGGCATAGGCAAGCGGACGTTTTTTCTCGCTCAACGGCAATGATGAATGGTTGTAATTATTAGTGCTACTATTTGAGAATTTCTTGCACCATTGCTTCTGCGGTATCGCAAAGCGTGGTAGCACCTGCAGCTAGAAGCGTTTCTTTATCTCTAAATCCCCAGGTAACGCTAATGCAAGGCATGCCACTGTTGTGTGCTGTTGCAACATCAACCTCGGAGTCTCCAATATAGACAGCGTCTTGAGGATCAACGCCAATTTGAGCAAGGGCGTAATGGACAGGCTCGGCATCAGGCTTTCTTTTAAGGTCATCTCGCTGACCCAGAGCAAAGTCAAATCTACCTGGGAAGAAATTAGTCATTAAATCGGCAATAGCAAAGTCTGGCTTGTTGGAAACAACAGCGCACTTAACACCCGCTGCTCTGAGCGTATCTACCGCATCAAGGATACCAGGGTAGGGCGCAGTGTTATCCAAACTATGGTCAGCGTAGTGCTCCTTAAAGCATGCGAGCACGCGCTGGTATGTTGCATCATCGGTACCCTCTGGCACGGCGTCACGGATAAGCTTTGCAACGCCATTTCCAACCATCTGACGTACTTCATCAACGGTATAGGTGGGCATGTTGAACTGCTCAAGGGCGTAATTGGTTGCCCAAGCAAGATCAACAATAGTGTTCAGAAGTGTTCCGTCGAGATCAAATACAGCGGCTTTATAGGCCATGAAAGCTCCAAGTTCTTCTCGCCCTATGAGAGGGCTCATGTGTATCAATTTCAGTCTAGCGTAAAAGTGTGACGGTAAGTTATTTATTCCTCGTGAATCTCCACTAAGTTTAGATTGAGAGGATTCGACTAAACGTTGGAGAGTACAATGTTTAATCTATGAGCAAGGACGTGCCGTCTACACGTTTTTGCCGTCTTGAAGGCGCTTTCCGATTTGGCACAGGGAAGCAAAGACGAAAGGATAAAAATGGATTGTTCCTCAGAAAACCCCCAGAATTATTCCGCTCACGCAGCTGCTGATTTGCACAGCATGCATACGCATACCTGCGGAGAGCTTCGTGCAGAGCATATCGGTCAGACCGTTACGCTCACTGGTTGGGTTTGGCGTCGTCGTGACTTTGGTGGCCTAATCTTTGTTGACCTCCGTGACCGCGAGGGTTTGACCCAGATTCTGTTTGACCCAGATGTTGATGCAGAAACATTTGCAACTGCAGAGACTATTCGTCCTGAGTGGCCTGTTCTGATTTCCGGTACGGTTCAGCATCGCTCTGAAGGTCAGACCAATGAGGCTCTTGCTACCGGTGAGGTAGAGGTGCTTGCTTCAAAGATTGAGGTTCTTAACACCAGCGCTGTTCCACCATTCCAGATTGAGAACCACATTGACGTTAACGAGGACCTTCGCTTGAGGTACCGCTATGTTGACCTGCGTCGTCCTCAGATGGCTCAGAATCTTCGTATGCGTTCTGATTTTGCATTTGCGCTTCGTGAGGCATTCCATAAGCGTGATTTTACCGAGGTAGAGACTCCGGCACTGTTCAAATCTACTCCTGAGGGCGCTCGTGACTTCCTGGTTCCATCCAGAATGCAGGGCGGAAACTTCTACGCACTGCCACAGTCTCCACAGCTGCTGAAGCAGCTGCTGATGATTGGCGGTATTGAGCGCTACTATCAGATTACTAAGTGCTTCCGCGATGAGGACCTTCGTGCAGATCGTCAGCCTGAGTTTACACAGGTTGATATGGAGATGGCATTTGTCCGCGAGGAAGATGTCATGGCTGAGCTTGAGGATATTCTGGGTGATGCATTTGCAAAGATGGGTATTGAGTTCCCAGCTCCACTGCGCAAGATTCAGTACTGGGACGCAATGGATACCTACGGCTCCGATAAGCCTGATACCCGCATTGGTATGGAGCTCCACGATGTCTCTGAGGTCTTCAAGCAGTCCAGCTTTAAGCTCTTTAGCTCTGCCGCAACAACTGATGGCCAGTACGTTAAGGCAATCAACGTTAAGGGTGCAGGCACCTGGCCGCGCTCTCAGGTAGATAAGCTTGCCGAGGTAGCTGCCGGCTTTGGTGCCAAGGGACTTGCATGGGTCGCCTTCAAAGAGGACGGCTCCGTGGGAGGCCCTATTACCAAGTTCTTCTCGTCAGAAGAGCTCGAGGCACTGCGAGCAGAGATATCTGCTGAGGCAGGGGACTTGATTCTCTTTGCTGTGGGCGGCCGTCTGGAGACAGATGAGATTCTTGGTGGTATGCGCCTGCATATGGCAAAGGTCTTGGATGTACCACGAGAAGGTCATGATTTCCTCTGGGTTGTTAACTTCCCACTGTTCCACTGGGATGAGGAGACTCAGTCTTATGCCTCTGAGCACCAGCCCTTCACCCTTCCTCGTGAGGATGAGCTTGGCCTTCTGGATACTAATCCTCTGGCTATGGGCTCGTATACCTACGACTTTGTTATGGACGGCTTTGAGGCTGGCGGCGGCGGAATGCGTATCCATAACGCTGAGCTGCAGCTTAAGATTCTGGAGAAACTCGGCTTTACTGAAGAGCGCGCAAAGGCTCAGTTTGGCTTCTTGATGGAGGCTCTGACGTTTGGTGCGCCTCCAATGGGCGGCTTTGCACTTGGTCTTGACCGCGTATGCATGTTGCTTGCAGGTGCCGATTCCATCCGTGATGTCATGGCATTCCCAAAGACTACTTCTGGCTCTGATTTGATGTCGAGCGCTCCTTCGCCTGTTTCTAATGAGCAGCTTAAAGAGGTTTCGCTTCAAACGCTTCCAAAAGAGGCATAAGCAAACCAAGCAACGCAAGACAGTAAGGTACGTGGTGTTTTAGTAATGAATGACGCTTCTGTAAAAGAAAAAGCTCCATCTGCTCGCGCTGAGTTAAAGGTAATCTTGGACCATTTTGGCGCGTATAAAAAGGACTTTGTTATGTCGGGACTCTGCGTGTTTGCAGAGTCCCTACTCGAATTAGTGATTCCTGTACTCATGGCTCAAATTGTTGACCAGGGTATTTTGCAAGGCAATCTTCAAACTGTTTTTGTAAACGGTACCGTTATGGTTGTCTTTGCTCTTCTCGCCATGTTTGCTGGTATTGGCTATGCACGCTACTCAGCAAAAGCAGCCATGGGACTGGGCGCTCAACTCAGGCAAGATGAGTATCGCCGTATGGAAGAGTTTGCTTTTGCAAATCTTGATAAGTACGATTCATCCTCTCTGGTCACGCGACTGACGTCAGACGTTACCATTATTCAGAATGCTTTTGCAATGGGCACACGTCCGTTTATGCGTGGACCAATTATGCTGGTCATGGGCTTAGTTATGGCATTTATTATGAGCCCAGAGCTGGCGGTAGTGTATTTTGCCGTGCTGCCTTTCTTGGCTATTGCACTCTTCTTTATTGTGAAGCGCGTTGGTCCTTTGTACCGCGTTATGCAAAGTGCAATGGATAAGCTTAACGAGGCGCTGCAGGAAGACTTTGCAGCCGTGCGCGCTATTAAGGCGTATGTCCGAGAAGGATATGTCTCTGATCGCTTTGAAAAAGTCAATACGCAGTACGCGCAGACTGCTACAAAGACCTTTGGCACTTCCGTCTTAAACCTGCCCATTTTCCAAGCATCAATGTACGTCACTAACGTGGCTATTCTTTGGTTTGGTGGCCAGATGATTATGGCTGGTAGGTTGGGCGTTGGTGAGCTCACGGGCTTCATGAGTTACGTACTGCTTATCATGAACTCTCTTATGATGATTTCTGGCGTGTTCTTGCTTACTGCTCGCGCCATTACTAGCGTGCGTCGAATCGGAGAGATTCTTTCCGAGGAGCCTGCTATTGAGTCTCCAGAGCACGGTTTGACTGACGTTAAGAACGGTGCAGTACGCTTTGAAAATGTATCTTTCAAGTACAGCCAGAGCGCTGAAGAGGACGTTCTTGAAGATATTAATCTCTCGTTTGCGCCAGGCTCTACCGTTGGCATTCTCGGTGGCACCGGCTCCGGAAAAACTACCCTTATCCAGCTGATTGCACGCTTGTACGATGCTACTGAAGGCACCGTGTTTGTTGGCGAGAATGACGTCCGCTCCTACAATCTTGTTTCACTTCGTGATGCGGTGTCTGTTGTCCTTCAGAAAAATGTGCTGTTCAGCGGCACCGTCCGCGACAACCTGCTCTGGGGAGATCCCAACGCTACTGATGAGGAACTGCTTCACGCGTGTTCTATTGCATGCGTTGATGAGTTTCTTGACAGGATTGGCGGCTTGGACGGAGACCTTGGTCAGGGTGGCGTCAATGTTTCTGGTGGCCAGAAGCAGCGCCTTTGCATTGCGCGTGCGCTTTTGAAGAAGCCAAAAATTATCATTTTTGATGACTCTACCAGTGCGGTTGATACAGCAACCGATGCAAAGATTCGTGCTGGTCTTGCTGAGCTTGCTGACATGACAAAGATCATCATTGCCCAGCGCGTGAACTCCGTTATGGACTCAGATCAGATTGTCGTTCTTGATAACGGTAGGGTTCATATGACTGGCACTCACACAGAACTTCTCGCCAAGAGCCCTATCTATAGAGAGCTGTATGAGTCGCAGATTGGCGGTAGTCAATCGGACATTGACGCTGCTGGCAAGGAGGTGTCACATGGCTAATCGCGCAGGAGGAGCACGTCCTCAAAACATCGGACATACCATTAGAGTGTTTGTCTCGTATTTGGGTCATGCCAAAAAGCGTCTTATGTTGGTGGCACTTCTTGTTTCTATCAGCGGTTTAGCAGCGCTCCTTGGTACCTATATGATTAAGCCTGTTGTTGCTGCAGTGGGCAGGGGAGACGTAAACGCATTTACCAACCTCATTGTATTTACTGCGGTTGTGTATGCAATTGGCGCTCTTACCAGTGTTGGTTACACGCAAATTATGGTTCGTGCTGCTCAGAGGATTGTTTTTGACATCAGACGAGACCTCTTTGAGCACATTGAATCGCTGCCGCTGAGGTTCTTTGACCGCCGTACCCGCGGCGATATCATGAGTTTCTTTACCAACGACGTGGATACCATCTCAGAAGCTCTTAATAACAGTTTTGCCAATCTTGTTTTGGCGTTTATTCAGATGGTTGGTACGCTTGTGTTGCTCATTGTCCTTAACTGGCAGCTGACGCTCATCACTATTCTCTTTGACGTTTTGATTGTGATTTATGCACGCTATGCAAGTAAGCGCTCTGCCAAGCATTATTCGGTGCAGCAAAAGAGCCTTGGTGTTCTTAACGGTTTTGCAGAAGAAACTATCTCTGGCCTTAAAGTGGTTAAAGTTTTTAACCACGAGGATGCCAACTTTACTGATTTTCAAAAGGTTAATGAGGAGTTACGGCACTCTGGAACAAGTGCTCAGGGTTACGCAGCAACCATGGTTCCTATCACGGTTTCGTTGACGTATATCAATTACGCTGTGGTTACCGTGGTTGGCGCACTGCTTGCGGTAAACGGACACGCGGATGTTGCAAGTCTTGCATCCTACCTGGTCTTTGTTCGCCAGGCAGCCATGCCGTTCAACCAGTTCACACAGCTCTCCAACTTCCTGCTTACCGCTCTTGCCGGTGCCGAGCGCATCTTTGCGGTTATGGAGATGACTCCCGAGGTTGATGAGGGCAAGGTTGACCTGGTTCGCGTTAGTGGTTACGAGTTAGGAGAAGAGTCCTGGGCTTGGGTCACACCGTCTGGCGAGAAAACCCCTCTTGCTGGAGACGTTCGCTTTGATGACGTGACTTTTGGATACGACGATGATCAGACGGTCCTTGCAAACCTCACCCTGTTTGCAAAGCCTGGTCAAAAGATTGCATTTGTTGGCTCAACCGGCGCTGGTAAAACAACTATTACCAACCTCATTAACCGCTTCTACGATGTTCGTAGCGGAACCATCACCTACGACGGCATTCCAATCAATGACATCAAGAAGTCTGCACTAAGGTCCTCCCTGGGCATTGTTTTGCAGGACACACATCTGTTCACGGGTACCATTGCGGACAATATTCGCTTTGGTAAGTTGAATGCTACTGATGACGAGGTTATTGCTGCAGCAAAAATCGCAAACGCAGATAAGTTTATCCGCCGTATGCCCCGTGGCTACAACACCGTACTTACCTCAGATGGCGCTAACCTTTCCCAAGGTCAGAGGCAGCTTCTGGCAATTGCGCGTGCTGCTATTGCCGATCCTCCCGTGCTTATCTTGGACGAGGCAACTTCCAGTATTGATACGCGTACTGAGGCACTTATCGAGAAGGGCATGGATGCCCTAATGGCGGGCCGTACTGTCTTTGTGATTGCTCACAGGTTGTCTACAGTTCGTAACTCTGATGCCATCATGGTTCTGGAGCATGGCCGCATTATTGAGCGCGGTACTCACGATGAGCTTATTGCAAAGCATGGAGAGTATTATCAGCTGTATACGGGCTCGCGAGAGCTAGAGTAGGGGCGTTTATTGTGATTGAAGCTTTAGCTGTTGCCCTTGGTGGAGCACTTGGTAGTTTAGGTCGCTGGCAGTTGGGGGTCCTCTTTAAGCAGTGGATTCCTAACCTGCCAGTTGGTACGTTTGCTGCAAATGTAGTTGCAGGTTTGATTATTGGTTTTGTAACAGGGCTTGATCTTGCAAGTCCACTTCAGCCACAGGTAAAGCTATTCTTAGCCGTGGGTCTTTGCGGAGGACTTTCGACCTTCTCGACCTTCTCAAATGAAACGTTGACCTTTATTCAAGCAGGTAATTGGACTGCCGCAGGTGTGAATATTGCGATCAATGTTATAACGTGCCTGGTTGCCGTGTTTATTGGATTGAAATTATCAGCTGTTGTGTCGTAGCTTGATTATTCGATTGTCTAAATTAAAAGCTAGATATCCTTCTTTTGGATACCTAGCTTTTTAATTTGCTTCCTTCGATTGTAGTTGCCGCGTTTTTTATTTTGTCATCTTTGGCAGTACAAAGAGCACGATTCCCATGGTAACAAGAGGAATACAAGCTACGCATACAAGTACAAAGAGTGCATTCTGAGCTCCTGCAAGAGTGCTTGTAGCTAAGTCTGTAGCTTCAAGCTGAGAAGTCGCTACAACGCCAGAAATAACGCTGGTGCCCATAGCGCCAAAGAGCTGCTGCATTGTGTTAATAACAGCATTTCCATCTGCTTTGCGGTCTTCCGGTAAGTGTCCCAAAGCTACCGTAAAGTTGTTTCCCATCTGAAGCGCCTGACCAATGGCGAAGATGGCAAAAATATACGTGATCATTTCTACGGTAAGCACGTGAACAAAGAGCAGCAAAAGGAGCATGCTGGTAAGGCAGCAAAGAATGCCTGTAACAATAGGCTTTTTAGCTCCTAGCTTGTCTAAAATCTGACCAGAAATTGGTGCCATAATTGCGCCAATAGCACATCCTGGAAGCATCTGAGCTCCTGCTGCGGTAGCACCTGCACCCAGTACTAGCTGGGAGAAGTTAGGCAGAAGATATGACTGACCAAGAATAATAAATTGCAGAGCAACAATAGCAAAGAGCGAGAGCACAAAGCCCTTCTCGCTAAATACCTCAAGATTAATGATAGGAATTTTTGGAGATTTATCCGATTGCTCCTGGTATTTAAAGGAGTTCTCGTGACGCACAAAAAGCGCAAGCGAGCCCACAAAAATCACCATTGCAAGCAAAACAGGAATGCTAAGAAGACCAAACGCGCTGGATTCGTCAATGACAAAGATGAGCGCAATAAAACTTACGGTAAGCAGCAGCCAGCCAAAGACATCAAAAGAGATAACCTCAGTTTCATGGCTCTGTTGGATTGAACTAATTCCCAGTACAAATGCCACAATCAAGAAGGGGAGAAGACCGGCAAAGATCATTCGCCAGCCAAGATGCTCTGCGATCCAACCACCAGCCGAAGGTCCTACTGCAGGTGCAACGGCGGTAACTAGCATACCAATGCCCATCATGACACCCATGTTTTTAAGTGGGGCCTGTTCGGTGATGATGTTGAACATTAGTGGTAGCGCTAGACCGGTGCCAATACCTTCTAAAATACGGCCGAGCAGCAATAACATAAACGTTGGAGCAGCAAATCCGCAGAGAATGCCACTGATGTAGAAGATCATGGCTACGGTAAAGATACTTTTTGTCTTGAATCGTCTGTTTAAATACGACGACATAGGCATGATTATGGCAAGAATCAAAAGGTACGAAGTAGTCATCCATTGCACTGTTGAGGTGCCAATGGAGAATTCCTCCATTAACGTTGGAAACGTCACGTTCATGGCAGTTTCTACGACAACTCCCGAGAAGGACATAATTCCTGTTGCAATTACAGAAAGAACAAGTTTTGCGTTGAGCTCTCTTTTAAACATTTAATCCCTTCTTTTCTCGGCGGTACATCGTAACACTATTCAATGTGGGTTTTATTACTGCGGGCGTATTCATCATGGTTCTATAAGTAGGCAAAAAAGAACGGGGTGGTATTAAACCACCCCGTTCTGCTTAACAATATAGCGTGTTGGCAAACAGCTTATTTAGCTTTGCCCTGGTTAGCAACAGCGTTAATCTTTGCCTCTATGACGGCTGGATCGCCAATATAGTGCTTGTCTACAATGTTCCAGTCCTTGTCAAAGGTGTATGCGCAAGGAATGCCAGTTGGGATATTAACCTCAAGAATCTCTTCTGGAGTGAGGTGCTCAAACTGCATAACAAGAGCGCGAAGGCTGTTGCCGTGTGCAGCAATAAGAACACGCTTACCTGCCTCAAGCTGTGGCTTGATCTCCTGCTCAAAGTAAGGCCATGCGCGTGCAATGGTGTCCTTCAGGCACTCAGTGTAAGGAAGATCCTCTGCTGGAACATCGCGGAACATTTCCTGAACGTGAGGATCGCGCTCGTCGCCTGGCTCAAGAGCTGGTGGCTGAACATCAAAGGAACGACGCCAAATCTTTACCTGCTCCTCGCCGTGCTCGGCAGCTGCATCAGCCTTGTTGAGGCCCTGAAGTGCACCATAGTGGCGCTCGTTCAGACGCCAGGTCTTATGAACAGGAAGCCAGTTACGGTCAAGCTCATCAAGAACATGATTCAGAGTGTGAATAGCACGCTTGAGCAGAGAAGTGTAGCAAACATCAAAGTCATAGCCAGCCTCTTTAAGAGCACGACCACCAGCTGCTGCCTCCTCGTGACCAGTCTCGGTAAGGTCAACGTCAGTCCAACCAGTGAACAGGTTGAGCTTGTTCCACTCAGACTCACCGTGGCGAACAATAACAAGGTGCATGTACTGATCTTCAGCCATTAGGCTTCCTTTCTACGCGTCAAACTTTGTGCACCATACGTGGTAAACACCAAGTTTTTGGCAATACTTTACATACAGGTGCAAGACAAAACGCTTGCGAATAATATTCTACCGCACACCGAAAAATACGTGCGAATCAATGTCTAAAAGATTTTGCATATCGCGTGTGCCAACTTTGAACTGCCTCCCATTTCTTGGACACGAGAAATAGGAGGCAGTTCAAAACACACCTAAGTCGGA
>NZ_DBHHJM010000006.1:0-95795 GCF_057237245.1 Lancefieldella sp.
TGGTTTTGTGTTTCGCGCGCTTCTCGCGCTCAACAGGCTAAAGCCTCGAAAAAAATGGCGAGAAGACCAACGGATCTTCTCGCCATACGTTACTGCTTTAACTAAAACATTTACAGAACGTGGACCTCGTCTTTGGTGAAGTCAACAAAGGCGTGGTCACCGACGTTGTAAATCTTGTGGGTACGAGGGTTGAAGTCCGTGATCTTAATGAGCGTGTCTCCAACCATAACGTGGTAGTTCTGATAGTGGCCCATGAAGCGAGAAAGCACTACCTCGCAGGCAAGCGTTCCCTCATCAGCAAGGCGTGCAGACTCTGGGCGAAGAACAATGCAGCACTCTTTACCCTTATCCAGGTGAGAACATCCGCTGGCTTCAAACTCATGGCCCTCAAAGCGGCAAAGTGCCGTCTCAGGATCAAGCTTGTCTGCAATGGTTGCGTGCAGGAAGTTGGACTCACCGATGAAGTCTGCAACAAACTCATCCGCTGGGTGATAGTAAACCGTCTGTGGATCGCCAACCTGATCCACAACGCCCTTTTTCATAATGATGATGTTGTCAGAAAGCGCCATTGCCTCTGACTGGTCATGTGTAACGTAGATAGCAGTAATGCCAGCCTCCTGCTGAATGCGACGGATCTCGTTACGCATGTCAACGCGGAGCTTAGCGTCAAGGTTTGAAAGAGGTTCGTCAAAGAGAAGAACGCTTGGCTCAATAACCAGAGCGCGTGCCAAAGCAACACGCTGCTGCTGACCACCAGAAAGCTGGTTGGTCATACGTTCTTCCATGCCCTCAAGTCCAACAAGACCCAGGATATGAAGGACCTTCTCGCGAATTACTGCCTTGTCCATTTTGCGGAGCTTGAGGCCATAGGCAACATTGTCAAAGATGTTGTAGTGAGGAAGCAACGCATAGCTCTGGAACACCATTGCCGTATCGCGCTTGTTTGGAGTGAGCTCATCAATCTGCTCGTCGCCGAGGAAAATCTTTCCCTCATCAGGGCTTTCAAAACCAGCAATCATGCGCAAGATAGTGGTCTTTCCGCAGCCAGAAGGGCCAAGCAGTGTTACAAACTCGCCAGGAGCAATAGTGATGTTAGCGTCTTGAACTGCGTAGAAGTCTTTGCCAGTCTTCTGATCCTGATAAATCTTGGAAATGTGCTCAAGGCGAACGCCTTTTTTCTCTGTAGCCATGTGTTACTCCTCCTTGAGTGCTCGGCTGGTGCCAAAGTGTTTGATGGCCCAATTCATAAGCAATACCGAGCCATAGGTAATAACAATCAGAATTGTTGCAAAGGCGCAGGCCATACCATATGAACCCTTGCCCGCAAACTCATTGATCTGAACAGTAATGAGCAGGAACTCTGGTGTGACCAAGAGAATAACTGCAGAAATTGCGGTGATGGAACGGACAAACGCCGTTACCAGGCCCGACAAGAACGAATCTTTAATCAGCGGTAGCGTAACGGTCATAAACACCGTAAAGCTATCGGCACCCATGTCATATGCGGACTCCTCGATTGATTTGTCAATCTGTCGAAGCGCCGAGATTCCGGAGCGCGTTCCTGTAGGAAGCGAACGTACGACAAAGACAATAATCAAGATGAGTCCTGTGCCATACAGACCTTGCAAAAATCCTGTGTGCATAACACCACTTGAGAAACCGCGAATGTATCCAACGCCCAAAACCGTACCAGGAACTGCCATAGCCAGCATGGATACAGCCTCGATAAAGCCGCGACCACGGAAGCGACGTTTTACTACCAGGTAAGAAATAATCATCGAAAGCAGGGCGGTAATTGGCGCTGCAATAAGCGAGAGCATGAACGAATCGCTAAATGCTTGCAAGCCGTGATACTTGGAAAATACCTGCTCAAACCATTTTGTAGTTAGTTCGTAATTAGAGCCCCAGGAACGGACAAACGAACCATAAGGAACGCAGAGATACATGCCAATAACAAAGAGTGCTACCAGCGCGCAAAGGATAGTGAGCGGGATGCGAACAGAGTTGTCTGTAATAAGCATCCTGGCACGCGTTGCTTTGCCCGAGAGCGTGGACGTGCTCTTTGCTTCCAAGACAAACTTCTGAACAACAAACATGAGCAGCGTGATGGAAAGAAGAACAACAGCCATAGCAGCAGCGCCCTGCTTGTCGTACGCGCCTGTAATTTGCAGGTAGATGGTTGTTGCCAGGGTATCGTACGAACCACCAATAATCATTGGGTTAGCAAAGTCTGCAATTGACTCAATAAATGAGACGAGAAAAGCATTGCCCAAGCCAGGCAAAATAAGAGGAAGGGTAACGCTGGTAAATACCTTCCAGCGGCTTGCTCCCATATCACGGGCTGCTTCTTCAAGAGATGGGTCAATGTTTTTGAGCAGACCCTTAAGCATCATGTAGCACACAGGGAAGAACGACATGGTCTGAACAATAAAAATGCCCCAGAAACCATAGATGTTGTTGTCAAAAATTCCCAAAAGACCTCGAGTAATCAGGCCTTTCTTGCCAAACATCATAATCATAGAAAGCGAGAGAACAAATGGCGGAGAAACAACAGGAAGCATGGAAACCACGCGGAAAAGTCCTGTCATAAACTTTGTACGAAGCTTTACGTACACTTCGACGTATGCAAAAAGAAGACCAATAAGCGCTGATAAAATGCCTACCGCAAAACCAACTCTGAGCGTATTGGTAATTGCGCGATCAAACGAAGGCAAAGCCAAGATGCGCGTAAATACATCAAAGCTAATCCCATTATCGGAGACTACAGAGTCAACCATAAGAATGGCAAGTGGATACAAAATAAAAAGGGTTAAGAAGGCGATAAGAACGACAATGGTCGTTATCAAAATTGGATCGCCAAGGAGCTTTTTTCGCTCAAGTCGAGCGCTCTGGGATTTTGCCATGCTGGTCCTAACTCTGAAACACTAAACCTATACGCAAAGCTCTATGTGGAACTGGGTAGGCAGATCTCTGCCTACCCAGTATAATCTGCCACTCAGATCTTGAGCAACAGCATTGTTTGCTTATCTGCGTTGGTTTTACTCTGTCTTAAAGCGGCTATCTCCGCCACCAAGAGCTTCCATAACGTCCTTGACATACTGCTCGGTGTGCTTCTTGGCATCTTCGAAGTTGTAGTCCATAACGTTGTTTGGATCAAGGCCGTATTCAGTGGCAATCTCAGGCTGCTTTGCGTCGTCAATTACCAGGAACTGATAAGAGCCATTCTTCTGAGCAAGGTCAACGCATGCTGGTGAAAGTGCATACTCAATCCAGAGTTTAGCTGCGTTTGGATGTGCAGCACCCTTGAAGATTGCGGTTGCGCCAACCTCGTATGATGCGCCAGAGCTTGGAATCTGAAGACCAACATTCTCATGCTCTTGGTCAACAATCTGATAAATGCCGTCGTGGAGCATACCAATTCCGATGGTGCACTCGCCTGTTCCGATAGCCTTGGAAGGACCAGAACCACTCTTGGTGTACTGCGCAATGTTCTTATCAAGGTCAACAAGATACTGAATGCCCTGATCGTGACCGTACTTCTGAATAACGGTGTTGATGATCAGCTTTGCAGTACCGGCAGTGTTGTAGTTAGAAGACCAAATAAGACCCTTATATTTAGGATCGATAAGATCTTTGTAATCCTGAGGAACATCAAGCTTAAGGCGCCCAAGCTCTTCCTTATCGTACAGAATGCCCAGGATGCCCTTATAAATTCCGTACCAGTCCTTATTTGTGCTCTTGAACTTATCAGAAATAAGGTGAGACGCATTCTTTGGCTCGTACTGCTCAAGAAGACCCTTTGAGGAGGAGACATTGTAAGGATCGGTTGTTCCGCCAAACCATACATCTGCTGATGGATGGCCGTTCTCTTCCTCAATCTTTGCAGCAACTTCTCCGGTTGAGAGACGCTGAGCCTGAACATCAATGCCATACAGACTCTTGAAATTAGCGCAAACTGCGTTTAGATACTCTTCCTCACAAGAGCCGTAAACAATCAGCTTACCCTCTTCTTTTGCTGCCTTTACCAGCTCTTCTGGTGCTCCAACCGCGTCTGTAGAGTTGGTGTCAGATTCTTTTTTCTCTCCAGCATCAGAATCGGACTTTTTGCAGGCAGTGATACCCAGACCTGCTACAACTGCGCTGACTCCAAAAAAGTTACGACGAGTAAGGTTTGACATAAGAACTCTTTTCTCTCCTTGTGGTCACCCACAGCTCCAATGAAAAGAACATACTCCTGTGTAAATCGTACTCAAACTTTTTCGAAAATATTTCAACTATTCGATAAGTGGCTGATATTGGCGGCTATCGGTATGTTTTTGCATATCTAAGCAAAAAGGCCAGGGACTAAATCCCTGGCCTTGAACATTTGGTGGAGAATAGGGGGATCGAACCCCTGACCTCAGGCTTGCAAAGCCCGCGCTCTCCCAGCTGAGCTAATTCCCCGTACTGACTTCTGGTTGGGCCCAGAAGGCTTTAATAATCACCCCAACGGCGACTCGGCTAACGTTGGGGTGACTATTGTCACATAAAGTGGTGGGCCTGACAAGGTTTGAACTTGTGACCTCCCGGTTATCAGCCGGACGCTCTGACCAACTGAGCTACAGGCCCAACGCAGGGAAAAATAATACCTCCATAATTCTCATAGGTCAACACTTTTTTTGTTTTGTTTTAAAGTTTCTTGAAACTGGGTATGAAAGCAGAACAGAGAGTCGTAGACTATCTGCCCAAAGATTGATAAAAGACGTGCTATTTGGAGTATTTGTGTCGCTGAAGCGTATGGACATACAGACAGTCGTTGTCGGAGGAGGACCTATCTCTTCCGTAATTGTTCTGCGTCTTCATGACCCACGCGGGGTCTCCACGCTCAGCCTACCTATTAAGATTGGCAACATTGAGGCATCTGCTATCAGCCTTGGTATAGACCAAGAGTCTACCCAGAGACCACTCACACATGATCTTCTTCGCTCCGTTCTTGATTCTCTGGACGCAGATATTAAAAGTGTGCGCATTGTAGGCGTTCGCGGCACCACGTTCTTCTCGCAAATTGAGCTCATCTCTAAAGAGGGAGAGCATATTTACGTGGATGCTCGTCCGTCAGACGCAATTGCGCTGGCAGTAAGAACAAACGCTCCGATCTTTGCTGACGAGAGCGTTCTGGAAATTGCTGCTGCTCCAGACTTTACTGATGTCGAGAAGGACGTTCAGGCCCAAGAGCTTGAGGAGTTCCACCAGTTTATTGAGGATGTCTCTCCTGAGGATTTCTCATAAGTCCTGCTCTATGGTTTACTTTTAAACAACTGACGCATCTTTTATATAAAAATCGTTGCTATTAGCGTGTCGTTTTTCTCGGTAAGCGAAAAGAGCTCAGGAGAATTGCCTCCTGAGCTCTTCAAATTACGTATAGCTGAAATGCTTATTCGTCATCATCCAGCAGTGAATCGTCCAGTACTTCCTCTTCATCTCCGAGGTCAACAGACTCTGCCTCGTCAGCATCGCGAGCGCCTGCTGCCATCAGATCAAGCATGCCTTGGTTCTCTGCGTGCTTAGGAGCCTTCTTTTTGTTGGCAACCATACGGGCAACTGCAGAAACGACGTCAGTACCAGAGAGGTTCATAACCTTGACGCCCTGAGTAGAGCGGCCAAGCTTGGAGATATCGCCAGCCTTGACGCGGATTACAACGCCCTCCTCGGACATGATCATAATCTCGTGCTGAGGACCAACAACGCGGCAGGCAACCAGGTTACCCTTCTTCTCCGTCATTGTGATGGTAAAGACGCCCTGGCCACCACGCTTGTGAACTGGATACTCAGAAATTGCCGTGCGCTTTCCATAGCCCTTCTCGGTAATAACGAAAAGGTCACCGTTACCGTTGGTAATTTCCATGCCAAGCATAGTCGCATCGCCCTTGAGCGTAATACCACGAACGCCAGAGGTACCGCGGCCCATGCTTCTTGCCTCTGCCTCGTCAAACAGAATTGCCTTGCCGTCGGAGGAGCACAGAACAACCTTGTCACCTGGGTGGACACGGCGGACGTTAACAAGCTCGTCGCCATCCTTAAGGTTGATTGCAATGAGGCCGTCCTTACGGGTACGGTCGTACTCAGACATTGCTGTCTTCTTGACCATTCCCTGCTTAGTAGCAAACATCAGGTAGTTGTCTTCTGGGAAGTCTCGGGTTGTAATAACTGCCTTGACCTTCTCGCCCTCTGCAAGCGTCTCGATAACGTTGATGATGGCGCTACCCTTAGTAGTTCTGTTACCAACAGGAAGCTCGTGGACCTTGAGGCGGTACACCTTACCAAAGTTGGTAAAGAACAGCACGTAATCGTGGGTAGATGCAACAAAGAGATTCTCGACAAAGTCGTTCTCTTTGAGAGAGACGCCCTGAACACCCTTGCCGCCGCGCTTCTGAGAGCGATAAATCTCAACAGGAACGCGCTTTACGTAACCTGCGTGAGTAACGGTGACAACCATATCCTCTTCGGCGATAAGATCCTCGACGTCCAGGTTCTGAATATCCTGGTCAGAGATTTGTGTACGACGCTTGTCAGCGTAGCGGTTAGAGATCTCACGGAGCTCATCGGCAATAACAGCCAGAATCTTTTCCTCGTGGGCGAGAAGATCCTCGTAGTAGGCAATATCAAGCCTGAGTTGGGAAATCTCATCAACAAGATCTTGACGTGCCAGGCCGGTAAGGCGACGCAGACGCATCTGAAGGATTGCTTCGCCCTGAATCTCATCCAGGCCAAAGCGCTCGTTCATGCGCTTCTTTGCCTCGGTATCATCTTGCGAGCTGCGAATGATGTGAACAATCTCGTCGATGTTATCAACTGCGGTCAGAAGGCCTTCCAAAATATGGACGCGCTTCTGAGCCTTATCCAGGTCAAACTCAGTACGACGGCGTACGACATCAATCTGGTGATCAATGTAGTGACGCAGAATCTCGCGGAGAGAAAGCGTACGAGGAACACCGTCAACCAAGGCCAGGTCAATGATGCCAAAGTTGGACTGGAGTTGAGTCTTCTTATACAGGTTATTCAGAACAACCTGTGGTACCGCATCACGCTTAAGGTCCAAAACAATGCGCATGCCCTTACGGTTGGACTCATCGCGCATGTCGGAGATGCCTTCAATTTTCTTCTCGTTGACTGCCTGAGCAATCTTCTCCTGAAGAAGACCCTTGTTAACCTGGTAAGGAATCTCGGTAACAACAAGGCGCTGACGACCACTCTTAACCTGCTCAACATGGACTTTTGCGCGGACCGTAATAGAACCGCGACCAGTCTCGTAGGCATCCTTGATGCCTTGAGTGCCCATGATGATGCCACCTGTTGGGAAGTCAGGACCAGGAAGAACGGTCATGAGCTCCTCAGTGGTTACATCAGGATTCTCAATCATCATGCAAACAGCGTTAGTAACCTCACCAAGGTTGTGAGGAGGAATGTTGGTAGCCATACCAACTGCAATACCTGAAGAACCGTTAACCAAAAGATTTGGGAAACGAGCAGGAAGAACCGCTGGCTCTGTCAGTGACTCATCATAGTTTGACTGGAGGTCAACGGTGTTCTTGTTAAGCTCTGCCAGCATTTCCATAGCACTTCTGGTAAGACGTGCCTCGGTATAACGCATTGCTGCTGGTGGATCGCCGTCGATAGAACCAAAGTTTCCGTGGCCATCAATCAGAGGAAGTCTCATCGAGAAGTCCTGAGACATGCGGACCATGGAGTCATAAATAGCGGAGTCACCGTGTGGGTGGTACTTACCCATGACTTCACCAACTGCCCATGCAGACTTCTTATGTGGGCGGTTTGGCGTAATTCCAGCTTCACTCATTGCGTACAAAATACGGCGGTGAACAGGCTTTAAGCCGTCTCGAACATCTGGAAGTGCACGAGCAACAATAACGGACATGGAATACTCAAGGAAGGAAGTCTTCATCTCTGAGGACAAATCGGTTGGCTTAAGCGTGCCACCGTGAATGTCTGAGAGGTCAAGACGAGTACCAGCCTCATCAGAGATGATGTGTGAAGTCTCTCCCGTTACTAGATTTACTCCAGTCTCTGGGTCAAACTCGTCAGAGTCTTCTTCTACCTCGTCATCTTCGTATTCTTCATCCATATCGTTTTGTGCATCAAGGTCTTGGTCCTCATCTGCACCAAAAAGATCGTCATTCATATTTTTATCGTCTGCCACAAGTTACCCTTTCATTTTCTGTCTAATGATTTAGCGAGAAACCATTAAATGTCCAGGAAGCGGACGTCTTTTGCGTGTGTTTGGATGAAGTCTTTACGCTTCTCAACCTGGTTGCCCATAAGGTCAGAGACCGCGCGATCAGCGGCAAGAGCATCATCAATGGTTACCTTCAGAAGAATGCGGTTCTTTGGCTCCATAGTGGTTGCCCACAGCTGCTCTGGATCCATCTCACCAAGACCCTTATAACGCTGAATAGTGAACTTGGTGTTGTCCTCAAACTTCTTTGTCTCAAGAGCAAGCTCTTCATCGGTATAGATGTATTTGCCGTTCTTCTTACCCTTTGGCTTGATCTGATACAGAGGAGGCTGAGCAACGTAGATATAACCTGCGTCAATCATTGGCTTCATATAACGATAGAAGAAGGTAAGCAGAAGAATTCTAATGTGAGAGCCGTCAACATCAGCATCGGTCATGATGACAATCTTGTGATAACGAGCTTTCTCAATATTAAATTCATCACCAACACCAGTACCAATAGCAGTAATCAAGGAAGTGATGGTGTCAGAAGAAAGCGCACGGTGAGCCTGTACGCGCTCAACGTTCAAAATCTTTCCGCGAAGTGGAAGAACTGCCTGGATAGAACGATCACGTGCCATCTTTGCAGAACCACCTGCGGAGTCACCCTCGACGATGAAGAGCTCAGTCATCTCTGCATCACGAACGGAGCAGTCTGCAAGCTTGCCAGGAAGAGCTGCAGACTCAAGAAGTCCTTTACGACGTGTTGCCTCACGAAGTTTATGAGCTGCTACACGTCCTCTAGCTTCTTGTACTGCTTTCCTTAAAATCTCTTTTGCTTGATTTGGATGCTCTTCAAGGTACTCTGAGAGACCCTGAGTAACAATTTTGTTGGTAAGCGTCCTCATGTAAGAGCTACCAAGTTTTGATTTAGTCTGTCCCTCAAACTGAGGATCTGGTAGCTTGACTGAAATGACCGCGGTTAAACCTGAACGAATATCGCCACCCTCAAGCTTAGGATCTTTATCTTTAAGAATTCCCTGCCTAGTGCCGTAATCATTTATTACCCTAGTGAGAGCAGTACGGAAGCCCTCAAGGTGCATTCCGCCTTCCTCAGTAAAAATATCGTTAGCAAAAGAAAGAGTTCTGTCGCTGAATTCAGTATTCCACTGTAGAGCAACTTCAACTTCTCCTGTTTTTGACAGCGGAGCATCAGGTTCTGATTTGCCTTCAATATATACAGGTCGAGAAAATCCTGGTAATACTTCTTTTCCTTCATTAAGGTACTTAACAAAGTCAATGATGCCGCCAGCATACTGGAAGTCAACCTGACGAGGAGTAAGCTCACGCTCATCAACGAGGGTAATCTTAAGGTTCTTATTAAGAAATGCTGTCTCCTGCAGGCGATCACGAAGTGTGTCAAAGTTATACGTAGTGGTCTCAAAGATCATGTCGTCTGGCCAGAAAGTAATGGTAGTACCGTTAGATTTTGAAGTACCAATTTCCTTCATCTTCTGAACGGTTTTACCGCGCTCAAAGACCATCTCATAAATTTTGCCATCACGCTTAACCTGTGCAACAAGTTTCTTTGAGAGAGCGTTTACAACAGAAACGCCAACGCCGTGAAGACCGCCGGAGACTTTATAAGCGTTGTTATCAAACTTACCACCTGCGTGAAGGATAGTAAGAACAACCTCAAGAGTTGGAATCTTTTTCTGGGGATGAAGGTCTACAGGAATACCACGACCATTATCTTCAACAGAAATAGAGTTATCTGGATGAACGGTTACCTTAATTTTGGAGCAATAACCAGCCATTGCCTCATCGACTGAGTTATCTACAATCTCCCAAACAAGGTGATGCAGACCAGAAGCTGAAGTTGTACCAATATACATACCTGGACGCTTACGAACAGCCTCAAGGCCTTCAAGGATCTTAATCTCTGTACCGTCATACTTATTTTCTTTTGCCACGTAAGTCCTCTCTTCAATTGTGAGCGGAATGATATAGGTATTTTACTATGAAATCGCCAAAATCAACTCGGCACAGAGAAATTTCATTGTTTAAACAGTAATATTTGGTATCTGAGAGGCTCTGTAAAGAGATTTAAGGACAGATTAGTGACAGATTTGACTAAAGACTCTTTTTTTGTCTAAAACTTGCTTCAATCGCTTTATAAGCCGTTGACTTAAGTGGCTCAGAAAGTCCAGAAACTAACTCAGAAATTTGTAATTTCTCTTCTGGTGTGAGTTCTGGAAGATCTTTTTTCTCTTCTTTTTGGCCCTGTGCTTGCTTTTCTGAAGAGGTATCTTCTTTACCAGCATGTCTATTGTATTTGTCCAGCTTAAATTCAAGGTCTGAGAACTCCAGGCCTTGCTCTGAGAGCCTGGCTCTATAAATTTCTCTTTGTGCAAGAAAATCAATCATGCACATACGATTATCTACATAGACGGTAAGTACAGGGTACTCTCTACCAGCTACTTCTCTGACAAATACGCCGGTTGTGTGTTCTGTCTCTCTTTCACCATTTGCTTCAACCCACGCAAGATAGGCACGACGATTTTTTGACATGCTTTTAGAATCTCTGAAGGTTCCAAGCAGAGAACTCATTAAATCTTTTGCATTTTCATTGCCACCGCGCGCAGGTGTTTCTTGTTGATTATTCATCGCTAAACCTAACTATCTGCGCTTTTTCTAAAACCTCTTCAGAGAAATACCCAAGGTTTGTCGTGGTAATTACCGTTTGAATGTCATGAAATGCAAATTCCATGATGGCTTTTCTGCGGTCTTCATCAAGCTCACTCATAACATCATCTAAAAGCAGTAAGGGTTTCTCACCAAGTATTTCTTCTGAAAGAAGAACTTCTGCCATCTTAAGTGCTAAAACGACAGTTCTAATTTGACCTTGAGAACCAAAATTTCTAGCATCTTTACCCTCAATTAAAAACTCAACGTCGTCTCGATGAGGTCCTTTTGTACTTTGCTGACGACGAATATCATCCGTGCGAGCTTCATGTAAAGCCTTCAAGAATTGATCAGTAATTTCTTCTCTAGAAGCTTCAAGAGAAACCTCTCCAATTGAAGAAATATAGTTCATTTCCAGGTGTTCTCCACCAGAGAGTTCCTGGTAGATCTCACACGTTTTCTTTGCCAGACGCTCAAACAAATGAATTCTTGCATGAAGAAGCGTAGCCCCTCCTCTTGCAAGTGAAAGATCCCACGCATCAAGCAAATTTTCATCTGGCCAATCAGATTTAAGCAGCTTATTTCTTTGCTCAACTGTCTTGGTATATGCCGAGAAAACCTTGAAGTAGCTTTTATTTGCCTGGCGGCCAAAGTCATCAAATTCTTCTCGGCGATACGATGCGCCACCTTTAATCATTGAAAGGTCATCGGGATTAAAAAGTACCGACATCAGTGTTCCAGAAATATCTGCAGCCTGACATTTCTTGCCATTCTTTGAAAATTGACGACGGCGTTCTGTAATGGTGCAGGTATTTTCTAGTTTTCTTCCATCTCCTGTAAGAGAAATCTCTATCTTTGCCTCAGAAGTACCTGTAAGAAGGAGTTGTGAAGGTGTGGGTTTTCTAAATGAATACCCAGCAGTAAGGAGTTGTAATGCTTCAACAGTATTTGTCTTACCTGCAGCGTTCTTTCCTACAAAAATAGTAGTTTGTGCAGACAAATCTATCTCTTTCGAAGAAAAGCAACGAAAGTTATACAGCAAAACATGTTCAACTTTAAGTCCCACACAACCCCTATCAAATTAGAGGCGAACAGGCATCAGAAGATACAAGTAGTTAACCTTGCCGTTTGATTTGAAAATAGCTGGCTGAGAAGGACCTTGTAGCTCAAGGCGCAGAAGATCCTTAGAAGGAGCAGCATTTACACAATCAAAGACATAGTGATAGTTCAAAGCAATTGAAAGAGAATCTCCCTCAATTTGAGCCTCAATATGTTCAGAGGATTCTCCCTGATCTGGTGAAGATGCAGAAAGTTTAACTTCTTTACCGTCGGCATCAACATCAAAGCGAACTGAAGGATTTGCTAGGGCAATAACAGAAACACGCTTCAGCGCTGCAGAGAAATCTTCAACGTTAATATCAACTGATGCAGTGCAAGACGTAGGAAGTAGCTGCTTATAGTCTGGGAAGTGACCTTCAATCTTACGAGAGATGTGAGTGGTATTTCCAAACTGGAAGACTACCTGGTTATCTGTAGTACCAATCAAAACCTTCTCAGTCATGCTACGCATGGAAAGAACGTCATGGAACACTTCACCAGAGATAATTGCAGTAAAAGACTCACCTGCTGGAGTATCTGTGTTGGAATCACAAACGGCAAGACGGAATGAGTCAGTAGCAACAAGACGAATAGTGTTGTCCTCAACAGTAAGAGAAATTCCCTGAAGAATAGGACGAGAAGCTTCCTTAGAAGTTACTCGATACACCTTATCGACCATAGTTGATAGAAGCTGGCTTGGGAGCTCACAGGTTTTCTCAAGATCAAACTCTGGGAATTGAGCCCAATCGTGAGCAGAAAGAGTATTAAGTCTAAAAGAAGAACGCTGACATGTTACAGAAAGTGTGCGCTCTCCACCTTCAAAAGTAATTGCCGCATCAGGAAGATTTTTAACAATGTTCTGGATAACCTTTCCAGAAACAACTGTCTCTCCTTCTTCCTCTACGTTTGCTGCAATTTGATGCTTAATAGAAATAGTTAAGTCGCTGGATTGTAGCTCAAGCATGCCATTAAATGCTTTGAGGTAAATGCCAGAGAGAATAGGAAGTGTTGTATTAGAACCAATGCCTTTAGAAACAATATCAAGTGCCGTCTGGAGAGCGGATTGACTTACGGTAAATTTCATGACGACCCTTTCTATTATTTCTTAGATAAGAATAAAAATATCGTAGTAATAATAAGCTATGTTGAAAAGAAGAAAGCTTTACATTTCTAGAGGTAGAAATATGTTTCTAGAGGTCAGATTTGTTTGCTTATTTTTGACATTCATAAACAAAGTAAAACTCCCCCTCTTAAACTCTCAACAACAAATCACTACTTCTCTTCACCAATTAACATCTTACTAACAGGTTTTAAACACTAACTTTGTTCAAGAATAGTCTTCTTGAGTTGAGAAATTTGATCATAGAAACTTTTGTCTTCTTTGATTCTTTCTTCTATTACCTCAATGCTGTGCAAAATAGTTGCGTGTTTTCTTCCACCAAAATGCTTACCAATATTTACCAGCGTGTATTGGCAAAGGTCGTGAGCAAGATAAATTGCAACGTGACGAGGTTCTGCAATCTCTTTATTTCTCTTGTTGCCAACAATATCGCGATGACTAATACCATAAATATTTTCTACGACTTCTTGGACCTTCTCGATATTTACGGTCTTTGAAATGCGACGCCAGAGCGTGTCTGCAATCTTATCGATTTCTTCTTGTTTGATATTTGTGCCAGATTCTTTTGCTTTAATCTGACCAGTTACACAGCGATTACAGAAGCCCTCAAGCGTTCTAATACTTTGACCAGCCTTGTCAGCCATGTAACGACGGATGTCCTCTGGCAAATCGTCTGCAGTAAGAGAAGAATTTCTCTCTTTAAAAGCTCGGTCGCAGAAGACATGAATAAGATTAAGTTTCATCTCGTAGCTTGGAGACTCAATACCAATAACAATGCCACCACTCATGCGAGAAGTAATACGATCATCAAAGCCGTCAGATCCCATACCAAGCTGAGCAGGTGTTCTATCTGCGGCAAGAATAATCTGCTTACCTCTATCAATAAGAGAGTTAAAAATATTGAAGAAGAAGTTAATAGTACCTGCTTTACCAGCAAGTTTTTGGACGTCGTCGATGATAAGAACATCAATATTTTGATAGTTATTATTAAGCTCTGTTGCGGCGTTTCCTGATGCATTTTTACGAACTGCATTTACGTAGTCATCAACAAAAGCATCTGCATCTTTGTAAACACAAACACGTTCGATATCTTCAGAGTTGATGTAGTTTTGGACCGCACGTAGAAGATGAGTTTTTCCAAGACCACTTGCACCGTAAATAAACAGTGGGTTTGCCTTACCTTTTGCGTCGTTTGCAACATTTAATGCATGTTGATGTGCAAGCTCATTCTCGTCACCAACAACAAAGCGATCAAACGTGAGGTTTGAATTGAAAGATGTCTCCTCATAAAGAGGATTACTCTTACGGCGCTTTAAGGTCTGTTGTTTTAATTCTTCAAGACTTTGTTCCTTGGATTCAAAATCTTGAATCTGTTCTGGAACAACTGCTTGTATAGGAGCGGTTTTTTGCTTCCAAGCATTGAACTCTTGAGGAGTCATTGTGGAAGTAGTGGTAACAGGAGTAGAAGACTTTGTAAGAGTAAGGCTCAAAATAATGTCTTCAAAGGCTGCTGCCGAAAGGCATCTCTCAACAATCGGTAGATTCTTAAGGATACGGTTATATGCCAAACGCATTGATGTTTCAGCGCACAGTGCGTTATCTTCAACTTTAATTGGAGTGCAGGTTCTCAACATAGCGATAAAAGCCTCTGGCTGATTCTCTTCAACCAAGAGGTCAATTGCGTCTTGCCACAGAGCTATTGCGTCTGAATCAATTGATGCATCCATACGTGTCCAATCAAAATGTTGAAAATTGGGACACCTAGTATAGAGGAATGTTGATAACTTTCAGCGAATAATGTTGAGAAACTCTATGAAAGGAGAGTTTCTCCAATAGTAGTGAGCTTATATTTCTGCCCAACTTTTCCGATTATTCCTATATTTACCAGCGATTTTAATTCTCTTGACCACGTTGGTGTTGAAAGTCCATAGGTACTTGTTAACTCCGTTGCTCCAACCCATTCATGTTCAGAGAGATATTGAAGAACTTGTTTTGCTCGATCTGTAAGTACCAGATTAGGAAGCTGTGCAGCTGGCTGTTGAGATACGGCCTGCTGAGCATGCAAAACTGCCTGTTGGTTCTGATTTACAGGTAATTCTTCAGCTTCTTCTTGAGTTGGAAGCGTCTGAATGTGTGCATCTTTAGAGCGGCGTGTTGACAAAGTAACAATGGTTCCGCCAGAGATATTGTCTTCGAGGGTAAGACTTCCACCCTTCTCAACCATGTATTGTTGAGCATAAGGAAGGCCAAAACCAACGCCTCTAATAAACGATTTCATCTCTTCTGTTGCAGAAGAAGTACCAAACTCAAGAGCTCGATTTTTCTCTTTAATACCAGGTCCCT
Organism: Lancefieldella sp.; assembly: GCF_057237245.1. Lineage (NCBI taxonomy): Bacteria > Bacillati > Actinomycetota > Coriobacteriia > Coriobacteriales > Atopobiaceae > Lancefieldella > Lancefieldella sp. The sequence continues at coordinate 15,456 of NZ_DBHHJM010000006.1, forward strand.
GGTCTGAAAACCTAATGGTATTTCCATTATCCATGATTGAAATTGTAGGCGCTACAAAACGGGCGTGAATGAAATTTTCCACAATCTCACGCATAACCATAAAAGGAATTTTTCCACCCTGCTCGTGAGCAAGCTGGTTAACGGTAGCTGCAATTTCATCAAGATAAGATCGAACGTCTTTTGGTTCTACGAGAACAACACGAGGTGCTGCGGCTTTATCGTCATACACTGCAATACGTGCAGCATAACGGACGGTGAGAGAATTATCAGAACCAGCGTCTTTTTCATTCTGGTTTGTGTTTTCCTCAACAAAAGGAAAGAAATCTCTTGCCATGACACCTCCTTTTCAACAATTGTTAAACAAATGAAGAAAACTTTTCGTTTTCTTTCACGATGAATGAAAGTTTTCAACAAGTGTTAAACATCTGTAGATAACTTTATATCTTTGTGAAAGACGTACTGAATGATAGTAGCATTTAACGGACATATTTCAGCTTGCAGAAATATTCCTTTCAACAAATTTCTTCACTTATCACAAGTGAAATTTTCAAAATGAAAGGTTTTCTCGCTAGATTTTTGAATAAAAAAGAGAAAAAGTTGAGGTATTTGCGTAGAAAATTTGACAGGTACCCATAAACGCGAGTACAATCTGTAGGCTTTTTAATCGATACTGTACCCGTTCGGGAGGAAATAGCTATGAAGCGTACCTACCAGCCAAATAAGCGCAAGCGCGCAACTACCCACGGTTTCCGTGCACGTATGGCAACTAAGAATGGTCGTGCCGTTCTCGCTCGTCGCCGCCTTAAGGGCCGTAAGCGCCTCACCGTCTAAGGAATGTTTCTGTGAAGACCATTAAATCTCGTTCAGAGTTTGAAAGGGTCTTCTCTGCGGGGAAGAGGGCTCAAAGTTCTGTTCTTCGTATACGAGTAGCACCATCCACTGAGGCACATCCTTCCGAGGTAGCCTTTGTAGCTCCAAAAAGATTAGGTAACGCCGTATTTAGAAACAGGTGTAAACGCGTTCTGCGCGAAGCAGCTCGAAAGAGCGGTTTACCTGTTGAGGGATACGGCATTATTCTCTTTGCGACTAAAGATACACACAGCACTAATCCTGCTGATATAAGCGTTTCTTTGGATGCTTTGTTAAGAAAGACAGGGGTCAAATGAGCGAGAAAAGACATGATTCTTTTTTCGCAAACTTGTTCCTAGGTGCTATTCGTTTCTATCAAAGAAACATTTCTCCCCTTTTTAAGCCTCACTGTATTTATCGGCCCACTTGCTCCGAATATGCAGTTCAGGCCATACAAAAGTATGGTGTTAAAAAGGGAAGTTGGCTTGCTCTTAAGCGTATTGCTCGCTGTCACCCTTTTCATAAGGGAGGATACGATCCCGTTCCGTAAAGGAACGCACCGGAGGAAATATGTGGGATTGGATTGTTAACTTTCTATACACAGTCTTAGCGGGACTTCAATCATTCTCGGGAGACTGGGGTATGGCAGTTATCCTGCTTACCATCATCATCCGTATTATCCTGGTTCCAATGACCAACAAGCAGACGGCCTCTATGGCTCGTATGAGCGTTGTTCAGCCAAAGCTCAAAGAAATCCAGGAGCGCTATGCTGATGATCCAGTAAGACAGAACGAAGAAATGCGCAAGCTTTACGCAGAGATTAACTTCAATCCACTCGGTGGTTGTCTTCCTCTGCTTCTGCAGTCCCCTATCTTTATTGCACTCTTTACCGTTGCAAAGATGGTTCCGGTAGACTCTCGTTTCTACAACATTCTTCCTTCTATCGCACGAGCAACGTCAGACATTTTTGCTGTTGATGGCCTTGTTGCTGCTATCCCTTACATAATTTTTGTTCTTCTATTTGGTCTTACAACCTTCCTTTCTATGGCAGTAAATGCTCGTACAAGCTCTGGTGAGCAGCGAACCCAGCAGTACATGATGGGTGGCATGATGACCCTCATGATGCTCTGGTTTGGTTGGACTGTGCCAGCAGCTGTTCTTCTCTACTACGTCACTTCTGGTATTTGGCAGCTTGCTCAGCAGCAGCTTATTACCAAGCGCATTATGGAAAAAGAGAAGCTTAAGGCTGAGGCTCAGATGGCTAATAAGCCCATCGAGGTTGACGTGGTGAGAAAAGAAAAGAAGCCACGCCCTCACAAAAAGGCTTAGTAGCTGGGCTTGAACAAAATAACTTTTGTTTACAGAACTTGTTAGAGTAGATTAATAGTTAAACTTTTTATATTGACTGGAGGACGACATGGAGGATGAGACTTTCGTTTCTGAGCCAAACGCTCTTAATGAGTCTCCTGTCGTTGATTCACAAGACGAGTTTGTTTCAATTCGAGAGCATTTTGAAGCTGGAATTCAGCTTACTGATGCTGAGATGAATAAGATTGCTGATACCGCTGTCTTTTATCTAAGAGAGCTTCTCTCCTTCTTTGGCGAGAATAGCTGTGCAATTGATGAGTATGATGGTGAAGATGGAGAACTTATTCTTGACGTAACCGGCGGCGATCTTGCAATTCTCATTGGTCGTCATGGTAATACGCTTGAGGCTCTTCAGATGGTTCTCTCTTCTCTTATGAGCGCTAAGCTTCACTTCCACTATCCAGTATCTGTTGATGTTGAAAGCTACAAGAGCCGCCGCCGTAATAAGCTTCAGGAGATGGCCCTCTCTGCTGCTGCTCGTGCTAAGAAGACCGGTAAGGTTTCTCTTGCTCCAATGAGTGGCTATGAGCGTCGCATCATTCACATCGCACTGAGAGACAACCTTGAGGTTACTACACACTCTGAGGGTGATGATCCATATCGTCGTGTTGTGGTAACTGCTATCAATAGCTAAGAACTTCTCACAAGCTTTAGTAATTTGATGAGGAAGGTTTACGCCTTCCTCTTTTTTTGTGACAATTCTTCTTGTAACAAGAAGTTTTGTCACAGGAGAAGCAATGTCTGAATCAGTAAAGTCTTTATATAATTCAAAAGAGAATGTACTGAAGGAACTTCTCCTTAACTATGAAATCGATTCAACAGAACTCCAGAGAAGACAGCTTCTAAAACATATTGAATTACTCATTGAGATAAATAAGAATCTGAACCTCACAAGAATCACTTCAGTTGATGACGCGCTCGTGCTCCATATTCTTGATTCTTTGTTACCACTCAAAGTGTGTAATGAGTTTATAACTGGTACTCACAACTATATTGATATTGGTACCGGTGGAGGCTTTCCTGGACTTCCTCTTGCAATCATGAGTGATAATAAAACATTATTGGTTGACTCTATTGGAAAAAAGATCAATGCGGTTCAGTCAATGATTGATGAAATTGGTCTAAATGAGAGAGTTAGGACTGAGAAGCTTCGTGCAGAAGAAATTCCAAATGCATATAAACAAAAGTTTGATTTTGTGACTTTTAGAGCTGTTGCGAAGACAAATATTCTTATGGAGTATGCAGAGCCTTTCTTAGCCCCCCAAGCCACTCTTATAGTAATGAAGGCCAATGTTGATGAGATAGAGCTTCAGGACGCCTCTCAGGCAGCCAAAATTTTTGGATACAAAAATGTTTCACGTGAAACAATTGAGTTACCAAACAATCTTGGCCATCGTGAAATTCTTTTATACAAAAAAGTTGCAAAGAGCAAAATCAAATTACCAAGGAAAACTGGAATGGCTAAATCAAATCCGTTTGTTGCAAGAAGAGGGTAATTGTGGAATGTTTCACGTGAAACATTCTGTATTATTAAATAAACTTGGTCAAACGGAGGATAAATGAGCTACAAAGACCTTTCAAGGGGATTTCAGGATAGAGATCCTAAAGTTCTGGCAGTAATTAATCAAAAAGGCGGAGTTGGAAAATCAACTACCGTAATTAATCTTGCTGCTGCATTAGGTGAAACAAAGAAGAAAGTTCTCATTATCGATTTTGATCCACAAGGAAATGCGACAAGTGGTTTTGGAATTGATAAAGAGGAACTTGAAGCTGATATTTATGACGTAATTCTCAATGAAACGCCAATTGAAGAGGTATTGCAGCAAACAGTTCAGAAATACGTAACTATTGCACCAGCAACCATTCAACTTGCCGGTGCTGAAATTGAACTTGTCTCTGTTGACTCAAGAGAAAATATATTAAAGCAGGCGATTGAACAGGTTAAAGACTATTTTGACTACATTTTGATTGATTGCCCACCATCACTAGGTCTTCTAACAATTAACGCTTTAGTTGCTGCAAACAGCATTCTTATCCCAATTCAGTGCGAGTATTATGCACTAGAAGGCGTTACCAAGATTGTTGAATCAATGAAGATGGTGCAAAAACAGCTTAATCCAGATCTTGAAATCTTTGGCGTAGTAATGACCATGTTTGATAGTAGAACTTCCCTATCTAAGCAGGTAGTCAATGAAGTATCTAATTACTTTGGTAACAAGGTATTCAAGACACTTATTCCAAGAAACGTCAAAATTGCTGAGGCACCAAGTCATGGTTTGCCAGTAACCATGTATGCACGAATAAGTATGGGCGCACTTGCATATAACAAACTTGCAAAGGAAGTGAATCGTCGTGGTTAAAAAATCAGGACTTGGTAAAGGCCTTAATTCGCTCTTTAGCGAGGTAGATGCTGAGGTTGGTAATAAAAAAGAAACTACCACGCTGCCTTTGAAGAAGATTAAGCCAAATAAAGACCAGCCTCGCAAGCGTTTTGACGAAGCTGAGCTCACTGAACTCAGTGATTCTATTAAGCAAAACGGTATTCTTCAGCCACTTCTTGTTCGCGAGAAGGGCGACCACTACGAAATTGTTGCTGGTGAGAGACGTTTCCAGGCTGCAAAACTTGCAAAATTAGAGGAAGTACCTGTTGTAATCAAAGCAATTTCTGACGAGGAAGTATTCAAGCTTGCTCTGATTGAGAATCTACAAAGATCTGACTTAAGCCCAATCGAAGAAGCTCAAGGTTATAAGCAGCTAATCAAACAAGAGAACTTAACCCAAGACGACTTAGCCAAGGTTTTGTCAAAGTCTAGGTCAGCAATTACAAATACCCTTCGTCTTCTGGACCTTCCAACAGAAGTTCAAACTTTGATGGCGGAGGGACGCATTAGTGCTGGACATGCTCGTGCAATTCTTTCTGTAAGCGGAAAAGAAGGAAGAATTAAGCTTGCCCAGAAAGTAGTTGAAGAGAACTTGTCGGTTCGTCAGACAGAAAATCTTGCTCCACTATTTTCTGTCACAAATGTTGAGAAACCAAAAAGGCAGCCAACTCCACAGGCATATAAGCGTGCAGCAAGGCAGCTAAGAATTGCTTTGGATACTCCAGTAAAAGTACGAAATATCCGCGGCAAGAATAAGATTGAAATCGAATTCAATGATGAGGAAGAACTTGCTGCTCTAGTGGAAAAACTCTCAAACGTTAAAGAAGCATAATGAAGATAAAGTTTGCGATTATATCCAGTGTCTCATTACTAGGAATAGCTTTTCTCGCTAAACATGCTCTGTTGACTAAAGAGGCACAAAGAAGTTTTCTTCACGCGATGAGAAGATCGAGAAGAGCTCTCGATGCTATTCTTGATGACTATTCAGGTAGCGGTAATAGGAAAAGTGCGAGAAACATTCTCTCTCACCAGGCTAGGGTGGAAAGAGAATGGTTAAACGCAATTCAATAGAACATACGTTCTATACATGAACTAAAAAGAAGGGGCCCATGAGGACCCCTTCTTTGCATTAAAAGCATGAATAATTCTTATATAAGAGCTGTCTCTATAAGCACTTTAGCGTGCATTTCTCTTTTGGAAGAGTTGTCCACAAGCCGCATCAATGTCAGATCCACGAGAAAGACGGATGGTTGCTTCAACGCCAACAGAGTTGAGGCTGTTTACAAACTCCTGTGCGCGGGCAGGGGATGTTGGATGGAACTTAGAACCCTCAATCTCGTTAAGCTGAATGATGTTAACGTGGCAGAGCGTTCCTCGACAGAAGTCTCTCAAAGCTCCAAGCTCATTGTCAGAATCGTTAACGCCTTTGATCAGCGCATATTCATACGTTGGACGACGACCGGTCTTATCGACATACTCACCCATAATGTCATACAGGTGAATTAGTGAGTATTTACGAACTCCTGGCATGAGGGCGTCTCGCGTCTTTTGCACTGCAGAGTGAAGCGAAACGGCAAGTGTAAATTGCTCTGGTTCAGAAGCAAAACGCTTAATCATAGGGATAACGCCGCAGGTAGATACTGTAATATGGCGCGCACCAATGCCAGCTCCGTCAGGGGAGTTGAGGCGTCTCATAGCCGCAAGAGTGGCGTCGTAGTTCATGAAGGGCTCGCCCTGACCCATAAGAACAACGCTGGTAACGCGTGCGTCAAAATCGTCGCGGACGTGCATAACCTGCTCGTAAATCTCGCTCGCAGAAAGAGAGCGCGTGAGACCAGCAGCGCCTGTTGCACAGAAAGCACAGCCCATGGCGCAGCCAGCCTGTGTAGAAGCACAGACCGAGAGCTTATTGCCAGTTGGCATGCCAACACACTCAACAGAAGTGCCATCAGGGTAGCGAAGCAGGTATTTACGGCTTCCATCTTCAGAAACCTGACGAACAATCTGCTCAGCACCAGCAAGAGTTACCTGCTTAGACAGTTCTTCTCGCAATGTTTTTGGAAGATTGCTCATCTGATCAAAAGAGGTGGCACCTTTAGACCAGATCCACTCTTCAATCTGCTTTGCGCGGAATTTTGGCTGGCCAAGTGAGGTAACCAGGTCAAGAATTTGTTCTGACGAAAGGCTTCTGAGGTCAGATTTAGCGGCAGCTTTCTGTGGACGAGCATCGGACGCGGAAGTGTTTGCGCCGTCAACCGTGGTGTTTGTGCCGCCAAGAGTATTATTTGATTGCATTTTTGTCCTTCTCCAACTCTTCTAAGCTATCTGCGGTATCTTAGAAGAAATACGTTTACTAGAGTTTACCCTATGGGAGACTTATCTGAAGGAGCGGAAATGACACGTGAAGAGCTCAAAAAGCTTCATGTAGCAGTTGTTTCAGGCGGTTGGTCAGACGAGCACGAGATTGCCATGGAGTCTGGCAAGCAGTGTGCAGCAGCACTTAAAGAGGCTGGCTTTACCAGCGTTGACCTGCTTGATGTTGCAGAAAAAGACTTTGTAGTTACCCTTGCTCAGGGTGGTTATGATGTCGTATACGTTGCTATGCACGGTCGTTTTGGCGAGGATGGCTGCATCCAGGGTCTTCTCGAGATTCTGCACATTCCTTACACGTTTTCTGGCGTTCTCGCGTCTGCTATGGGAACTGAAAAAGAGCTGTCAAAGCTTATGTATAGGCAGGCAGGAGTTCCAACGCCTAAGGGAATTGACGTTCCTGCAGGTACCGTCTTTACAGATGAGCAGGTAGACAAGCTTATCGAGGACCTCGGCCTCCCTATGTTTGTAAAGCCTTCTGGCAACGGTTCAAGTTATGGCGTCACACGCGTCACTTCGCGAGAAGAGCTTCCCGCTGCACTAGAACTTGCAGGTGAGCAAGGCGAGCGTATCCTAATCGAGGAGAGCATTGAGGGAACGGAGATTACCGTTCCTGTTATTGGCAATGAGAATCCAACAGCTCTGCCAATCGTTGAGATTGTTACGGGTGATGAGTTCTACAGCATTAAGACAAAATATGAACCCGCATCCCTGCATCATGTAATTCCTGCTCGTCTTGAGCCTGCAGTGTACGCACGCGCTCAGGAGCTGGCAATTAAGGCTCACAATGCACTTGGTTGCCGCGGCGTTTCTCGTAGTGACTTTATTGTTACAGATGACGGCGTCCCTGTGGTACTGGAGACAAATACCATTCCTGGTATGACTGCCCGTTCTTTGCTGCCTGATTCTGCACGTACCGGCGGCATTGATTTCCCTGAGCTCTGTACTCGCTTTATTGAGTTTGCACTTGAGGATCGCCAGTAGATTTGTAGGTTATGACCAGCACTAAAAGCGCTACGCAAAAGCTAGAAGAACTCATTCTTCCCGGTACTCCCTCTGCAGTTCGCAAAAAATATTTGGAGCTTGCAGAGAGGGCGGAGCATGAGTCGTTTGACGTCTTAGAGGACGACATTGTTGTTTTGGATACCGAGACAACAGGACTGTCCTTTAAGAAATGCTCTCTTATTGAGATTTCTGCTGCTAAATTGAGTGGCAGAGAGATTTTGGAGCGCTTTCAGACGTTTGTTGACCCAGGGTGCTCAATTCCCGAAGAAATTACAGCTCTGACCTCAATTACCGACGAAGACGTTAAAGGCGCGCCAAGCGCAAAAGAAGCTGTTGCTGCCCTTGCAGAGTTTGTTGGCGGGCTTCCAGTTCTGGCGCATAACGCCACCTTTGACCGTACGTTTATTGAGCGGGTACCTGGTGGAACTTCAGTCTCCGATACCTGGATTGATACGCTGTCACTCTCGCGCATAGCGCTACCTCGACTCTCTTCGCACAAGCTTTCCAGCATGGCCGAAGCGTTTGGCACCATGAAGGTTACGCACCGCGCAAGTGACGACGTAGATGCTTTATGCGGTATGTGGCGCATCTTGCTTTTGGGACTTATGAATCTGCCCCGCGGGCTTCTCGCCAAATTGGCGTCAATGCACGATGGAGTGGAGTGGACATTTAGGCCGATCTTCTCGTATTTGTCAAAGATGAAAGAAGAAGAGGCTGTTCAGCGCGGTGTTGCAAAAGAAGACGCAACGGGAGCCGAGCTTGCAGACGCGGAGATTTCGGGCACGTTTTTCTCGCTCAAGGACATTCGTAGCCAGCTTGTTGCTGACATAAAAGCAAAGGCGAGAAGGGATGCGGATGACCCTGAGACGCCTGCTATGCTGCCGATTTCTAAAGACGAGATTCACAGAGCGTTTGCTAAACCGGGCATTGTCTCGCAGATGTATGACAAATTTGAGACACGTAGCGAGCAGGTTAGCATGTCCGTTGAGGTCAGAAACGCGCTGGTAACTTCTTCGCACAGAGAGCTTGAGGCTGGAACCGGTATTGGCAAGTCAATTGCATATCTGTTGCCTGAAGTATTGTTTGCGCAGAAAAATGACGTTACCGTAGGCATTGCTACAAAGACAAACGCCTTGACTGACCAGCTAGTTGCTCATGACCTTCCGGCTCTTGCACGAGCGCTGCCAAATGGATTGAGTTTCTGCAGCTTAAAAGGATATGAGCACTATCCATGTCTGCATCGCGTTGACAGGGCTGCTCTTGAGGAACTTCCACTGACGCTGCTTGACCAGGAAGGCCGCTCGAGCAACAGCGTTACCTCAGATATGCTGACCGCAATTGCGGTTATTTATGCCTACGCGTGCCAGTCGGCTGATGGCGATTTGGATGCGTTGGGGATTCGCTGGCGCTCGGTTCCACGAGAGATGGTCACTATCAAAGCAGCGGAGTGCCTGCGCTCTAAGTGCCCGTATTACCCTCATGAGTGCTTTGTTCATGGAGCTCGTAAACGTGCAGGATCTTCAGATGTTGTGGTAACCAATCACTCTCTGTTGCTTAGAAACGTTGCTGCTGACGGAAAAATTCTGCCACCTATCAGACATTGGGTGATTGACGAGGCTCATGGCTTTGAGGCTGAGGCTCGCCATCAGTGGGCAGTAGAAATTTCTGCCAAAGAGATGAGAAACGGCTTTGAGCTGCTTGGCGGAATTAAGTCCGGAGCTATTCATGCTGCTATGGTAGGCGCCGCTAATCTTGAGGACTCTACGCTGCTCACCGGTCTTCTCACGCGCTCTGCCGCCGCAGTTCAGCGAGCCATGGCAGCAATGGGTAACCTTATGGCTACCGTGCATGAGTTGGCTCCGTTGGCCAAAAGCGACGGCGGCTATAACTCCCTTCAGCTTTGGATTAACGATGAGGTAAGAGAGACAGAGGAATGGAAAGAGGTCTTGGAGACTGCTTCCGTTGCTCTTTCTGCTCTTGAAGAAGCAACGCTTCGTATAGGAAAAACCACCGAGGCGCTCATTGCATCAGCTCCAAACCTTGCAAGCAACTTGAGCGAGGCGGGGGTGTTCTTGAGCACCCTTTTGGAGTCTCTGAAGCTCATTTGCGAGGGAACGGACAAGAGTTATGTCTATTCAGCAAAGTTGACTCGACTGAAGCGTGATATTGGCTCTGAGGCTCTTGTGGCTGAGAAGCTTGATATTGGTGCAGAGCTGGCAGAGAAGTGGCTTCCTGAGACGCACTCCGTTGTGTTTACCTCGGCGACCATTGCTGTTGGAGATGATTTCTCGCATTTTGAGCACGCTGTTGGCCTGGATAGAGGCGCCTTTGAACACAAGAGTCTGCACTTAGAGTCAAGCTTTGACTACGAGAATCATATGGCTGTCTTTGTGGCCGAAGACATGCCTGCACCAACTGATCCAGGTTACCTAGACGCTCTGGAAAAGCTGTTATACGACGTTCATGTTCAGATGGGCGGCTCAGTGCTGACGCTCTTTACCAACAGACGCGATATGGAGCGCCTCTATGAAGCGTTGGAGCCACGCTTGAGTGAGCAGGGCCTTAATCTTGCCTGCCAGGAGCGCTCTTCTTCTGCTCGACGTGTTCGTGAAAAGTTCCTAGCCGAAAAGAACCTCTCGCTGTTTGCTCTTAAATCGTTCTGGGAAGGTTTTGATGCTGCGGGAGACACGCTTAGGTGCGTAGTAATTCCTAAGCTTCCGTTTGCAAGCCCTAATGAACCGCTGGTCAAAGAGCGTGAATCACGAGAAGATCGTGCGTGGTGGCGTTATTCTTTGCCAGAGGCGGTAATTGCAACAAAGCAGGCTGCTGGTCGCCTTATTAGAAGCGCTGATGATAAGGGCGTTTTGGTCCTTGCCGATTCCAGACTAGTATCCAAGCGATATGGCAGCTCGTTCTTGAAGTCATTACCCAACAAGAACTACCAGCGCGTCTCGACAAAAGATATCTCCGCCCAAATTGCCAAGTGGCGAGAAGAACACGACGCGTAGCGGCATTAACAGCTGCCTAATTGGCTTAAAGTTGTTCTTCTGCATCAAGTAGAGATGCAGCATAGGCGCGCATTGCCTGCGTCACGGCCTGGTCTTTGGTTGTTACTTTTCCCTTAAGGGCAAGTAAGCGTTGTAAAAGCCACGTTCCGCCGTAATAGGGGATAGTTGCTTTAATTTCTGCAGCATTGCGCTGGCTTCCAGCTGTTTTAAGTCCCGGCCACGAATAGTGCGTAAGAGCGTTTTTATCAAGAAAGACAAGCTCTACTAACTGTGATCTTTTTTCTTCAGCAGAATCTCTCACGTGTTCTGCGAGCTTTAACTGATCAAACGAAGCGGATTGCGCTTCAATACGGCTCATGCGATTGACTCTAAAGACTCTTTGCTGCTCGAGGTCTAAATCTATTCCCTCGATAAGCCAGCCGTTCTCCCCGTATGACAATTGATAGGGAAGTACATCTCTTTGGCTGACTACAGCTTCTTTATTGCTTTGAGTTTCCACAAACGCCATCTCAGAACGATACTCAAATGAAATAACTTGCGATTCTGCGATTGCATTTGAGCAGGTAAGGAATGCGTCTACTTCTTTAGTATGACTTTTAGAGACAAGCGAAGCTGAAGACCCGTCCGGTGAAGAGCTTTTTGTATATGGAGGCTTTAAGAGACTCCAAAATACACTTTCTTGGGGCAAAGCGAGTGTTGTAAACGCCTCTTTAAGCGCTAATGTTTCTTCGTCCGTTAAGACAAACCTACGGGTTTTAAAGGGAGACTCTCCAACGAGCGTCAAAGTATCTTGGTCGCCAGTAAGCGGGAGGGGAAGATAGCCATTCTCGTCCGTGAGCTGCAAGAGCTCCATCAGAATAGCGGCTTCTTCTGAGGAGATGCCAAAGCGCGACTGGACCGCACTTAACTCAACCGCGTCAAAAGAATCTCTCAATGCAGCGGCAAGCAACACGAGTTTGTAGATGGCCGACGATAAATTTTTTCTTCCAAAAGAGGTGTTCTTAACAGCCATCGGCCACCTCGCTTAAAGACTCTTTCCATTTTGCGAGAAGAGACTCTGGAGATCTTGGAATCAACCCATGAGCAAGAATCCAAGATAAAGCAGCGTCTTCATGAGCGTAGGCAACAGTCCATAAAGCTCCATTAGGGAGAGACTCAATATCGCCCTGACCTTGCGAGAAATGCTCAAAAGCAGCGAGTATGTTTTTGGGGACAAACGCAACAAGAGTGCCAGCCTGCGATCCGAGCTGGAAATCAAGCAGGTTGTAGTCGTTTGAATCAAAATCTTCCGGAATGGAGAAGTGCTCATCTTTAAGAATTGCAGCATCTAAGACACGGTCAATGCGAAAAGTTTTGATAGAAGCAGTCTTACTGTTGGACGAAAAATCTTGAGCCACAAAGTACAGAAGTCCCTGTGAAACAAAGAAGTCCAGAATACCAAGATGCCTTTGTTTGACCTGTTCTTGCGAGTTTGTATACGTGATCTTTACCCGTTGTTTAGAGCTGAGGGACTCATAGAGAACAGGAAAGACTTTGCTTTGAGAAGAAGCACTGAGTTTTTGGCTCCCTGGCTTGTCTGAATCTGAGGAATAAAAATTACCCACAATTTTAGATAGCGCGTTTCTTAGTTCCTCCTGGTACACAAAAGTTGTATCAGTGAGAACTGCGCTGCAGATAACAAGCAGTTGATTGGCATCTTCAGGGCTTAAGTCGTACGAGGAATCAAAGAAATTTGAGTCCGAAAGATAGAACGACTTTTCTTTTCCTGTTTTTACCTCAGTAATTGCAAATCCGAGTGATTTTAGAACAGCTCGGTCTCTTGAAAACGTTCTTGAAGCTGAATCAGTAGACAAATCCGAGTAAATCGTCGTATAAATCTCTGCCGAAGGCAAAGGCCCTTTTTGAAGTAGCAGCATAAATAGCGAGAAAATCCTCCAGGCACCTAGCTCGTTGTTGCCTAGAGATTGATCGTTTGGAGCCATATCCACCTCCCGCTTTTTACTACCTGAACTCAAATCTCTCTAAACATATACGAAAGTTTTTGATATTTAGTGCAGAATTTCTAAATTTGGGCGTAAAAATACACTTTAACCGCTATATTTCGATATAAGACGTATACTAATGACGTATGTATGAAACCTGTCAGAAGACATGCCAACGAAGGACGTAGTATGGCCATTACACATGACTATGTTGACTATCTAGACGAGCAGATTGATATTGCTCCTGCCGGTAGCCAAGAGGAGCTTCAGGCTGCTCAAACCATTGCTGAAGAAATGAAACTTCACGGGCTTGAGGCAACCATTGAAGAATTTGATGCTAAGTCTATTAAGAGTCTTGGTTATTCAATCTATTTAATCCTCCTCTTCATTGGCGTTATTTTTGCAGGCACTGGCAATGCAGCACTTATTGCTTTTGGTGTTTTGCTTGTTGCTGGCTTTGGCGCACTTACGTGCCTCAAGTACTTTGGTAATGACATTCTTGGTTCATTTGGATCTTCCATCAGAAGCCAGAACGTCGTTGCTAAGCACGAGGCCACTGGTGAGCTTGTTGCAAAGGGCAACCGTCCAATTGTCATCGTTGCTCATTATGACTCCCCACATACAAACTTCCTTGTTGAGTCTCCTGTAGCAAAGTACGCACCACTTGCACAGAGGTATGCGCGCTGGTGTGTAGTTGCCGTGTTTGTTGCTACGTTTGTTCAGATTCTTCGTTTCCTCCCTGATCCAGTTCGTGTCCTTTTTTGGATTGTTGGTATTCTTGCAGCTCTTCCACTTGTTGCTCTTTCTGTTGCAACTATTGCAGAGCGTTTTGCACCTTGTACTATTGGCGCAAACAACAACAAGTCTTCAGTTGCGGCACTTCTTGGTATTCTCGAGAATGTCCGTCCTACCGGACATCGCCCTGAGGTTGTTCATCACTTTGCAGGAGATGCAGCCGCACTTATCCCAGAGCCTGATGAGGTGGAAGGCGTCCGCCACGGCGAGGAAGTTCTTAATTCACTGGGCATTCTTCCTGAAGATTGCGAAGTAAGCTACGTTGCTTATGACACTACTGGTGCAAGCCAGACTGCATCTCTTGAGGATGTTGCAGAGGCTGTAAATGCAACAACAGAAGATAATCAGGCTGAGGACGCTGCTGACAACACCGTTGCTTATGATTCTGTTGACGATGAGCTTAATGCAACCATGAAGCAGGTTCATGAGTCTGCTGATGCAGATGCAACGCAGGTACAGCCTGAAGCAACACATGAGCTCCATACTAAGAACGATTTTGCTCGTCGTGCGTCCCTCTTTGATCTTCCTGATCCTTCTGGCGATGCCGTCGATCCACTGGCTCCATCTTCCGAGCCAGCTCCTCACTATGTCCCAACTCAGGCACCTGCGCCAACTCCAGAGGCAGAAGATGCAGAGAGTCCATTCGATACCATTTCAGCCGATGAGGGTTTAACAGAGGCACAAGACGCAAAGACTCCTGAGGCAAAGCGTCGTTCCTTTAGACTCTTCGGTCGCAACGACGGTCCATCGGATGACTGGAAGGGCGGTGCAGCACCATCTGCTGAGAATCGTGAAGAGACCGACTCTGAAGATGCAGCCGCTATTTCTGAGGATGATCTTCGTAATGCCGTTCTGTCTCTCTCTGATGACGAACTCATTGCACATGACATTTGGTTTGTTGCGCTTGGAGCATCTGACTTTGATCACGCAGGCATGAGGGAGTTCCTCTCAAAGCACAGAACTGATATTCGCGGCGCTTTCCTGATCAACCTTGACTGCGTTGGTGCTGGTTCACTCTCCATTCTTAAGAACGAGGGAATTGGCAACGTTCGCCGCGCTGACCGTAGAATGACTCGACTCCTTTCTACTATTGCAACTGATCTTCATATCGATGTTGAGCAGAGCGCATTTGACTGGGGCACTACTGACGCAACTCCTGCAATGCAGAATTCAGTTCGTTCCGTTACCTTAATGGGCTTAAATGAGGACGGACTTCCTGCACTCAGCCGTACCGCCGCTGATGTTCGCGAGAATGTTAACGCTGGTCAGTGTGCCGATGCCGCAGCTCTCGTCACCGAGCTCATTAGACGCTCATAAACGAACAAGCCACTAGCTAGAGTAAGTTTTCAAGAAAGGGCAGAGATTTCTGCCCTTTCTTTTTTAGCGGTAAGGCAAGGTTTCTCAACTAAAAAGAGCGCCTTATTTTTGCTGCAAATAAGTGGACACATCCAATGAGTACCGATCCTGCTAGGGCGAGTAAAAGGGGAACTGCATAGGCATTATCTGCTGTTCCAGGAAGATGAGGCTTAGGGGTTACACGAATAGTTTGTGCTTTAGAGTGACTGTCGGTGTGCGAAGCAACTTTCTCACCATCTTTTGAGATTGTTTCGTAGGCAGTAACTTCTTTACCTTCAAGTGAAGCAGTCCTTACAGAAAAAGGAACCGCAGCTTCTCCTGATGAGGTAGGAGCTTTGAAGCGGACAGTTCCGCGAGCGATGGGCTCTGCTGTACCTTCTTGGAGCTGCTTTGTTTCATAGAGCTCTCCGGTAATTTCGTACTCTTCTCCTGGGGTAAGACCCTCGTATTTAATGTGGTCAACTAGATTGAGTTTCTCGGCATACTCAGGATTTTTTGATCCAGCAGCATCCACAAGCATCGTTTGTAAAGAAATTCTTTCATCAATAAGCTCGGGAGCCTCTATAGTCTTTTCAGAAGTAAGGGTAACCGTAGGGTTCCATTCTTTGTTGAGAGAGTAACCTGCTGGGGCCAGCACCTCTTTAAGCGAGTAGGAGCCAAAGGGAAGGTCTTTAACCGCCGCCTCTCCAGAATCGTCTGTTTCTACTGTGGTGACAACTTCGTGCGGAGCAATCCAGTTGCCTTGGTAGAAAATGGGCTGAGTGGAGTTATTGGTGAGTTCAATTTTTGCGCCCTTTAAACTTGGCATTTCTTCTGCTTCAGAATAACCATCAGATGAATTCAGAGAAGTGTGTCCAATTTTCTTGATCTTAAGACTTCCCTTTATTACCTCGTCTTTAAAGGTGAAGAGGTGTTCAGAGGAAGGATTTATTTTTCCGCTAGAGATATTTGTCCAGAATAGATTTCCGTCTTGGTTTGATAGCTTCCAGGTTTGAAGTGAATGTTCTGGAAGTTTATAGCCTTCAGGTGCTTGAATTTCTTCGATTTGGTAATACCCCAGAGGAAGCCAGGGTTTCTCGCCAAGAGTAAAAAGGTCATCTCCAGAAACTTTATGCTCTACGTCAAACGAGGCAAAACCCTGTTTGTCGGTTGAGAAAACCCATGTTCTAAGCGTTGTTTCAGAGGAGCCGCTGTAGGTCACCTTAAAAAGCGCGCCTTGCAGCGTTGCGTTACCTTGGGGAGAAGCACTTTGTTGCTCGGAATGATTGTTTTCGCTGAGGTTCGTACTGTGATCAAAGTCTTGTTTTGAAATGCGTAGATTAAAGTCTCCGACAGGAGTGTCGGTAACTGTGAGAGCGTTCTCTTCCTGGTTTTTTATCTCTACAGCATGAATTGTCTGATCAAGAAGAAAGCCCTTTGGTGCAGTGGTTTCTTTTACGTATACCGTTTCAACAGGAAGCTCATTGAGCGTTGCGGACCCAGATTCGTCAAGAGTGAGGCTGCCAAGAAGATTGGTGCAACCCTCATCGGAATACACTCCGTAAACAGCGCCTTCTAGGGTGTAGTGCTCGTTGTTTGAGGTGATATCGGGTAATAACGAGCCTTTGGTGATTTTGAGAGAGCCAGAATGTTGTCCAAAGAAAAACAGAACTTGTTTGTCTCCTGTGGGCACAAAGAGCTTTGCAACTCCGTTTTCAGGACCGCCGCCGTTGTTTTGAGCATAGTTCATAGCATCGGAATAGAACTGCTCAATAGGTTGATGAAGCTCTGCCTGAGGAACGCTTACCGCAAGAGCATGAGCTTCTCCACGCATAACAGCCCACAGCGCAAACTGAGTGATGGCTCGCGCCTTCCAGCCTGTATAGCCATACACGTCTTTTTCTTGGGACGCAGTTGCTCCGTGATAAATGATGTAGTCAATAGCTCGAAGCTGCTCGGCGGTATACGTTCCACCACGAGCGCCGTTAGCTGAGGTGAGTTTTGTATAAGACTGCGGGTCAATTACACTTCCAGTTGCTCCTGGCCAGGCGCCATAGTGATTGAACTCATCTCCACAGTAGAGATACGTACCGTCGCTAGCGGTCCACATAGGAATTTGTTGTCCACCAGGAAAATCTTCTCTTTGTGCAACGGTAAAAGAGGGCTCTTGTGCAAAAGCAAGTCTATGAGCAGGCTTTAGGAAAAAATGGCTGAGGAGAAGGGCTCCAAGTAACAGAGGAATAAACCAGAAGTGAAAGACAGAAGAAGGGGTTTGTCTTCGTGCGGCTGTTTCCTTCTTAGGTTTTGAGGATTTTGTGATAAACATGCGTGCCTCCAAACTGAAAAATCAGAGGTAGATTGCGTATATGGAGATATTTGGTAATGCATAAATGTGAGCTTTTGTTGCAACATATAGACAATTAGTGTTAACGTATTCAGTAATCAGTAACACTTACTAATTAATGAGGTTATCGTGCGTTACAGCAAGCAACGTGAGGCAATTCGTACTTATATGGAAGGTCGCCATGACCATCCAACGGCAGATAGTGTGTATGCAGCAGTAAGAGAGGAATTACCAAACATCTCTCTTGGAACTGTTTACCGTAACCTTATGCAGCTTGTTGACGCAGGCGAGCTCCAGGTTGTTAATACTGGCGATAATATCTCTCGTTTTGATCCAACCACAACCGAGCATGCCCACTTCCAGTGTCATGAGTGCGGCCGTGTCTTTGATGTTGACGGACCAGTTCTGAGGGACCTTACCAGCCTCACCAAGGATTCTTGCGGTGAGATTGACTCTTACGCTTTGTGCTTTACGGGTATTTGTAACGAGTGCCTAGCTAAGAACCCAGCGCTCAATCACAGCGTTAACTAATGTGTTGCAACAAAACAGCTTTCTTTAGGGCCGGTGCTTCACCGGTCTTTTTCTTTATGGAGGGGCCTCAGGCTTGCGAGAAAACCTGTCTGCTAAACGTGCCCGCAGACCCGCATGTCCTACAGAAGGGAAGCTGCTTGGCATGACGGGATCTCCGCCAAGCAGCTTTGCCCGAGGAAGGTGGAGTTGTCGGGTGGAGAGCAGGCGCCTATAAGAGGTGGGATAGTGGTGTGCGGGGGTTTCTCGCCAAAAGTACTTTTGCATAGCGCTCCTTTCGTTGGAGAGCATGCTAAAGAGTGATTTTGCGCCTACTCTGACCAGCGCTTGTCCAATTTCTGACAAAGAAAATTTGTGTAGGTGCATTTTTGTTGTATACAAGCAGCTAGGCAGAAAACAACGCATCAAACTTTTATCTAGTTGCCAAGCGAGCAATTAAAAGGCAAAAAATACTGTGATAAAATCTACACAATTGCGGGCATCGCCAAGTGGTAAGGCAATGGCTTCCCAAGCCATCATCCGCGGGTTCGAATCCCGTTGCCCGCTCCAATGACATACAAGAGCCCTTCGGGGCTCTTTTTATGGACAAGATTGAAATTTGGCGTTGTGAAGAAGGCTGTTCGGGTAGAAGTGGAACGGAAATACTTTGGATATCGCCAAAACGTTTGCTCTTAATTTCTTGAATTAAGTGGATCGATGGTTGAAGGGAACAAGATGGCACAAATTCCTATGACAGATCAAGAGGTAAAGATTGCCCTTGATGCGCTGTCTGATCAGATTGATAAATACGCAGAGCTTCTTGTAAAGAAGGGATGCGCAATTTCTGAGGGAAGTCAGCTGGTAATTAATGCTTCGATTGAGATTGCTGATTTTGCCCGTAGGGTTCAGCGAGCAGCTTATGCGGCTGGCGCAGAATTTGTCACAGTTATTTGGGGCGATCAAGAGTCCTCAAGAATTATGTACGAAAACGTTGACCTAGCGCATCTCTCTAAGACACCAAGCTGGAAGATTGAGCAGCTTAACTCCCTTGCAGAGCAGGGTTCAGCATTTTTGTTCCTCTCGTCTGATGATCCAAATGGTCTAAAGGGAATTGATCCAGAAAAGCCAGCTGCTGTTTCTCGCGCAAGAAACTTAGAGTGCGACGTCTTTAGAAACGGTATGGACTTTGGTAAAAACGTTTGGTGTATTGCTGGTGTTCCTGCAGCTGAATGGGCAAAGGTAATTTTCCCCGAGCTTTCTGAGGCTGAGGCAATCTACAGGCTTTGGATTGCAATTTTAGACGTTGCTCATGCAAGTGGAGAAGATCCTCAGAGTGCTTGGGAGACCCACAATGCAACATTTGAGAAAACCAAGCGCTTCATGAATTCTCATCAGTTTGAAGAGCTTCGTTATGAGTCTTCAAATGGAACTAACCTGACTATCTGCATGAATCCAGGACATCTTTGGGAGGGCGGCGCTGGAAAGACGCAGGATGGAACGTTGTTCTTCCCTAACATTCCTACCGAGGAAGTCTTTACAACGCCAAACTATCGCAAGGTAAACGGCACTGTTCACTCTGCGTTGCCTCTGATTCATGCCGGCCAGATTGTCAAAAACTTCTGGTTTACCTTCAAAGACGGCGAGGTTGTTGACTACGGCGCTGAGCAGGGCAAAGACGTTCTGACTTCTATTGTTTCTCAGAAGGGCGGCAAGTATCTGGGAGAATGTGCTCTTATCTCTAAGAACACGCCTATTCGCCAGAGCGGCATTTTGTTCTACGATACCCTGTATGACGAGAATGCTAGCTGCCATTTAGCACTTGGAATGGGCTTCCCAGAGTGCCTGAAGGGCGGCCTTGAGATGACCCCAGAAGAGCTTTTGGCCCACGGTGTTAATCAGAGCACTACGCACGTTGATTTTATGATTGGTGCAGACGATTTGAACATTTGGGGAATTTCTGCCGATGGAAAAGAAACACCAATTTTCGTAAATGGACAATGGGCATGGGAGTAAACTGCTACACTATCCTAGTTGCGTGGTAAAATTGCCACGCCCGATAATGGGCCGTTAGCTCAGTTGGTAGAGCAGGGGACTTTTAATCCCAAGGTCTAGGGTTCGAACCCCTAACGGCCCACCAGGTAATTCAAAGGTCGGGTACCATAGTGGTACTCGACCTTTTCTTTTACGAGCAGAAGGAGTCTCATCGTGGTAGATCGCTACACCGGCAAAGAAATGGGCCACATCTTTTCTTTGGAGAACAAGTACGCCGTTTGGCAGGAGATTGAAGTCCTTGCGTGCGAAGCACAGGCTGAGCTTGGTGTTATTGGCATTTCTCGCGAAGAGGCAGCTTGGATTCGTGAGCACGCTGCGTTTAATCGCGCTGAGGTAGACGAGATTGAGGCCGTTACCAACCACGACGTCATTGCCTTCCTGACCAATATGGGCTCCTACATCGATGCCAAGGTTCCAGAGGGTGAGCTTAAGCCAAGTCGCTGGGTTCACTACGGCATGACCTCAACGGACCTGGGCGATACCGCCCTTTGCTATCAGCTCACCCAGGCATGTGACCTGCTTATTGCTGCGGTTCGTCGCTGCGCTGCTATCTGCAAGCGTCGCGCATTTGAGGAGCGCGATACTCTGTGCGTTGGTCGTACTCATGGCATTCATGCTGAGCCTATGACCTTTGGCATGAAGTTTGGTAGCTGGGCCTGGGAGTTTAAGCGCGACCTTGACCGCTTGAAGGATGCCCGCAAAAACGTCGCGTATGGTGCTATTTCTGGTGCTGTTGGAACCTACTCTTCCATTGATCCTTTTGTAGAGGAGTATGTTTGCGAGAAACTCGGTCTTGTCCACGATCCACTTTCAACCCAGGTAATTTCTCGCGACCACCACGCGTACCTTGCTGGTGTTCTGGCAACCGTTGCCGCTACCTGCGAGCGTATTGCAACTGAGATGCGCGCGCTGCAGAAGACCGATACCCTCGAGGCTGAGGAGCCATTCCGCAAAGGCCAGAAGGGCTCTTCCGCTATGCCTCACAAGCGCAACCCTATTACTGCCGAGAAGATCTGTGGTTTGTCCCGCGTAGTTAAGGCAAACGCACAGGTTGCTTTTGATAATGTTGCTCTTTGGCACGAGCGTGACATCAGTCACTCTTCTGCTGAGCGCGTTGCCCAGGCAGATAGCTTTATTGCTCTTGACCACATGCTGTCAAAGCTTGAGTTCCTGCTTGATGGCATGGTCCTGTATCCAGAGCAGATGATGGCCAACCTCAATAAGACCCGTGGCATGCTCTTCTCGTCAAAGGTTCTTCTTGCCCTGGTCAACACTGGTATTACTCGTGAAGAGGCATACAAGATTGTTCAGTCCAACGCTATGAAGGTCTGGGCAGATATTCAGCAGTGCAAGGAAGGACCATCCTACCAGGAGCTTCTTGAGGCAGATCCAGCCTGTACGCTGAGCCATGAGGAGCTTGAGAAAATCTTTGATCCTCGCGCATTCCTTACCCGTTCAAACGTTTTGTTTGACCGTCTTGAGCATCTTGAATTGGACTAAATCGTGTCACTGTTTGGGAACATTTCTCGTCGAAACTTCTTTAAGACGGGAGCGGCTGGTGTCGTAGTTGCGGGTGCAATTAGCATCGCGGCTGGCTGCTCTCATCAAGAAGGCTCGGGAGATGCAGGAAAACCGCTGGTACTTGACGAGTCTTCTGGCACAAATGTGCTGGACTCCTATAGCTCGACGGAGTATTCTGCCCAACCTAGCCAGACCTGGAATCTTCCTTTGGGAAGCGTGTTGCATCCAGCCGATGGAAATTGGATTCCCGTCACCACGGCCGGAGCGTCTGCTACGCCAATGGTAAAGGGCTCTGCTCTTTCGCTGACGTCTGGCCAGGTTGTTGACGTTGTTCCTGCGGCTCAGATGAACAATACCACCGCCGTAATTTACGACGTTCGCTGCTCCGACTCCGTTTATGCATGGGTTGAGGTGGACACCACAACCTTTGACTGGGAGCTTCTTGCCGCACCATTTTCTGACGGCAAGCTTACTGGAGATGCAAAGGTCCTCTACAAGGCCGATAAAAACTGGGATCCGGCTCCGTTTGCCTGCGGAGACGATAAGGTGGTTTGGCTCGTCCAACCAGCTTCTTCTGGCGAGAAAACCCGTGAATCTTCGCACTGCTACGTGTGGCGTGTGGGGGATTCTGAGGGAACGGACGCCGTTGAATCTCCAGGTAGATTTGCTACTGCACCGTCTATCTCAAAGGGAGTAGTTACCCTCACTCCTCGAGTTCGCGCCTCCGAAGGCACCTACTATGGCGTTACAGCATACCTGCTGGGAGACAACCTTAAAACCAAGGTTGACCAGCTTGTTATGCCTCAATCCGTCAAACCTTTTGCAGCAAGTCGCGTAGACGATAAGTTCATTGTGTCAGTTGAAGCAAGTTATGACTCGGGGGGTCTGTTGGGCAAGATGGGAACATATATCCTGCCTGCTTCAGGCGAAAACCCTTACGTCATTGAGCGTGAACCTAATGCAATATCGGCAGGTAAAGGTAGCCTTTACATAATTAAGAGCCGCGCCTCTTACGTGCTTGTTGATACGCAAAATCAAACGGCAAACTGGCTCTATTCAATGGATAGAAGCGTTGATTACGGAGAGTTTCCTGCTCGAGAAGGCAACTGTGATTCTTTTGTAACCTACTCAACTGTTAAGGATCCTACCAGCGGATATCCGGCTTCCGTGACAGTTCGTGTTTTTTCTTTGTAGATTATTTGTAGGTATAGAGATAGAATGAATACAAATAATTAATGAATAATCGTAATGTGCCATACGCACATACATGTAGGGCAAAAGAAAAGGGGAGACAATGGCTTCCGACGAGAAGAAAATTCTGATTGTCGAAGATGAGAAAGTCATCCGTGACGCCGTCTCAGCATATCTTGAGCGCGAAAATTACGTTGTTAAGGGCGTTGGCGACGGTCAAAGTGCAGTTGAAGAGTTTGAAAAGCATGCATTTGACCTGGTAATTCTCGATCTTATGCTCCCAAAACTTTCTGGAGAGCGCGTTTGCCGTGCAATTAGAGATACCTCTAATGTGCCTATCATTATGCTTACTGCAAAAGGCGAGGTAGAAGACAGGATTATTGGTCTTGAGCTTGGTGCTGATGACTATCTTGTTAAGCCCTTCTCGCCACGTGAGCTGGTGGCACGCGTCCGCGCGTTGTTCCGCCGTACGTATTCTGAGCCAGACACTGCTGTTGACGTGCTTGATTACGGCACCCTTACTATTGATATTTCTGGTCACAAGATTCTCATCAACAACGAGGAAGTTGACCTGACCGCTTCAGAGTTTAAGCTGCTCACCACCCTTGCTCGCTATCCTGGCCGCGTGTACACACGTATGGAGCTTGTCGAGAAGGTCCTGGGTTATGATTTTGAGGGCTATGAGCGCACTATTGATTCGCATGTCAAGAACTTGCGCGCAAAGCTCGGCGATGATCCTCGTAATCCTCGCTGGCTGTTCACCGTTCACGGTGTTGGCTATCGCTTTGAGGCTGGCAACGCTAGCCATGAGTCCTAAGCTTTAGAGCTTTGGCGCTCTTCAAGAAACATCACCCAAATTCTCTTAAGAACCCTCCGGAAACTGAGGGTTCTTATAAAACTATTAAGCCTGTTCCCGTTGGCACTCAAAGCTTTACCACCCGTATGGCGGCGTTCTTTGCGCTGACTGCCGTCATGACGGTATTGGTGCTCATTTCTGTTTTAGGTATTGTCTGGGAAAACCGTTTTACTACTTATACCAGGGAGAACCTACAAAACACCGTTGATACTACCGCGCTCAATATGTCTCAGGCGTACGCGCGCGCAGACGGCTGGAACGCCGATGTGCTCTCTATTGCACGTCAGGCCTCTGCAACCAATTCCGATATTGGTATCCAGGTCTTAGATGTTTCTGGCGTGGTTCTGTATGACGACTCGGCACCAAATGCTCGCCGACCTGGTGGAAATAGTGCATTATCTGGCCCTCAGACGGGTGACGCCGTGGTTTATGCAGTTGTCCAAAACCTACAAGGTGAGCCTGTGGGCAGCATTAGAATTTGGACGTTTGGTTCTGAGCCGTTCCTGACCCAGCGAGACATTGCATTCCGTAATGGCTCCTACCAGGCAATTAGTCTTGCTGCAGCCATTGCAATTTCGCTTTCTGGGTTAATTGGTATTTTGGCCTCACGTTCACTTACCAAGCCCGTACGCCGTATTACCGAGACGGCTGTTCAGATCAGAAGTGGCAATCTTGCGGCTCGTTCAGGCATCCGTGGCGAGAATGAACTAGGGCGCCTGGGAGAAACCTTTGATGACATGGCATCTTCACTCGAAAGAGACATTAAGCTTGAACGCCGTCTGACCAGTGATGTTGCACATGAGCTCAGAACTCCACTTATGGCTATCATGGCCACCGTTGAAGCAATCCAAGACGGTATCTTGCCCGCAGATGAAGAGCGCTTGGAAAACATTGTGTCTGAGAGTAGACGTCTTTCTCGCCTGGTAGACGCCATGCTCCACCTCTCAAGGCTTGAGAACGGAAAGACAAAGTTCAACCCAGAAAGCGTCAATGTTGTGGCTATGGTGGCGAGTCTCGTTGCGGTACAAGAAACACTCTTCAAGGAGAATAACCGCACGTTGACCTTTGTGGATAAGACACCCGAGGGCAATTGTTTTGTTGATATTGACTCGGACATGATCCGAGAAGCTCTGACCAACTTGCTGAGCAATGCCATTCGCTATACCAATGATGGAGGCCATGTAGCCATAACCGTATCGATTGATGATACCGATGCGGTTATTTCCGTAACTGATGATGGTATGGGAATTGCTCCTGAGGACATTCCACAGACCTTCTCGCGATTCTGGCGTGCAGAAGAAAGCCGCGAGCGCGCTTCAGGTGGCCTTGGTGTAGGTTTGGCAATCACAAAAGAGATTATGGACCGTCATAACGGCACTATCTCGGTAGAATCCGAGCTTGGAAAGGGCACGACCTTCTCGCTGCACCTTCCTCTGCTTGCCCAAAATAATATCTCTGTAACAGATACTTTGTTGTAGGCCGATTTTTGGGCATTTTGCCGTACAATCAAAAGTCCTGCAATACAACGCGCTTTGCGCAGAAGTGAGGTCATTGTGGCTGGAGCTGAGCTTCGTCCCGATTCGCACGGTAAGGTTCGCGATATCTACGATTGTGGCGACAAACTTTTGATGGTTGCGAGCGATCGCATTAGTGCTTTTGACTTTATTCTTCCTGACGAGATTCCTTTTAAGGGAGAAATTCTGACACGTATCAGCGCATTTTGGTTTAATCGCTTCAAGGACCTTCTGCCTAACCACATGATTTCTGTTCTGCCAGATCAGACTCCTGAGCAGTTTGCAGATTACACTGAGTATCTTGCTGGTCGCGCAATGCTGGTAAAGAAAGCACAGACCGTGCCAATTGAGTGCATTGTCCGTGGTTACCTTACTGGTTCTGGCAAAAAGACTTATGACCAGGACGGTACCGTCTGCGGCATTAAGCTGCCAGATGGCCTGACTGAGGCATCTAAGCTTCCTGAGCCAATCTTCACCCCTTCCACTAAGGCTGAGCTTGGCGATCATGACGAGAATATCTCGTTTGAGCGCTGCTGCGAGATTGTTGGTGAGGATGTTGCTACTCAGCTGAAGGAAGCCTCGCTTGCAATTTATAAGGCTGCTGCAGAATATGCTGCAACTCGTGGAATTATTATTGCGGATACCAAATTTGAGTTTGGTTTTATCGACGGAAAACTTACACTTATTGATGAGTGCCTTACACCCGATTCAAGTCGTTTTTGGCCTGCTGAGGGTTATTCTGAGGGACACGTTCAGCCAAGCTACGACAAACAGTATGTACGCGATTGGCTGAAAGCCCACTGGGACATGCAAGGAGAGCCACCTCATCTTCCAGAAGAGGTTATTGAGGGCACGTCCGAGCGTTATCGTACGGCATTCCAGATTATTACGGGAACTGAGTTTGTACCACTGAAGGAGACCAATGTCACTGCGTGACACCATTACAGGCGCAACCAAAGAAGCGCGTGAGGCTACCGCAAGCCTTTCAAAGAAAGAAACCTCTGAAGAGACTGAGCGTCCTTCGTATTCCGCTTTTGGTCGCAAATCTGCTGCTACTGCTAAACCAGTACGAGAGGCAGCTGCTTCTGTACGCGTGAGTGGCTCCGGCTCTGGCTCCAGTGCTCCAAAGAGCAAAGAGGAGAAGCGTGCTGCACGTGCTCGCCAGCGCGAGCGCGAGGATATTCGTAGCCGTGGATTCGAGGCTATGCTGCGCGCGGATTCAGACTATCATCGTGCCGAGCGCGTTTGGTGGGTCTTCCTGGGTCTTGGCTTTGTTGCAACCATCATTACACTGGTGCTTTCGTATATGGTTCCTGAGTCAAGGGACCTGAACACCGGCGTTGGTATGATTTCTGCCATCATGCTGGTCTTTGCTTACTTCTGCATCTTTGGTTCGGTTGTCTACAGCTTCTTTAAGATGCGTCCTCTTCGCAAGAAGATCGAGGCTAAGGTTGCTGGCATGACCGATAAGAAGCTCAACGATTTCTACCTTGAGCGTCAGGCCGAGTACGACAGAAAGAGGGCCGAGCGCAAGGCTCGTCGTAAGTAGCGGCGGCTTCTGTGCCGTAAGCGCTCGCGAGATTTGCGTACGCGAGCCTACGTGAGTAGAATATCCCACATGCCTTCGTAGCTCAGGGGATAGAGCACCGCTCTCCTAAAGCGGGTGTCGGCCGTTCGAATCGGCCCGGGGGCACCATTGATTTCAAACCGGCAGCTTAGCGCTGTCGGTTTTTTCTTTCTGCAGCGTGTTAGCTTCGGCTTTTAGGCTTGGTGTGCAAATAGTGCGGTTTTGGTAGGTCTTACTGGGGAATCGACTAGCTTTTAACTAAGTTAACCAGGAAACTAGAGCATCTTGCCTGACGGCTAAGAGGTCTCATTAACCGATATACATTTATATGCATAAACTTTATTTAATATGCTGAATAATGAATATGAATATATAAAGAATTTAACTATGGGTAAATTCCGCTTCTAAGGAACACACCTATGTCAGATATTCTGCACAATTGCGGGCATATTACACACCTAATGAAGATAATCTGCACGTTTAAGGTATTTTCAGCGCAATGTATACGTCTTTTTGACAGATTATCTGTCATAGGTGTGTTTAACCATTTTTCCTGCAGCAAAAAAGCCCTGCAACCGAATGTGGTTGCAGGGCTTGAACGTACTGGTTGTGCTCATTGCGCTGCTTGGAGCCGCGTGTCGCGCGCTTTGCGACGCCCGCCGCACTGCGACGTTCGCGACAGCGCGCCGTGCGCGCAGAGCTTACGCTGATGGGCGAGGTCCGCTGGAGACGCGGATGGTGATCGTAGCACCAGGTGCGGCGCTTGATGGCGTCTGTCCAACTACGTTACCGGTTGCGACGTTGTCGTCGTAGACCCAGACGGTGTTGACCTGGAAGCCGGCGTTCTCAAGCGTGGTTTGAGCCGTCTCAAAGTCCTTGCCAACAACGCTTGGAACAGATCCGCTTTGGGCGCCAGACGAAACAACGATCGTTACGGTAGAGCCCTTATCTGCCTTGCCGTTAGCTGGAGACTGGGAGATAACGCGGCCCTCAGGTACGCTCGACGAAGGCTGCTGCTGAGTATCTACCTTGAAGCCTGCATCTTTCAGGACATCGGACGCACGCTCGGCAGTCATCTCGGTGACGTCTGGAACATCTGCCTTACCCTTGCCAGTAGACAGGTGATAGGTGATGGTGTCGCCAGCTTTAGCATCGCTACCTGCGGCTGGTTCCTGTGTTGCAACATAACCAACGGTTACGTCGTCCGACTCAATCGAGTCACCATTTCTTGCTTTGAGGCCAACAGCAGCAAGAGCAGACTCAGCCTCTGATGGACTCTTATTAGTGAGGTCGGGTACCTTAACTGCCGCAGCAGGTTTGGCGCCCTTAGAAATAACAAGGTTAACAGCGGTTCCTTCAGGAGCTTGCTTATTAGCGCTTGGTGTCTGGTCGATGACCTGGCCTTCTGGAGCAGAATCGCTGTAGCTTTCTGTAACAGTTCCCAGCTTAAAGTGGCTACCAGAAGCATTTAGTGCCTGAGTAGCCTGATCTTTTGTCTGACCAACAAACTGTGGAACCAGATACTGCTGGGCGGAGTTGCCGAGCATCTGTGCAATAGCAAAGCCGGCAAGAGCCAGGACAACCAAAGCGCCTAAAACGCCGAGAATAACGTTGCGCTTGTGACGTTTATTCTCGCGCCTGTCAAGCTCATCAGCCTCTTCGCGAGAATGGACGCGGTTCAAGCGACCAGTGTCGCCGCCGCGCGTAATGTAGGTGTTGGAGCCGTCGATGCCGCGACGATCCAGCCTGGAAGTTGGCTGAGGTGGTGTCACAATGCGGGGGCTCACGGTGGTGTTGCTTGGAATAGTGGCGCGGCCAGCAATGAAATCGCGCAGCGCACGAGCAAGCTCGTCAGCGCTCTGATAGCGGTCAGCCGGGTTTTTCTCCATGCAACGAAGAATGATTGCCTCGAGTGCAGGGTCAACGTTGGGGTTGATCAGCGATGGTGGCTGAGGAGCCTCGTTGACCTGCTTCATAGCAACGCTGATAGCGTCGTCACCAACAAAGGGAACGCGGCCAGTTGCAGCCTCGTACATGACAATGCCTAGGGAATAGATATCGGTGGTTGGCCCCAAAGGCTTGCCGGTACTTTGCTCTGGAGAAACGTAATGGGCGGTGCCAAGAACAGAGTTATCGGTGGTTAGACTGCTGTTCTTTGCACGAGCAATGCCAAAGTCCATGACCTTGATGTTGCCATCTGGCTGGACCATGATGTTCTGTGGCTTGATGTCACGGTGAATGATGTCGTGACGATGTGCTACAGAGAGCGCCTGAGCAATCTGAGAGCCAATCTGAGCGACCTTACGGGAATCAAGGGCTCCATGTTTGCGGATGCCACTCTTAAGGTCTGTACCACGCAGATACTCCATGACAATGTAGTAGGACTCGCCGTCCTTACCCCAGTCATAGACCGAGACAATATAAGGACTGGAGAGCGCTGCTGCAGCCTGAGCCTCCTGCTTAAAACGGGCAGCAAAGGAAGGATCGTTTGCGTACTGCGGCAGCATCATCTTGATGGCAACAGTACGACCAAGAACCTGGTCCTGTCCGCGGTAAACGGTGGCCATTCCACCAGTACCAATTTTGTCTTGAACCTGGTAACGCCCACCGAGCATTCTACCTGGCATAACTCAACTCCTATCAAGCGTGCGATTTTCTCGCCACGTCACTTACTATCTTAGAACACACCCAACTACTTGGGGAGAAGACCGTGCAGTGTTTTAGGCGCTACGAAGCAGCTCCCAAAGCCTGGATGTTCAGGCACTGCGCAAGAACACGTCCGCCAACTTGAGCACCGTAACCTAAAACGTTCTCGCCGTTGCCTTCGATGACAACAGAAACAACAAGGGTTGGGTGGTCGTAAGGCGCAAAACCGATGAAGAACGAGTTAAAGTTACCGTTCTCAACGTCTGCCGTACCTGTTTTACCTGCAATCTTGACACCCGGAACGCGAGCTCCCATACCAGTGCCGGATTCAACAACGCCCAACATTGCCTCTCGGACCTGCGCGGCGGTATCCGCAGATACTGCCTGTCCAAGCGATTTTGGTGACGTTGTAGAAACAACAGCTCCCTCTGGCGAGAGAACGCGATCAACAATGTAAGGGTTCATGACCACGCCGCCGTTAGCAATTGCAGCTGCGACAACAGCGTTTTGCATGACGGTGGTCTGAGGACCTGCAGGGCTTGCATGCTCTCCAACAGGAAGACCGCAGGATGCCCAGCCAAGCTCCCAGGTGGTCATCTCGGCAGGATTTGGCATCAGCGATGGAGTTGTGGAGAAGTCCTGACCAAGTGCGGTGCCATAACCAAAGGCACGTGCATAGCTGACCAGGTTGTCCGCGCCGAGCGCGACGCCAAGCTGTGCCAAAGCCGTATTGGAAGAGCGGGCAAACGCTTCGCGCAGAGGAATGGTGCCCATGTCCTCGTTTGCGTAGTTGTGGATAGTACCACCGCCAAGCTCCATGGTTCCTGGAGCGGAATATGTGGTGTCCAGCGTGGTAGTGTGCGTATCAATACCAGCAGAAAGTGTAATGGTCTTGAACGATGAGCCAGGGGAGTAGAGCGCCTGGGTAGTTCTGTCGACCAGTTGACTGCCGGTACCGGACTCGATAATAGTGCCCAGTTCAGCATGGGTATACGAAGGGCTAGAAGCTTTTGCAAGTACAGCTCCGGTGGCTGGGTCCATAACAACAATGGAGCCCGAATAGCCCTGAAGTGCGGCTTCTGCCACGGCCTGCATCTGCGAGTTGATGGTCAGGACAACGCTTGAACCAGCGGTATTGACGCCAGCCATCGAGTACAGAGCACTTCTCCAGTCAGAATGATCTGCGTGGCCGGTGAGCGTCTCGTTCATGGAGGACTCAATACCTGCAGTTCCGTACTGGGTAGAGATGTAGCCAACGGTGTGAGAAGCCATGCCGTCGTGTGGGTAGTTGCGCACGTAGGTACCGTCGTCTTGCTTGACGCTCTCTGCCAGGGTGACGCCGTCAGAAGTCATGATGGCGCCGCGCTGAACGTATGCACTCCTAGCAATGGTGTGGTTGTTGGTAGGAAGCGCCTGAAGTCTAGGAGCGTCAATCACCATCAAGAAGGTCAAATTGCCGAGAAGAACGGTGAAGAAGAGGGTAAATACGGTAACCAAATTGGTTAGACGTTTTCCGAGAGCAACACGTCCCAGAACACCAGACTCCTCAGACTGCAGACCAAAGCCTCCACGGATGTGGCTGCCATGCAGAACAGATGAGGCGTGAGCTCCGCCGGAAGAAATTTCAAGTCTTTGTGAATCGAGCACTTTTTTACTTGGCTCAAGTTCTGTCTCGCGACCAGTTCCCTCGTCACCTGCTCTGAGCAGCAGGGCAACAATGATAAAGCTGGAAAGAAGAGAGCTGCCGCCCTGACTCATAAAGGGTAGGGTAACGCCGGTAAGAGGCATGAGCTTAGTAACGCCTGCAACAATAAGGAAGGTCTGGAACGCCAAAACACTGGTAAGACCAGCAGCTGCAAAAGCAGATGAATCGGACTTTGCGCGAGCGGCTGTTGCGAGGCCGCGCACGGTAAGCAGCAGGAACAGGGTAATGATTGCCGCTCCGCCAAAGAGTCCCATCTCTTCTGCAATGGCCGAGAAAATAAAGTCAGACTCAACAATAGGGATCAGCGTAGGCATTCCCTTATCAATTCCGGTGCCAGCAAGACCTCCATCTGCGATGGAATAGAGGGACTGGACAATTTGGTAGCCGTCTCCAGCGGGATCTTTGAACGGATCAAGCCAAATGTTGACACGAGTCTGAACGTGACCAAAGAAGTGGTACAGCACCACGCCGCCAATAGCCAAGAGCGCAATACTGACAAAAACGTAGCTTGCGCGACCTGTTGCTACATAGAGCATGATAACAAAGAACACGAAGAAGAGCAGAGCGCTACCAAGGTCGCGTTCAAAAATAACAACGATCAGGCTGATGCCCCACATGACAAACAAGGGCAGCAGCATTTTGAAGCGAGGAATGCGGAAAGGTCCAAAAGAGCGCATGGAGACTGATAGGGCTTCTCGATTCAGTGCAAGATAAAACGCCAGGAAGAGCGTAATGGCAATCTTTGCAAGCTCGCCAGGCTGGAAGGTGAATGCGCCAAAAGAAATCCAGAGTTTTGCGCCGTAGCGGTCCTGGCCAATAACAATTGGTAGAAGAAGTAGTATGACGCCGAGAATACCAATGGAGTATTTGTAGCGTGCTAACGCGTCAAGGTTTCTAATAACCGCCAGCACCACAATCATGACAACAACAGAGATGAAGAGCCAAATGGTTTGATTAACTGCAAGATTTGGC
Source organism: Lancefieldella sp. (assembly GCF_057237245.1). Lineage (NCBI taxonomy): Bacteria > Bacillati > Actinomycetota > Coriobacteriia > Coriobacteriales > Atopobiaceae > Lancefieldella > Lancefieldella sp. Next base: position 47,424 of record NZ_DBHHJM010000006.1, read on the forward strand.
GCAAGTCTGGTGACCATGGTGATGCCAATTCCCGAAAGTACAAACACAATGGGGAGAATGGCGGGGTCTGCTGCGGGAGCAAGGAACCTAATAGCAATGTGAGCCACAGTAAATGCTGCAAAGAGACCAATAGGAACGGCCATAGTCTCGAGGCTGAGTGTTGAGCGAGCAGTAATCATGTACATGGCGTACAGGAGAAATACGGGAATTGCTCCTGCAAACAGTAAGAAGAGTTCTGTATTACGCCTTAGTCCACCTGCTTTTTCCATTCCTACTCACCTCCCGAACTTGTTGTTGACGTTGTTGTTTCTGTTGTGGGTGTTCCGCCAGACTGAGCGTCTTCTTTCTTTTTGACCGCTTTAGTGTTGGCGTCGTCAATTTGTTTGCGGTAATTCTCGACGGTGCTATGTGCTTCATCCTCGTTCTTAACGCGAATTCCTTCGGCTAGTGAGTCTTGAACTGCGTCAGGCAAATCTTTTATTTCAATAGACGTAGTCTCAACAAGCGAAGACATGTTTATGCCGGCGATTGTTGTAGGAATACCTCGATAAACGCCAACGGTAGTTCCGTTAATACCTAAGTACCACTCGCTACTTACAAACAGGAAGAACACGGCAACAGTGGCAGCAAAGAGTGCAAGAAACGAGATAAACGTTGCAATGACGCCACGGGTAAGGTGACGTCTGGTTTGATCGGCTATGCCGTCGTCTAAGACGTCAATGACAATAACGGTAATGTTGTCTGAGCCGCCATAGGTAAGAGCTGCGGAAACAAGGTTATCGGCAGCCTTTTGTGGCGTGACGTTAGAGACAGCAATGGCTTCAATTTCATCGTCGGGCACCATGCCAGAAAGGCCATCGGAGCATAAGATGATGCGGTCGCCATCAGATACTTCAAGCGAGAAATGATCTGCATACATGTCTGGATCAGAGCCAAGAGCTCGTGTAACTACCGAGCGAGAAGGGTGCGTGCGAGCCTCATCAGCGGTAATCTGACCAGAATCAATGAGTTCCTCAACGTAGCTGTGGTCATGAGTAATGCGGACCAGCGTGCCATGATGGAGCAGGTAAATACGAGAGTCACCAACATGAGCAACGGCCATCTGATTGCCCTCAATGAGGACGGCAGAGGCAGTGGAGCCCATGCCAGGTTTGCCAATACCCTTTGCAGGAGCATCAATAACTTCCTGGTTAGCGGCCTCAATTGCAGCGCCAAGACGGACATCGTCAGCGGTACTTGGTGCCTGTTCGGCAATAACCTTAACAGCAATGGAGCTTGCTACCTCACCGGCGGCGTGACCTCCCATACCATCACAGATGGCAAAAAGGGGAGTGCGCAAAAGGAACGAGTCTTCGTTGTGCTCGCGAACTAATCCCACGTCAGAGCGGGCGCCCCAAGAAATAAAGGTGTTAGAACCTGAAACTGCTTCTGCGTCGCCTCGACCATCAAGTGGCAGCTCGCAACGACCAGGAGCGCTGACGGGCTCTTGTGCAGGTGTATCAGAAATATGTGTTGTATCAGAAGAAACCATGAGCCTCTTATCGACGTCCAACACGCATAATCACATCGCCGACCTGGACTTCGTCTGTGTCGCGAAGCGTAACAGGCTGTTCGATGATGTGACCATTAACCATAGTTCCGTTTGTGGAACCAAGGTCTTCAAGCACCAGAGCGGGTCCCTGGATGGTAAAGCGGGCGTGTGAAGCGGAAACGTAAGGTTCGTCAATCACAATGTCAGACGAAGGAGAACGTCCAATAACAACGGGTCCCAAGATATCTACGTGCAGACCACGTAAGGACTTGACGCCCTTCTCGACATCAACGGACCAAATAGCTCCGTCTTTGCGCTGACCGCGGACAAGACCAATGCCCGTGCGCATGACTGAGAACAGGAAGATGTACAGCAGGACAACAAGCAGAACGCGTCCTGCAAAGAGAATTAGATCAATCATTAGTTCTCCCGGAACTGAAGGTCCATAAGACCAATGGTAATGAGGTCTCCGTCGCGCAGAATTACCTCATCTACGTCGATATCGTTGACAAGCGTTCCGTTAGTGGAGTGCAAATCAGCAATATGCCAATCGTGACCATCATAGGTCATCTCGGCGTGACGTCTTGAAACGTTAGGATCGCGCAAAACAACGTCTGCCTGAGAGCGCTCGCGACCAATAATGGCACGAGGAGCCTCAACGCGATACGAACGACCGCTCTGGCGATCAATTAAAATGCAGGTAGCGTCCATGTTTGCGCGTGGCGTGCCTTGCAGATTGCGAGAAGAACGACCACCCGCGCCGTTTAATTGGGCATCAAGGGAAGGCGTGATACGACGCTGAGTCATAGGAACAGGAGCTGCTGTTGGGATTGCTCCGTTTACAGGCAGGTCTGGAAGCCCGTTTGAGCTAGGAAGAACAGGCATAGGAGTGGACTCAGCTGCGGAAACAACAGGAATTGCGCCTTGAGCCTCAACAAAGTCTGGTGGCATTACTGCAAGACCGGCGTCTGTACCAGCAAGATCTCCCAAAACCTCTGGCGTTGCATTATCTGCAGAAACGGGGCGAACTACAGACAGAGGATCTGGCTCTGGCTGTGGTTCTGGCTGAACAGCAGCGTGGGAATTGTGCTGCTGAGGCATTTGAGCTGCAGCTCCTCCAACACTGGAGTTTCCACCCAAGAAAGCACGCTCTTCATTGCGTAGCTGGTCAAGCGTATTGCCGTCAACGTTTTCTGCAAAGACAGCAAATTTTCCAGGCTTCAGAGAAGGGTCAACCATAAAACGAACAAGCGGCTGACCAACAAATACATAATCTTTTTGCTGAGCCTGAGCAGCCACGAAGTCAGAAACCTCTGCAGTTAGATCAGCATAAAGAGGACGCATCAGTGAATCGTCTTGAGGAGCAACTAAAACGGTATACAGGGCAGGCGCAGTGTCTACGCCATCAATCTCATACGTCTCACGTTCCATCTCTTTAGCTGCGCGTTTGGCAAGCTTCTTAAAAGAGAAAGGCTCTGCGTATCCCTGAGGTGCGGCACCAAAGACCGAACCAATACGGTTTTCAAAGTCACTAAGAAAGCTCATCTAATTCCTCGCCTTCCTGATCCGCGTCAAGTGGACCTATCAGGACAATTGCAATACATACAAGTACACATAAGAATACCGTAATTAGTACCGAAACTATACTTTCAACTACCCAAAAATTGGGATTCTCCATCCAAGCTGCCCATATAAAGCCACTTGAAAGCAATGCGGCACAAATAATTTGTCCAAAAACCATCCACCCACGGCGTCTTTTCTGGCTTATAAGCGAGCCTAAAAGAGCAGATAGGGCGCATGCCCCAAAGCGAATCCAAAAAGGAAGCCCTGAGGCCAGTGAGGTGTAGTCATACGCAAGAGGAGTTGCCGCAAAGCCTAAAGATATGCCTCTAGCAAATAAAGTTCCAAAAAGATAGCTAAAGGCTCCTGTTAAAACTGCAGGTAGTGGACGCATAGTAGCGGAGACAAGTGCTGGTGCTGAAACAGGAGTAGGTAATAAAGCTCCTAATAAGCAGTTGATGCTGCTGAATTTTGAGACCCTTCCCGCAAACGCCCACCAGATAACGCTTACCAAGGTTACAAGCGTTGCAAACGGGAATGAAGTGCTGGTAGGGCTAATGCTTGCCAGAGCATATACCGCGCATGCAATGACAAGCGCAGAGCCCAACGGAGTCCAAAGAGCAGCTGCCGCAGCTCCTACAAGAGAGCCCACCACAATAAACGTGAGCGATTCTGGAGCAATAAGCTGGAACAACTGGGCGAGAAGAATACCGGCGACCAGGGCTGATACGCCACGCACGGCAGCCGAGGGCAGCCAGGGGAAGCGGATTGAGAGCGGAAGATGCTTGACGTCCCAGGTCTCGGTTTCCTCTTCTTCTGACTGTTCCACCAGGGATTTGAGGCTTTTCTCGCCCTGCTTTTCGCTGCCAAGAGGAGTCACAATTTCTTGCGCAAACTCCAAGACGCTTCCTTGTCTCATCGACGGCTCAGGGGAAAGCGCCTGAGTCAAGGCGGTATCTACAGCAAAGGGAACCTCGGGATCTTGTTTGAGTAGAGGAATTTTTGGACCCTTGTAGATGTGATCAAGAGACTCTTTAGCCGTTCTGCCCGCAAATACATTGACGCCCGTTAGCGCCTGCCTCAAAACAACAGCAAGCGAGAAAATATCAGCGCGCTCATCAACAAGCATGCCTTCAACCTGTTCAGGAGGCATGTAGCCTACCGTACCTCCGCGAGCGCCGCCATAACCAGCAGCTGAAGCAAGTGTTGCCATACCAAAGTCGGCAAGTTTTACCGTACCCTGGCGGTCAATCATGATATTTGTTGGCTTGATATCCAGATGGAGTACGCCGTTTTCATGGGCATATTGAAGCGCTTTTGCAAGTGAAGACACCATGTGAGCAGCTTCGGCATAGGTGAGGTAACCGCCTTCAACACGAGCCAAGAGCTCCGATAAATTAAGCCCATCAACAAACTCCATGACCAGGTAAGCGTAATCGCCTTCAATCTCAAAGTCATGAACAGTCACAATGTTGGGATGAGCCAATAAGCAGGCAGTTCTTGCCTCAGAAAGAGCCTCGTCAACAGTTGAAGCAAACACTCCGGTAGTTTCGGAAGCTCCCAACAGTGGCATACGCTTAATGGCTACGCGTCTCTGCAAACGAGTATCCCAGCAGGTACAAACGGTGCCAAAGCCTCCGTTACCCCTGCGAGCAAGAACGCGATATCGGTCCAGCAAAATTTCTGGCTCAGCCGCAGGTGATGCATGCTGAGCAGAAGGTGAATGTAGATATGCAGTCTGCGTGGTCTGTGACCGCGAGTCACTCACGGCAACCTCCTGTGTTTAAAATGTGTTTGTCGGCCGTGACTGTCTATATTCTACCGCTGAAAAGAATTTTCTTATATATCTATTGTTTTTCCATTAGAAGAAAACAAAATGTTGTAGTATTATTCCCTAGCACGCGGGTGTGGCGGAATTGGCAGACGCGTACGGTTCAGGTCCGTATGAACGCAAGTTCATGGGGGTTCAAGTCCCTTCGCCCGCACCATTTACATTTAAAAAAGCCCCTTCACGGGGCTTTTTTGTTACCTATTTGTTATCTGATTCAAAATCAGACCAACCCTCTTGGTCGTCGCCAAAGAGATCCCAGTCGTCTTCAGTCTTTTTATGGTTGAAATACATCTTTTTAGTTTTGCGCTCCAGCACAAAGGAAATGACCAAAAAGAGCAGAATTCCACCAAGTACGAGGAACAACACACCGGTCTTATCGCCAAAAAGCCAGCCGACAAATGAGTTAATTGCGTCCATAATCTAGCTCCAGAACATGTGAAGGGTTAAGAATCTGAATACAAGTATATACTTGGTAAGCTATAAGAAAAAATGCACTGCTAAAAAGTGTTGATTCAAGGAGAAGCTGCATGCTTGATATCAAATTTGTGCGCGAGAATCCTGACCTCGTAGATAAGTCTTGCGAGTCCAGGCAAAACGCCCATTGGGATCGCGAGAAATTCTTTGAGCTTGACGAGGAGCGCAGAAGCGTAATTGCCGAGGTTGAGTCTCTTCAGGCAGAGCGTAACGCTGTTTCTAAGCAGATTGGCCTTCTTATGCGTGAGGGCAAGAAGGAAGAGGCTGAGGCAGCTAAAGAGCAGGTAGCAGCTAACAAAGATCGCATCGCAGAGCTTGATCAGCGCCGCGGAGAGGTTGAGGAAGAGCTCACTGCCCTTGTTGCAGCTATTCCAAACATTCCTGACGCATCCGTTCCTTATGGCAAGGATGACTCCGATAACCCTGAGGTTCGCAAGTGGGGAGAGCCAACTCAGTTTGATTTTGAGCCAAAGGCGCACTGGGATCTTGGACCCGAGCTGGGCATGATTGATTTTGACCGTGGCGTAAAGCTTGCAGGAACTCGCTTCTATCTTCTTGGCGGCATGGGCGCTCGCATGGAGCGTGCACTTATCAACTTCATGATTGATACACATAACCAGGCAGGCTTCAAAGAGTGGTGGCCACCAGTTATCACAAATCAGGACTCTCTGTTTGGCACTGGTCAGCTCCCTAAGTTTGAAGAGGATCTCTATCACGTACAGCCTGACCTCTACCTCATTCCAACTGCTGAGGTCCAGCTCACAAACATCCATCGTGACGAGATTCTGGACGCATCTCAGCTCCCTCTGCTCTATACCGCATTCACCCCATGCTTCCGCGAGGAGGCAGGTTCAGCTGGTCGAGACACCCGTGGCATCATCCGTGTTCACCAGTTTGACAAGGTAGAGATGGTCAAGTTTGCAAAGCCTGAAGACTCCATGAATCAGCTTGAGTCCATGGTTCAGGAAGCCGAGAAGATCCTCCAGCTTCTGGGTCTTCCTTATCACGTGGTTACTCTCTGCACTGGTGACATTGGCTTCTCTGCATGCAAGTGCTATGACATCGAAGTTTGGCTCCCAAGCTATAACGCATACAAGGAGATTTCTTCTTGCTCTAACTGCTGGGATTTCCAGGCTCGTCGTGCAAATATCCGCTATAAGGATCCAGCAGAGTTCAAGGGCACCCGTCTAGTTCACACGCTTAACGGCTCCGGTCTGGCAGTTGGCCGTACCATGGCTGCAATTATGGAGAATTATCAGAACGCAGATGGCTCCGTTACCGTACCCGAGGCGCTCCGTCCTTATATGGGTGGCATCGAGGTTATTCGACCAGAATAGTTTCTCTTTTTAATCAAAATTGATTCAATCTCTGAAATGGTCTTCTAGTGAATTGTGAAGACCATTTCTTTTACTGATTTATAGAACATATGTTCTATAAATTTGCTATACTGAGATCAGTAAAGGAAGAAAGAGGTGGCTATGAAAGGTCTGGTAGAGGTACAGAAAGAAATTGTATTAAGGCAGTTCGTTCAGGGTAGTGCGGCAAAAATTGGATTCGGCCACAAGGAGTTTTATTCAGAGATCCATATTGCATCAGAGCAACTTGCAACTTTAAGAAAGTGGATTTCAGACCAAGGTAGAGTGGGTTTAAAAGATTTAAGTCCACAAGAGTATCTGGAGGTCATCATGGCGGAAACATGCATGGCTGAGGTTATGGATGAGCTTGATGAAGCCGGAATTTCTTATCAGTATTTGTATGCAAATTCTTCCGGTGAAGTAGCTTTAAGACCAGGTAGATAATAAAAAAGAGCTCCCGAAGGAGCTCCTAAGTTCAAGTGGTGCGGCGTATAGGATTCGAACCTATGACGCCCTGATTCGTAGTCAGGTCCTCTATCCAGCTGAGGTAACGCCGCGTGCAAGTAGATAGAATGCCATTTTCCAGTTGAAAATGCAAGACTAATCTTAGAAAAAGTTCTTCTTGGTAAGAAAAAAGCTCGTTGCAGAGATGCAACGAGCAGAAAATTCTGGCGGAGAGCTGGGGATTCGAACCCCAGATGGGCTTGGGGCCCATACTCGCTTAGCAGGCGAGCACCTTCGGCCTCTCGGTCAGCTCTCCAAAATGGGTGCTTGAGAATGATACCCCGAACTGGCGTCACTCACAATAAGACATTTTACAAAACATGTGAAAAATGCTCAACAACCACGTTTTTTCGGTGAGCGCGAAGTACATCCCATGAAAAGCGATTGGCAACTTGTACTGCAGAAAGAGGCTCTTCTTTTTCTGCAAGACCTATGCAATACGCTAGAAAGCCAAGAATTTCTTCTGGTGTTTTTCCTTGGTCTCTCAGAACACCAAGGTCTAGATCGTGATTGCGTTTAGAAAGTCTCCTGCCATCTGGCGCAACAAGTAGCGGGAGGTGAGCATAGATGGGATGAGAAAGACCAAGCACGTCTTGTAAATAAAGCTGTCGAGGAGTAGACGAGAGAAGGTCTGATCCTCTAACTACTTCAGTTATGCCCATGTCAGCATCGTCAACTACTACAGCAAGCTGATATGCAAAGACTTCGTCCGCACGCTGGACAATAAAGTCTCCACATGATTCAGCAAGGTTTTGTGATGTTTGACCATAGACCTTGTCTTCAAACGCGTAGGTCTTATTAGGAACTCGTATGCGAGTTGCTGGGATTTTATGTTTAGAAAGCTCTTCACGCTCGGATTTGCTCAGGTCGCGGCAGGTTCCCGCATAGACATATGCACCATCGCTGGCATGAGGGGCTTGTGCAGCGTGTAAGTCTGCTCGGGAACAAAAGCAAGGATACAAAAGTTTCTGTTGTTTCAATTTCAATAGAGCGTCCTGATAGAGCTCCGCACGCTTGCTTTGGTAATACGGACCTTTGTCCCAAGTTAGTCCCAACCACTGTAAATCATCAAGGAGGAGGGAGGTGTATTGAGGATTATGAGCACGAATATCCAGGTCTTCGATGCGAAGAATAAAGCTGCCATTTTGGGAGCGAACGCTGGCCCAAGCCATAAGCGCTGAGAAAACGTTGCCTAGGTGCATCCTTCCAGAAGGTGTGGGCGCAAATCTTCCAACGCAAGAACTCATTCTTAGAGATCTCCTGCATAGATATAGGCAAATCCAAAGTCTTGTCCGTTCGCTTTAACCGGAGCTTCATCTTTACAGACAAGACCCTTGTGTTGATAGAAGCTAATGTCGCAGTCATCATCTGTTGCAAGGAAGTAATGCTTAGCTCCTTGCTCTTTCATAAAGTCCAGAACGTAGGAGAAGAGCATGCCTCCAATACCTTGGCTCTTTATAGCGGGGTTAACGCAGAACAGAGTAATTTCCCATTTGGCATCGTTAGTGTTTGTGTTCCAATAATCATGAACAAGATGAGATTCGACATCACCAAAGATCTCGTAGTCCTTAAAGCGAGCTTCACTCAATAGTTTCTTAGCTTTTGCTGTTGTTTCGTTTTCTAACTTCTGCCATTTTTCAAAATCTGCTGGAGTTTCTCCGTTTGAGCAGAAAATAAGACCAAGTATTTGACCATCTTGCTTTGCTACAAAGCGATGAGTAGAAACGCCAAGAAAATAGGCGATATCAATAGTTGCAAGTGAGCGACTTTCATCTTTTGATTCATCGCCATCCAAGTACCAGACACGTTCAACGATTGATATAAGTTCTGATAAGTCAGTATCTTCGAAGGGGACTATGATTGGAGTATCGGCAGACATATGAAATAGTTCCTTTCAGGTGTTTTACAGCGGAAGATTATAGAATAGTTTCAAGTTTGTTTACATCTAGTACGTAGTGTTTCGCAGCTGATAGGCTGTAAGTGTTTCTGATAGCAAGTGTCGAACACAAAGGAGCGGCAATGGCTGAAGCCCCTATCAAACGTGCGCTAATTTCGGTAACAGACAAAACAGGTATTGTTGAATTTGCACAAACGCTTACTAAAGAGTTTGGCGTTGAGGTAATTTCAACAGGCGGAACCGCAAAAATCCTCGAAGAGGCTGGTGTGCCTGTAGTTCCTATTGAGTCTTATACCGGATTTCCAGAGATGATGGACGGCCGCGTTAAGACGCTGCATCCTCGTGTTCATGGTGGTCTTTTGTGCCGTAGAGATAATCCCGGTCATGTTGCAGACGCAGAGAATAATGGTATTGGCATGATTGACCTGGTCTGCGTTAATCTCTATGAGTTTGAGAAGACTGTAGCTGATCCATCAGTAACTCTTAAAAATGCAATTGAGCATATCGATATCGGTGGGCCTTCAATGCTCCGCTCTGCTGCAAAGAATAATGATTTTGTTACGGTTGTTGTTGATCCGGCAGATTATGGTCGTGTTCTTGATGAGATGCGTGTCCATGACGGTGCAACAACAAGGGCTTCTCGCCAGCAGCTGGCTTTGAAGGTATTTAAGACAACGGCTGCATACGATGGTGCTATTGCCGCATACCTTTCTGGTGTTGTTGAATCAGAGCAAAGTAAATTCCCAGAGACTTTGCTGGTAAAGGCAACAAAAGAACAAGATCTTCGTTACGGAGAAAATCCTCAGCAGTCCGCAGCGTTTTATAAGATGCCTGGAGCTCCCGCACACTCTCTGGCAAACGCTCAGCAACTTCAGGGTAAGCCCTTGTCTTACAACAATTTGCTTGATACTGATGCAGCCTGGGCTGCTGTTCGTGAGTTTGATGACCCATCAGTCATCATTTTGAAGCACCAGAATCCTTGTGGATCCGCTACGGCAGAAAATGTTGTTGAGGCATACGATCGAGCATTTGCTTGCGATCCAGTCTCTGCGTTTGGTGGAATTATTGCAGTTAATAGAGAGGTTCCTCTGGAGTTTGTTGAGCACTTTGCAGACATCAATAAGCAGTTTGTTGAGGTTCTTATTGCACCAAGCTTTACAGAAGAGGCTCTTGAACGCCTGTCAAAGAGAACAAATCTTCGCGTATTGGCTACGGGCGGAATCGATAGAAGCCGCGAGCTTGAGATGAGAACTGTTGACGGAGGTCTTTTAGTACAAGACCTTGACCACGCAGACGAGGCTGCAGATAGCTTTGAGGTTGTTACTAAGCGCCAGCCAACTCCAGAAGAGCTGAATGATTTGGTATTTGCTTGGAAAGTTTGCAAGACCGTTAAGTCAAATGCAATTTTGGTTGCAAAAGATCAGGCTGGAATTGGCATGGGACCAGGTCAGCCAAACCGTGTTGACGCTGCTCTTCTCGCGTGTGAGCGTGCAGAGGCAGCTTGTGAGCGCATGGGAATTGATTCAAAGAATCTTGTGGCAGCATCTGATGCTTTCTTCCCATTCCGAGATAACGTTGACACCTTGGCGGCCCATGGCGTAACAGCCATTATTCAGCCAGGCGGATCAGTCAGAGATGATGAGTCTATTGCTGCTTGTGATGAATACGGCATTGCAATGGTGTTTACAGGCAAGCGTCACTTTAGGCACTAATCTGCTAATTCGGGATTAGCAGTTCATTTTAAAAAAAGTTGGGGGAGGACACTGTGGACCAGGAAGAGTTAGAAGCAGCTCAGAAGTTTGAGCTTGATAATCTAGAACTTGTTTGTCGTTGGAGATTATCTGGAGGTGTCCTCCCTCTTGATAACAGGCACTTACGTGCGCTGAGCAAGCGAGTTGTTGCGCAAAAAGAGGTTTCTCCGCACTTGATTGCTTGGGCTAAGCAGCATATTGAGGGAACGCTTAAAGAAGGGTCACAAGAGTTTCCAGATGGCGTTCTTATGATTTTGCTTGAGAGCAATGGACAGGCCGCTATGACTGTCGGACCTTACCAGTCTTTGGAAGAGCATTCTGTTCTGTCTCTTGCGGGACGTGCAAGAATTTCACAGCGAGAAGAGCAGCAAACTCATTGTGCACCAGAGGTGCTTTGGCTGGTAAAAGACGGAAAGCTTATTGCGGGTGTCTCGGAAGAAAGCGTTCGATCGGGAGTCACAAGTTTAGTGTTAGACCTGGCACAGACTCTTCATGAGCCAACAGAGTTTAATCCTGACGTTATTGCCCAGGTATTTGATGGAACCGCCGAATTTGATGAAGCTTTCCTTACTTCAGATGAACATGGAATCGTATGTGCTTCTGACGCTCAAGGCGAGATAGGAGAGCGTTTCTTATTTGGTTACAAGAAACTTTGTGAAATCAAAGCTGCTAAGTAATCAGATAAGTACGATATTTAAGGCTCGTCCAGCAAAGGGTACGCAACGCACGATAAAGTTGTCGCACGTTGAGCGCCTACGTAAAAATCTGTCTGTTTTTCAGACAGATGGCTGCTTGTGTACTTGAATATTTTGTCGATTTACAAAAAACTTGCACTTTAGTGTTATGTTTATTTTGTAATTCCGCAGGTAGAAATTCCTACCTGAAAATAGGTATTTGTCAGCTTGTATTTCTGATTTGTTTCATTGTTTTTTTGCGCAATAATAAAAGCATTATGCGACCGCTGCCGGCCGAACTATGAAACATGTTTCCATAGTCACCCAGGGTCTACAGCTTTATTTTGGATCGCACAGACGCATACTGTGAGAAATCACAGATTAGGCAAGGAGAGGAAATGGCAAGAAAGTTTAAGTCCATGGACGGTAACAACGCCGCGGCTTACGTGTCGTATGCGTTTACCGAGGTAGCTGGTATTTACCCAATTACCCCATCAAGTCCAATGGCAGACTATGTTGACCAGTGGTCCGCCCAGGGTGTAAAGAACATCTTTGGTACAACCGTTAGGGTTGTCGAGATGCAGTCCGAGGCTGGCGCAGCTGGTGCTGTTCACGGTTCTCTTGGTTCAGGTGCTCTGACCACTACTTACACCGCTTCTCAGGGCCTCTTGCTCATGCTTCCAAACATGTACAAGATTGCCGGCGAGCAGCTCCCTGGTGTTTTCCACGTCAGCGCACGTACCGTTGCAACCCATGCACTGAATATCTTTGGCGATCACTCTGACGTTATGTCCGCTCGCCAGACTGGCTTTGCACTTCTCGCAGAAGGCAACGTCCAGGAGGTTATGGATCTGGCTCCTGTTGCTCACCTTGCAGCAATCAAGGGCAAGGTTCCATTTGTTAACTTCTTTGACGGCTTCCGTACTTCTCACGAGATTCAGAAGGTTGCTGTTTGGGATTATGCTGACCTGGCTGAGATGTGTGATATGGACGCTGTCCAGGCATTCCGCGATCACGCACTGAACCCAGAGCATCCATCAAGCCGTGGTTCCCACGAGAACGGCGATATCTTCTTCCAGCACCGCGAGGCATGCAACGAGGTTTACAACCAGCTGCCTGCAGTTGTTGAAGACTACATGAACCAGATTAACGCTAAGCTTGGTACCGACTACGGTCTGTTCAATTACTACGGCGCAGAAGACGCTGACCGCGTTGTTATCTGCATGGGTTCCTTCTGCGATACCCTCGAAGAGGTTATCGATTATCTGAACGCTCATGGCGAGAAGGTCGGTCTGGTTAAGGTCCGCCTCTATCGTCCATTCTCTGTAAAGCACTTTGTTGACGTTCTTCCTGAGTCCGTCAAGAAGATTGCTGTTCTCGACCGCACCAAGGAGCCAGGTTCCGTTGGTGAGCCTCTCTACGAAGACGTTGTTTCTTCCCTCTATGAGGCTGGTCGTACAGGCATTAAGGTTGTTGGTGGTCGTTACGGCCTTGGTTCTAAGGACACCCCACCATCATCTGCATTCGCAATCTTTGAGGAGCTCAAGAAGGATGCTCCTCAGCGTGAGTTCACCGTTGGTATTGTCGATGACGTTACTAATCTGTCTCTCCCAGAGGATCCTGAGGCTCCTAACACTGCAGCTGAGGGCACCATTGAGTGCAAGTTCTGGGGTATTGGCGGCGACGGTACCGTTGGTGCTAACAAGAACTCCATTAAGATTATTGGTGACCACACCGATAAATATGTTCAGGCATACTTCCAGTATGACTCCAAGAAGACCGGCGGTATCACCATCAGCCACCTGCGCTTCGGTGATCACAAGATCCGTTCTCCTTACTATGTCACCAAGGCAGACTTTGTTGCATGCCACGTTCCTGCATACATCATCAAGGGCTACAAGATGGTCCGCGACGTTAAGCCTGGCGGTACCTTCCTGGTTAACTGCCAGTGGGATGCAGAGGAGTTTGCACACCACCTGCCAGCAGAGGCAAAGCGCTACATTGCTAAGAACAACATCAACGTTTATCTGATCAATGCAATTGACCTTGCCAAGGAAATTGGTATGGGCAAGCGCACCAACACCATTCTTCAGTCCGCATTCTTTGCTCTTGCAAAGGTTCTCCCAGAGGCAGACGCACTTCAGTACATGAAGGATGCTGCAACTCACTCTTACCTGAAGAAGGGCCAGAACATTGTCGATATGAACCACAAGGCAATCGACGCTGGCGCTACTGCATTTACTAAGATTGAGATTCCTGCTGATTGGGCTACCGCAGAGGATGCTCCAAGCACAATCACTCTTGAGGGCCGTGAGGCTCTGCTCAAGCAGGTCCGCGACATCATGACTCCAGTCTCTCGTATGGAGGGTGACGCACTTCCTGTTTCTGCATTTAAGAACCACGTTGATGGACAGTTTGAGCTTGGTGCTGCTGCTTACGAGAAGCGCGGCATTGCTGTTGTTGTTCCTGAGTGGAACGTCGAGAAGTGCATCCAGTGTAACCAGTGCGCTTATGTCTGCCCACACGCAGTCATTCGTCCATTCGTCCTCACCGACGAAGAGGTTGCTGCTGCACCAGCACAGTCTCAGTTCAAGGATGCCGTTGGTCCTAAGGCTAAGGGCTACAAGTTTGAGATTGCAGTTTCTCAGCTCGACTGCACCGGTTGCTCCAACTGCGTCTACATCTGCCCTGCAGATGCTCTGACCATGAAGCCAATCGAGGAGCAGGAGTCCAAGCAGGAGATCTTTGACTACGCAGTCAATCACGTCTCCGAGAAGACCGAGCTTGTCGCTAACAACGTCAAGGCATCTCAGTTCAAGAAGCCTCTTCTTGAGTTCTCCGGTTCCTGCGCAGGCTGCGCTGAGACCAGCTACGGCCGCCTGGTCACTCAGCTCTTTGGCGATCGTATGTTTATCTCCAACGCAACTGGTTGCTCCTCAATTTGGGGTAACCCAGCTTCCTGCTCACCATTTACTACCGATGCAAATGGTCACGGCCCAGCATGGAACAACTCCCTCTTTGAGGACAATGCAGAGCATGGTATGGGTCTGATGCTTGGTCACCAGGCACAGCAGAAGCGTCTCCTGGAGCTTGCTCAGCAGCTTGTCGATGAGGACGGTGCATCTCAGGACCTCAAGGATGCTGCTAAGGCATGGATTGAGTCCGTTAACGACGCAGCTCTCTCCAAGGAAGCTTCTAAGACTTTCGTAGTTGAGCTTGCTAAGTCTGATCTTCCAGCAGCTAAGGAAATCCTTGCTAACAAGAGCTTCCTCACCAAGAAGTCCTTCTGGATCTTCGGTGGCGACGGTTGGGCATACGACATCGGCTTCGGTGGCCTTGACCACGTTCTTGCTTCTGGCGAGGATATCAACGTCTTTGTCTTCGATACTGAGGTTTACTCCAACACTGGTGGTCAGTCTTCTAAGGCTTCCCGTCTTGGCCAGGTTGCACAGTTCGCAGCAGCTGGTAAGGACATCAAGCAGAAGAACCTTGCTGAGATTGCAATGACCTATGGTTACGTCTATGTTGCTCAGGTTTCCATGGGCGCAAACCTCCAGCAGACTCTCAAGGCAATTGCTGAGGCAGAGGCTTATCCAGGACCATCCCTCATCATCGGTTACTCCCCATGTGAGATGCACTCCATCAAGGGCGGCATGGCTCACGCACAGGAGGAGATGAAGAAGGCAGTCGAGACTGGCTACTGGAACCTCTATCGCTTCAACCCATCTGCACCAGCAGGTAAGAAGTTCACGCTTGACTCCAAGGCACCTAAGGGTGGCTACCAGGAGTTCCTGATGAACGAGGCTCGTTACAGCCGACTCACCCGCGAGTTCCCAGAGCACGCAGAGAAGCTCTTCAAGGAGAACGAGGAAGCCGCAATGGCTCGCTACGATCACCTTGTCCGCCTCTCCGAGCTTTACGCTGCAGAGAAGAAGGAGCAGCCTGAGGAGTAAGGTAACTTACTTTCACGTAGCTTCAGCCGAGCCAGGACATCCTGGCTCGGCTTTTTTATGCGACATTTTTGGCGAGAAGCCCTGTGTTCTTCAAGCCCTTCTCGCGAGGTGATAAACTAGAGAGACTTTGCTCACGATGGGAGTTACTGTGGCACAAAAAAAGAGCAGACTATTTCCTGTAGCTTTTCTCGCTGCTAAAGCAACACTTGCAGCACTTAAATTGACTAACCATGAAGGCGGAACACTGCCAGGCTTTATCGCTGAAGGCATTGATCCTGCATTTTTGGGAGACATTGCTAAGCCAGAGCAGATTGTCTTTATTACCGGCACAAACGGCAAGACAACCACCAACAACCTGCTCAACGATCTTCTCGCCGATAATGGCTACCAGACCGTTACCAACCGCGTTGGCGGCAATATTTCCAGTGGCTTTGCAAGCTCGTTTGCAAAGAACGCCACGTGGAAGGGTACGTCAAAGACTAAGCTTGCAGTTATGGAGTTTGACGAGCTCTCTGGACCTCGCATTTTCCCTTACCTGCAGCCTGATATTTTGTCTGTTACCAATTTGTTCCGCGATACATTTTCTCGTAGCGCAACACCAGACTACGTGTTTGACGTTATGGATAAGGGCATTCCTGCTTCAACTCATCTGATTTTGAACGCAGATGACATGATTAGCTGCAGACTTGCTCCTCAGTGCACTCATCGTACGTATTACTCCATCGCAAGGCTGGCAGAAGACACCGCAGAGCCAGTGGGCATTGTTTCAGATCTTACCGCCTGCCCCAAATGCGGTGGCAAGCTCAAGTGGGATTATGCACACCTTAGGCATCTTGGCCACGCAACCTGTGAGGAGTGCGGCTATACCAACCCAACTCCTGATTATGAGGTCATTTCAGTAGAGCCAGAGACTGGCAAGTTTGTGGTCAAGGAGCACTGCCACGAGGGTGCACCAACATATGAGTACAAGCTCAACAGCTACTCTATCGTCAACCTCTATAACCTGTTTGTGGCCATTGTAACCGCGCGTGAGATGGGTCTTGCGCCTGCAACTATCGCTGCATCTTTGCAACGCGTCAACATTGCTTCCTCCAGGTATAACGAGATTGACTACAACGGTCGTCGTCTTATTAGCATGGCTTCTAAGGGTGAGAATGACACGGCAACCTCAGTCACCATCGATATCCTTCGCAAACAGCCAGGTGATAAGGCAATTATCATCATGATTGCTGATGCGTACATGGCAAAAGCAAAAGACCAGACAGAGTATATTGGCTGGTACTACCAGACAGACTTTGAGTTCTTACAAGATCCAAGCGTTAAACAGGTCATTATTTATGGCGACACTTCACTTGACCTGCAGCTTAGGCTCAGACTTGCGGGTATTGATCCAGCTAAAACCTTTGTGGCAAGCTCTCCTGAAGAGACCGCTGACTTGGTTGACCTTAACGCTTGCCAGCACGTTTTCTATGCACACGGCCTCTATAACGGTGGCATTGCTGATATCAGCAGAAACCGTATCATTGAGCGCTTGAAACAGATGGAGGCCTCCCATGAGTAATCCAGCAACTAAGATTGAGATTCTTTACCCAGAGTACGGTAACCAGGGTGGAGACAACGGAAATGCTCTCTACCTGGAGGCCTGCCTTCCAAAAGAGAACTTTGTGTACACCTCTCACGCCGCAACGCCTTACTTTGTTGAAAACACGCCATCAGCAATCATCATGGGTGGCATGACAGAAGCCCAGCAAGAGCTTATTATTTCTCGCCTTATGCCTTACAAGGACAGGCTTGCAGAGCTGGCTGATCAGGGCGTTCCTATGCTGTTTGCGGGCAACGCTTCAGAGCTTTTTGGCGAGAAAATCGTTAATCCTGACGGCTCTGAAATTGAGGCTCTGGGCCTCTTCAAGTTTACGACTACTCGCTATATGCCCCAGCGCTTCCATGATGTTCAGGTGGGTGAGTTTGATCCTGGCAATGGCAAAGAGCCTTTTGTTGTCGTTGGCTTTAAGATGCAGTTCACACTCACCGAGGGAGATAACTCTAACTGCTACTTCCTTAAAAATAAGGTAGGTTTTGGCATCAATAAGGAAAGCAAACTAGAAGGCTTCCGTCGTAAGAATGCTATTGCCACCTGGCTGATTGGTCCTCTGCTTCCTTTGAATCCTTATCTCACGCGTTGGATTTTGGATATGGCGGGCGAGGAAAACACTCCTCTTGCCTTTGAGGAAGAGGCTATTGCCGCATATCAAAAGCATGCTCGTGAGATGGTCTATCCAGGAATGCACCTGCATTACTAAATGTATGTCTGCGCTGCTCATTTGCTCATATATGCGTTTCGTCGTATCATGAACTAAATTTTTAGAGTTAACAAGGGGATTGTTTTGCCACAGGTTTCTTCAGCTTATGCAACAAAACAGCGCGCTCAGCGCCTTGCACGTATTGGTATTATTGCTGCCCTTTATGCAGCACTTACGCTTGCAGCTCTTCTTTTCTTGGGCGGTCTTGCTTGGGGTCCTGTGCAGTTCCGCATCTCTGAGGCGGTTGTGGTTATTGCACTCTTTACCGCTGACGCAATCCCAGGACTAACGCTTGGTTGCGTTATTGCTAACCTTGCAAATATGGTTATTTCTGGCACAGGCGCCCTGGGATTGTTAGACGTAGTCTTCGGCTCCTTGGCAACTGCTCTTGGTGCATGGTTTACCTGGAAGAACAGGAAAAATGTACCACTTGCACTCCTGGGACCAGTGCTTGCAAATGCAGTTATTGTGTCTGCATATCTTCCTATTTTGCTTCAGGGATTGGGATTCTACACAATTCCATTTACCACCATTGAACTTGATGGATCGTATCCTCTTATGTTCTTGTTTGGTTTTATCACCACAGGACTCGGAGAGGCTGTTGTTCTCTATGTACTAGGAGCTCCTTTGGCTCGTGCGCTTAAGCATTCTCCTTTGCCGCAGCAGCTGGCTTCTGAGGATTCTGCTGCAGAATCAGTCGAGAACTAGACAACCATGCAAAGACTTGCTCAGTACATACATAGATCAACCAAGATAGTCCTGATTATTCTTGCCTGTGTATTGCTGGGCTTGCTTTCCTGGAGCGTCATGGCAGACAACCTATTTGCCGCTCTTGTTGCAGGCGGAGGACTTGCCACGGTCATTGTTCTTGGTGGCACTACCCAGCCTGGTAATGAGCACGCCAGGTCTCAAGCAACAGAGCGCACCCTTGAGGTTGCCTCTAAGACGCTCAAGACCTTACGCGGAGGCTTGTCGCAAGAAACAGCGCCAACTATCTGCACACTATTGCTTCCAGAAACTTCTGCAGCTGCTATTTCCATCACGGATACAGAGTACGTGCTGGGCTTTGAGGGAGACATTGCAACCTCGCATATGCCTGGTTCAAAAGTGGTTGGCCCTGCAACTGAGGTTCTGGAAAGTGGCCGCATGGAGACGTTTGTCTCGGTAGATAGTCGTCAGCAGGTACTACAAAGGCGTGGCGGCTTTGGCAATGGTGGCAGTTCCTTTGGCATCATTGTTCCGTTGATTGTTCAGGATCGCACAGTTGGCACTATCAAGCTCTACTATCGTCGTGGCATTGAAATTGATCGTACGCAGTTGGCAATTGCTGAGGGACTGGGCGAGCTTCTCTCCACGCAGCTTTCCTCGTATGAGCTTGATCGCCAGGCAGAGTTAACTGCTCGGGCCGAGGTCAAAGCCTTGCAGGCACAGATTAATCCACATTTCTTGTTCAACACGCTCAACACCATTGCATCTCTTACGCGTACAAACCCCAATAAGGCGCGAGACCTGCTTCGCGAGTTCTCTGTGTTTTATCGCCGTACGCTTGAGAGCTCTCAAGGTGCGCTTATTCCGCTTTCTCAGGAATTGACACAAACGCGCAGGTATTTGACAATTGAGAAGGCTCGTTTTGGAGAAGAACGTATTCAAGAGTCTGAGCATGTCGATGAGGGATGCGAAGATATTCAGGTACCGTCTTTTTTGATTCAGCCTATTGTCGAGAATGCCGTGAGGCACGCTATGAAAGATGAAGGCGCCCTCCATATTGACATCCACGTCACACGCGATGATGATGATATTCTTATATCTGTTGCTGATGATGGTCTTGGAATGGATGAAGAGACTGTTTCTCGCTTACTTAATGGTCAAGGTCCTACCCCGCAGGATTCTTCGGGGAGAAATAGGGGCACGGGTATTGCCATTAAGAACGTAGCTGAGCGAGTTGAGCGCTTCTACGCCGTTGGCTCTGGCATGGAAATCATGTCTAAACCAGGGCAGGGTACGTGCGTGACACTCAAGCTTGCAGGTGCGGCACTGCAGGCAACAGCATAGTAGTATCGGTTTTTGCTTAACGCTGCGTTAGGCCGTTGGGAGATGAATGACATGCGTGCCATGATTGTTGATGACGAGGCTCCAGCCCGTTCTGAACTCAAGTTCTTGCTTGAGGAGACCGGACGTCTCGAGGAAATTATTGAGGCCACAAGTGCAAGGGATGCTGTCGAGAAACTCATGGAGTCTCGCGTTGAGGTCTTGTTCCTGGATATCTCTATGCCTAAGACAAATGGAATGCAGCTTGCAGAGGCTCTTCACAAGTTGAAGAACCCTCCTCAGATTGTGTTTGTCACTGCATATAGCGAGTACGCACTAGACGCCTTTGGCGTTAATGCCGTTGATTACCTGATGAAGCCCGTTGAGACCGAGCGCCTTGAGCAGGCCCTTGATAAGGTTGAAGAGCGTCTGCGTCCTCAGTCTCCTATGGCAACTATTGAGCGTATTCCTGTCATTAAGAGCGGCAGCAAAGTTCTTGTTCCTATTGATCAGATTCGCTTCATTGAGGCAAAAGACGATTATTCTTGCATCTACACAGAAGACGATCGCTTCTTGTCTACTATTTCTCTGCAAAAACTTGAAGAGCGCCTTGCTCCGCACGGATTCTTCCGCATTCATCGTAGCTTTATCGTGAATCTTGAGTATGTTGACGATGTTGAGGTTATCTCTGCTGGTATCCTACAGTTGACTATTCAGGGATTTGAGGAGCGTCACATTTCGGTTTCTCGCCGTCGTGTGGTTGCACTCAAGCGAGCACTGGGACTGTAGAAGCTCAAAGGGTTTCTCGCCAGAGGCTTAAAAGCGCACGTAGGAGTTTGGTATGGCACTGGTAAGGTTTGATGTAATTTCAGATACGCATGGGTATTTGTCATCTGAGTTGCTTGAAGCTCTGCAGGGCGCCAACTACATTGTGCATGCGGGAGATATCACTTCAAACGCTGATTATCAGACACTCCAGAAGATTGCTCCGGTAAAGCTCTGCCTGGGCAATAATGACTTTTGCTACAACTATGGCCCCATGGTAAAGAAAAAGATTATTTTCTTTGCGGCCGGTTTAAAGTGGCAGGTATGCCATTATCGCGAGAGGCTTGACCTGGTTAAATGCAACATTGCTATCTGTGGTCACACGCATAAGCCTTTTGTACAGCGCGACGAGTGGACCAACACGCTTGTAATGAATCCAGGAAGTCCTACGTATCCTCGCGGTCGCGAGGGCGCAACTATGGGACGCATTATTGTTGATGAAGAATCGGCCCAGGTGGTCAGCGCAGAGATTATTAGTCTGTCTTCGCTTGAGGTACTTTCTTCTTGTAAATAAGCGATGGAATCATCAGCTTGGTAAAAAGCACTAGCCATACAAGGGCAAGCGAGAAACCACCAATGACGTCGGTAGCGTAGTGCACACCCAGATAAATTCTACTGACGCCAATCATAATGATGACACCTGAGAACAGGCCACACCAAATCCAACGCTGTAGCTTGTCTTTCTCGTAATGCCAGACAAGCCAAATGAGTAGGCCATAAAAAGCCATCGAGAACATCGAGTGGCCCGACGGGAAGCTGTAGCCAGTTTCAACAACCAGTCTAAAGCCATCTGGGCGTGGACGTTGGACAATTGCCTTAAAGATAAGGTCTACAACAACAACACCGCCAAGGTTAATAGAGGCGAGCCTGCCAACACTTGGTCCTGGCGCAAACGCGGCAACCACAATAAGCATGACAATAACGGTGACAGGACTTGCAAGTCCAGAGAACCCTTCCATTATCTCAGTGAGAAGGGGAGTTCTCAGGTGGACAACAAAGAGCCTGTAGGCAAAGTGATCAATGCCGATGACGTCACCTTCAGAAACGTCAATCAGCAGAAAAATAAAAATTGCTGAAGAGACAAGCAGAATGATGGTAGAAAGGCTAGAACGTAGACGCTGTAGAAAGAGGCGCTTACGAACTCCTTTTAAAAGTCCTGTCTGTTGGGCATCAAGGCTTTTATCGGCCATTAGTTCTCCTTGTAATAAAAAGGCGGCACGCCGATAGACGTACCGCCGCTTAGTTCAATGATAAGCCAGCGCAGCCGCGTGGCACACAAGAACTTACAGGTTAGCGTTGAGCTCAGAAACGAGGTCAGCCTTAGGAAGGTTGCCAACCATGGTGTGAACAGGCTCACCGTTCTTGAAGAGGATGAGGGTTGGGATAGAGACAATGCGGAAACGAGTTGCAAGATCTGCCTCGTCATCAACGTTTACCTTGTAAACGTCAAGCTTGTCTGCCATCTCATTGCCAACTTCCTCAACAACTGGACCAAGAGCACGGCAAGGACCGCACCAAGATGCCCAGAAATCAACAAGAACAGGCTTGTCTGCGTTTGCAAGAACAGAATCGAACTCTGCAGTAGTAAGCTGCTGTGCCATAACGAACCTCCAGTTACACACGGCCTTTAGGCCATTTAATTTCAAGCACTTAGCAAACTTATCCCCAAATTAGAAAAGTGTATACACATAACTTTATAGACTTGCTCAAATTGTGAATTACGTGCATAGTTGGCATATAAGAAAGAGGTGCGCATGCCAAGCGAAAGATCTATGCGAAAAGAAGCCTACATGGCAAAAACAACGCACGAGTTTGGAGATTTTGCTGCTCAGGGGGTGTGTATGGCAGGCAATGCTTTTGCATCGGTTTTGTTAGTAAAAGGGCAAGAAGACTTTGGAGAAGAAGAGCTTTCTGCACTTAAAGCTTCTTTAGAGCATTTAGGCTATGCACCTGAGGCATGGGCTATCTTACTTACCACAACAAAAACAGGCGATCCCATAAATCCAGAGCTCGTTAGGCAGGCGATAAGTGCTTTTAGTCCTGACGCGGTGCTCATGGCAAATGATGCAGCAGTTGCATCAGTGCGTGAAGCATACGCAGAAGAGCTTGACCAGCTTAAAACTGATGCCGAGAAGACCTTCTCGCCCCGTGTTCTTGTTCATGTATGTGGAATGCGCGTGGTTAATCTTGATAACTTTGCCGGTGCGCTTGATGACCCTCATCAGAAGCAGATGCGCTGGGCTGCAATTAAACAGGTTCCACCTTTGGGAGAACCCTATTAGTAATGATTTGTCGTATTTTTTACGAAAAACGACATTGTGGCGTTTCATGAGCGTTGCTCAGATTATCCTTGAGGTAGTCAAAAGAAGGAGACTGGTATGGCATCACCTACAGCACCAAGCATTTTGCCTACTGACGCAACACAGACTAGAGCTTGGCAGGCACTTACAGAGCATTACACCAGCTTAAAAGATACTAAGGCTACGCTGAAGAAATGGTTTGCAGAGGACCCACAGCGCGCCAAGAATCTTACGTTCGAGCTAGACCAGTTCCATATCGATCTTTCTAAAAACCTTGCCACGCAAGAGACGCTTGATCTTCTGTGTGACCTTGCTAAAGAGGTCAAGCTTGAAGAGCGTAGAGACGCTATGTATGCCGGCATGCATATCAACACTACTGAAGACCGAGCAGTTCTCCACACGGCACTTCGTCGTCCCGCAACTGAGGCCGGCACGCTTATTGTTGACGGACAAGATGTTGTCGCCGATGTTCACCAGACTTTGAACAAGATGTATGCCTTCTGTGACCGAGTTCGCTCGGGAGAGTGGAAGGGTGTTTCTGGCAAGCCTATCAAGACTGTTGTAAGTATTGGTATTGGTGGTTCTGACCTTGGTCCTGTTATGGTTTACGAGGCCCTAAAGCCTTTTGCAGACGCCGGTATTACTGCTCGCTTTGTCTCCAACATTGACCCTGTTGACCTTGGCGAGAAAACCGAGGATCTTGATCCAGAAACAACACTCTTCGTTATTGTTTCCAAGACCTTTACTACGCTTGAGACTCTTACCAATGCCCGTTGTGCTCGCACATGGCTTTTGGAAAAGCTTGCTGAGCAGGGCGTTATTGATGGCTCTGATTCTCAGAATGCAGAGGCTATTCGCAAGCATTTTGTTGCTGTCTCCACTGCACTTGATCTGGTAGAAGACTTTGGCATTGACCCAAAGAATGCCTTTGGTTTCTGGAACTGGGTTGGCGGCCGTTATTCGGTTGATTCTGCAGTTGGTCTGGTGCTGGCTATCGTTTTTGGTCCACAGCGCTTTGCAGAATTCCTCAGTGGCTTTAATACAGTTGATGAATACTTCAAGAACACTCCATTGAGGCAAAATGTTGTTGCTCTCATGGGTCTCTTAAACGTTTGGTACGTTAATTTCTTTGGCGCAGCATCTCACGCCGTTCTTCCATATAGTCAGCACCTGCATAGATTCCCTGCATATCTCCAGCAGCTCACCATGGAATCCAACGGTAAGTCTACTCGTTGGGATGGTACGGCGGTTACTTCAAAGACAGGCGAAATCTTCTGGGGAGAGGCTGGAACTAATGGTCAACATGCGTTCTACCAGCTTATCCATCAGGGAACCCAGATTATTCCTGCTGACTTTATTGCGTTTGTAAATACTGCCTTTGCCACCAAAGATGCAGACCTAGACGTCCATGAACTCTTCCTCTCCAATTTCTTTGCGCAGACTAAAGCGCTTGCTTTTGGTAAGACTGCTGATGAGGTCCGTGCTGAGGGAACACCAGAGTGGATGGTTTCTGCACGCGTCTTTGAAGGAAATAGGCCAACTACTTCTATCTTTGGTAAAGAGCTTAATCCTCGTGCTATTGGTACGCTTATTGCACTCTACGAGCACATTACCTTTGTTGAAGGTGTTGTGTGGGGCATTGATTCCTTTGATCAGTGGGGCGTAGAGCTTGGTAAACAGCTTGCAAAGCAGATTTTCCCTGCAATTCATAACGACGAAGAACTAGCAAAACAAGACGCTTCCACTCAGTCTCTTGTTGATTTCTATCGCAGAAACAGAACATAACACGTTACATAACATAAAATTATTTTTTTATTTCATGTTAAGAAGGTCATCTTGTATGGCCTTCTTTCTTACTTTTAGAAATGTATTTCGAGGAGTGCTGAGCGGACATTTCTTTATCTAATATATGCAATATTGCTACTTTTATGTTCATATATGCAAAAAATTTCTGCATATTTATTTATCCTGTTAGAACGCCTGTTCATCTAAAAGAAACTGAATCAATTGAATTTTTTAAATAAAATTTAAAAAAATAATACATCAAGAATATTAAAAATTTGCGAATGCCAATAGCGCATGTATACCTTTGTGTTATAACGGCTAGGCAAGTGACACTTGGCTTGGAATGTAAGTTTTGATGCATAGCAATTTACATAACAGGCTGGAAATTTTGTATTGGCGTAGTACGGCTGTTAATACAGGCGAAGTACAGCCACAGTGGTGATGTCTGGAATGGAGCAGTAATGAAGTACCTTTTGCTCGTAAGTCATGGAACGTTTGCACCAGGTCTGCATAGCGTAATGGACATGCTGATGGGACCCAGAGAAAACATCTTGAGCTACAGCATGGAAGATGGCGTGGGAGCAGCTGAATATAGAGAGAATTTGTCAAAAATTCTTGAGCCACTTACTGCTGACGACGAGGTTGTTGTTCTTGGTGACATTATCGGTGGTTCTCCACTTACTAATGCACTTGATCTTCTCGCCAAAAAAGGCCTGCTTTCCCATACCGTGGCTTTTAGTGGTGCCAATCTTCCCATGGTAATTGGTGCTTTGATGGCTATCGATGATGGCCTAAGTGGTGAGGCTCTTGTGTCATCAATCCTGAACGAAGGAAAAAATGGCGTTAATCAGATCGTCTTAGCTCTTGAAGACGATGACGAGGAAGACCTTTAGTAATTACTGCAAGTACGCGTAGCTGCTTGCGTAAGAAATATGTTAGGAGAAAACATGATTTCATTTGTTCGTGTTGATGACCGCATGATTCATGGTCAGACAGTCACTCGTTGGGCCCTTGAGGTTCCTTGTGACGGAATCATTGCAGTTAATGATGCGGCTGCATCAAATCCTGTCCTTAAGTCTGCTTACAAGTCAGCAGCACCTGACAAGAAAGTATTTGTTTGGACATTTGATCACTTCAAAGAGAGCGCTCAGAAGGTTCTAGACAGCGATTCTCGTTATTTTCTTATTACTAAAAACCCAGTCGACATGAAGAAAATTCTTGTTGACTTTGGTTTTAAGCCAGGAATTAACACGGTCATTATCGGTCCTGGTAATGACCGTCCTGGTGCGGTAAAGCTGGGCAACAACCAGTCCTTTACTCAAGAAGAGGGACAGGCATTTGAGGATATAACCAAAGCTGGTTATACCGTTCAATTTGCTCTTCTTAAAGAAAAGGCAATTGGTGAGTGGCCTAAATTCCGCGAGAAGTTTGACGTAAAGTAGTATTCGGAAGGCGATTTTTATGGCAATTAATGCGTTTCAAGCTGCCCTTTTGGGTTTGTTTGCATGCCTTGCGTCACTACCTGGCATGGCTGGTACTACCGTAGGTAACTATACCCTCGGTCGTCCACTTGTTGCAGGTCTTGTCGTTGGTGTCATTCTTGGCGACGTCCAGACTGGCATTATTGTTGGTGCAGCAATCCAGTTGGTCTACATTGCACTCGTAACACCTGGCGGAACTGTTTCCGCTGACGTTCGTGCAGTTTCCTACATTGGTATTCCTCTAGCAATTCTTGCAATCAAGGCTTATGGTCTTGATCCAAGCTCTGTTGAGGCTGCATCTCAGGCAGCTGCTATTGGCGCAGCTGTTGGTACTCTTGGTACCGTCTTGTTCTACGGCACCGCTACCATGAACCTTGTATGGCAGGGTATTGGCTGGCGTGCAATGGAGAGCAAAGAGTGGGGTCGTATTAAGAAGACCATTCCAATGGTTGACTTTGTATTCCCTTGGGTTTCTCACATTCTTTTCTCGTTCATTCCAACATTCTTCATTTGCATGGCTGGCGAGAGCATGGTTGGCATCATGAAGGAATACCTTCCTATGAACGGTATCCCAATGATGACCCTCTTCACCGTTGGTACCCTTCTTCCTACCGTTGGTGTTGCAATTTTGTGCAAGCAGGTTATTACCAAGCCTCTTGATTGGGTAACTTTTGCCTTTGGCTTTATCCTTGCTGGCGCACTTGGCCTGAACCTCATTGTCTCTGCAGTCGTAGCAGTCTTCTTTGCTGTTCTTAACTATCAGCTTCAGCAGGCAAAGAATGTTCGTTTGGCTGCTGCAGCATCAGGCAATGTAAGCGCAGACGATGAAGAAGAGGAGGATATTTAATCATGGCTGAAAAGAAAACCATTTCTCAGAAAGCACGTAATAAGTCTTTCTTGAGCTGGATTTACGGCAATCTTACCTGCTTCTCTCAGGAGCACATGCAGACATTTGGTTACCTTGCATCCATGCTTCCAATCGTTGACGAGCTTTACGATACTGATGACCAAAAGGTTGAGGCACTTTCTACCTATACAACCTTCTTTAATACCGAGCCACAGATTGGTTCTATGGTTGTTGGCTTGACCGCTTCTCTTGAAGAGGCTCGCGCAAATGGCGAGGCAATCGACGACGAGACCATCAATGGTCTTCGCGCTGGTCTTATGGGCCCTCTTGCTGGTCTTGGTGACTCCATTATCGTTGGTACTTTTATTCCAATTCTTCTTGGAATTGCACTTGGCCTTTCTAAGGGCGGCTCCGTTCTTGGCCCACTGTTCTATGTTGTGGTCTGGAACCTCATTATGTACTTCGGCATGAAGTTTGCTTACGATCAGGGCTATAGCCTGGGCTCTTCTGCTGTTGAGGCACTTGTTGGTCCTGAGTCCGAGGCTCTCCGTAGCTCCATTGTTATGATTGGCACTATGGTCATTGGCTCTGTTGCTGCTACATGGATTAACGTCACAACTTCTCTGAATATTGCTGGTGTTGACATTCAGACAACACTTAATGGCATCTTCCCTAAGGTATTGAACCTTCTGTTTGTATACCTTTGCTGGTGGTTGATGACTAAGAAGAAGCTCAGCCCAACTGTTGTTATGCTGATTCTTGTTGTTGTAGCACTTGTTGGCGTTGTTATTGGCGTCTTCAACCCAGGTCTGTCTTACTAATTTTTTGCGCAAAATCCTGTCTGGCGCAGAAAAGACAAACGTAATAAAGTGGCATCGTCATACGGCGATGCCACTTTTGATTGAGAGTTTTTATGAGCAAGAAAAACTATGTAGGAGCAGCTTCTCATTCACACGAGGATAACCCTTTGGTTGTCGAGGCTCGTTTGCAGACAAAAGCCCTTGGAACACTAAGCGTTTATAGAAGAGCCGCTTATTCTGGCATCGCAATTGGAGCATGGCTTATATATCTCAGCGTGTACGGGAGTCTCTCTACAAGTTCTATGGCAACGGCTGTGCTCGTGGGCGGCATAGTTCTTCTCGTCATATCTGTTCCTATAGCTGGAATTTTGCATGTAGGTATCTCAAGAGGAAAAAAGAACGTCGAGAAGATCATCAAAGCAATTGAAAAAAATTCATCAAAAAATGTATAGAAGCGATACGATCTGTGCAAAGATTTCTCTAATAGGGTAGAGTATCTACAGCGCATTGAGCGGGTGCGGATGACGTGACACCTCGAACCTGGTCAGGGTCGGGAGACAGCAGCCATAAGGGGTCACTCGCGGGCATCCGTTCCCACTCAATGCGCTTTTCTTAGGCGTTGACTATGCTTGCCGCGACATTTGTCACGACGATTGGATTTCGATGGGTTTTGTAAACTACATCATTGAGCTGCTTAGAGATCCTCGCGCATTTATTGCTTCAATGATTGCCACAGGCCCTCTTGCTGCGTACGGCTTTGTTTTTCTGATTGTTTTTATTGAGACCGGCGTAGTCTTTTTCCCATTTTTACCAGGTGATTCTCTGCTTTTTGCAGCAGGATTTTTTGCCCATAACGGCGGCTTTAATATTGTTGTACTGCTTGTTATTACGTGGGCTGCTGCAATTCTTGGCGATCAGATGAACTTTATGATTGGTCATTTCTTTGGTCAAAAAATTATTGCTTCTGGAAAGGTCAAGGCACTTACTCCAGAGCATCTTGAGAAGACTCAGAAGTTTCTGAATAAACACGGTCATCTTGCAATTTTCTTAGGTCGCTTCTTCCCCTTTATCCGCACGTTCGTTCCTTTTATTGCTGGTATGGGCGGTATGCACTGGCGCAACTTTGGTATCTATAACATCTTGGGTGGTCTAACCTGGTCCACGATGTTTGTACTTCTCGGCTATTTCTTTGGCGGCATTCCTGTAGTTCAGGAGCATTTTGAGCTGCTGATTGTGGGAATTGTTGCGGTCTCGATCATCCCTACAATTGTGGGAATTGTTCGTGGACGCATGCATAAGGGCGAGAAGAACGACGAAGAAGCCACAGATAAGGAAGAAGATAAGGTGCAGTAACAAGCCTTTGTACTTCTCGTAATTTGATGATAGAAATCCCGTCAGGAAAGACTCGGCCTGACGGGATTATTTTTACTCTTTGGAGAGCTGATACGTATCAGTAAAGGTAACTGTCTGACCATTTTCTGTGTAAGTGGAAACAAGCTGAGCCACAACGCTCCTATTGGCAGTATCAAAAGTGACCTTCAATTGTGGCTTCTGAGGTGTAGTGAGAGCTGCATTAGAAGCAGAATGGGCATCCAGGTTTGCATTGGTTACATCGACCGTTCCAGAAACCTGGATTTGTTCTCCGATTGTTCCTGAAGTTGCAAGAGAGACAGAAGCGTTTTTGAACTCAGCATCACCGGGATACCAACGATACGAGGTGTTGAGTGCTCCATGGTTGTGCACAACACCCCCTGCGGTTGCCGTAAGCACGAGCTGATCACGAGAAAAACCTGCAGACGTTACGGTCAGCGTTAAAGGATTAGTTCTGCCAGCGTAACAAGGACTGCCGCTACTGGCTTCACAGCTAACAAAGGTGCCCTTCCACGTTCCCACCAGTCCGTTGTAGTCGTACTTAAGTCCTGCCGAGGGACTGACTGTGTCTAGCGACCAGGTGCCCGTAGAGGCATCAAACGTAAATGAAGCCGTAATATCGCAGGTGAGCGAGCCATAGAAGGTTGGTGAAACACCTGACATTCTTACCCAGCAAGTCTGCTGTTCACGATCAAAGCCTGCATCAAGAACAGTAAACGTTGCACCAGAGAACTGCGAGCTATAAGAAATAGCTTCGTTTGGATTTTTTTCATCAAGCTTGGCTAGTACATCGCCGATGGCATCAAGGACTTTTGTTGTGGAAACACCTGAAGTTGCCTGGTAGGAGACAGATTGGGTCTCTTCGTCACCAATAGCGTTCCAACCCTGGGTATTTGCGTATCCTAACTTGGAAATCTTTGTGGCAGCAATTGCGTTACCCGTGTAGGTAAGGCGTACGACAGAGTTGGCGTAGCCTGTGGCGCCAAACTGAGCAGCATCGCTGGAGATTGCCGTGGTACTTCTGGTGCGAGAAACAACTTCAATGCCCGTAAGGAGTAAGGACTCATCAGCGTCATACTCGCCCGGAGTCCAAGCTGGGGCTTCGGCTCGTGTGCGAGCGTCAGCGATAACAGTATCTGTTGAAGGAACGTTGCTCACGCGAATAAAGAAGACGATAACCGCAGATAAAAGGGCAAGACTTAAGAGTGCAAGAATGCCAGAAAGCAAGCTGTAGCGGCGTACAAACCTAAAAAGCGCACGACGCCTACTGCGAAGATAGCTTGAGAACGTATCAGCAACATCTTTTATAGAGGTTGCATCATCGTCGGACGCTGCATCACTCGCGCTAGTAGCGCTTTTGGAAGGAACTTCGGCGGTTTTGGCCTCTGAGTGTTCGTGGGCGCTCTCTTCAAGCTCTTTGAGGCGAGCTTCTACCGCAGAAAGATCTTGCGTTAGAGCTGCATCGTTTACGATTTTCTCCAGGTCAGTTGTGCTGTCTGCATCGTTTTCAGAAGAGTCTTCATCTGAAGCTGAGTCATCCTCGTCCTCTTCGCCGTCTTCGTCTAGACCAGGGAAGATGGGGCTGACAATTTCCATGATGTAGTCTTCATCAGCAGCGGCCATATCGGCAGCAATAGGGTCGGTGACCTCTTCAAGCTCGTCGGTCTTCTCGCCAGCAGTGTCAACTGCCTCAGCAGCCTGGGCATCAAGGGTCTTCTGATCAGAAGAGGTGTCCTTTGCAGCAGGCGTGTTATCTGGTTGTGAAGTTTTGTTCTTAGAAGTCATAGCGCCTCATTACCGTATGAACCTGCTGTAATTTTCTCACAATTATGTAACTTGTGTACCCTCATCCTGTGCAGATAGGGAGGTATCGGTTTAAAAACCGCCTAGTGGTGGTACACTTCTTTAGTTGAATTCTCACCTCGCAAGCAGCTTTGCAACAGTTTGGCCGCATGTCAATGAGCCAAGCGCGCACGAGGCACTTATCTTAGGAGCAAGAATGCGTGACAAGCTAGAAAAAATCGTCAAGGCCTATGCTGAACTTGAGCAAAAGCTTGCAGACCCAGCTGTTGTCTCTGATCCAAAAGAGTATGCTCGTGTGGCAAAAGAGCACTCTAATCAGGCAGATCTTGTTGCTCACGCTAACAAGTACATCACTGCCCTTGATGACATCGAGGCTGCAAAAGAGCTTCTCAACGCTACTTCTGATCCAGAAGAAAAAGAGATGCTGCAGGAAGATATTGCTGCTAATGAAGAGATGCTCCCTCAGCTTGAGGATGAGATCAAGGTCATGCTGATTCCAGGCGATCCAAATGACGAGAAGGACACTATCGTCGAGATTCGCGCTGGTGTTGGCGGCGACGAGGCAGCAATCTTTGCAGGCGACCTCTTCAAAATGTATGAGCGCTTTGCTGAGGCTCGTGGTTGGAAGACAGAGATTCTGTCCAGCTCTCCTTCTGAGGCAGGCGGCTTCAAGACCATTGAGTTCAAGGTCACAGGCGATAAGGTCTATTCAGTTATGAAGTATGAATCCGGTGTTCACCGTGTTCAGCGCGTTCCTAAGACTGAGTCTCAGGGCCGCATTCAGACCTCTACCGCAACCGTTGCAGTTCTCCCAGAGGCTGACGAGATTGATATTCAGATCAACCAGGAAGACCTGCGCATTGATACGTACTGCGCATCCGGCCCTGGTGGTCAGTGCGTTAACACCACCTATTCCGCAGTTCGTATTACTCACCTGCCAACAAATACCGTTGTTCAGTCTCAGGACCAGCGCTCTCAGATTCAGAACCGCGAGGTTTGTATGCAGATGCTTCGTGCCCGTCTTTATGAGATGGAGCTTGAACGTCAGCAAGCTGAGCAGGGCGCAGAGCGTCTTTCCCAGATTGGTCATGGCGCACGTTCCGAGAAGATCCGTACCTATAACCAGCCACAGGACCGCGTAACCGACCACCGCGTTGGCTTTAACGGTACCTACAACGGCGTTCTTCTTGGCGATACGCTGCCATCCGTTATTGAGGCTCTTGCTGCAGCAGAGCGTGCCGAGAAACTCGCTCAGGCTGTTTAAGGTGCAAACTTAATGACAGATGAAGTTTGGACAATCCAAAAAATTTTGACGTGGACTACTCAACACCTGGAAAAGAAGGGTGACGAGCATCCACGTCTTTCTGCAGAATGGCTCCTGTCCGCAGTGACGGGTCTTTCTCGCGTTCAGCTCTACACCAACTTTGACAAGCCACTTTCTGCGGATGAGCGCACTCGCATGCGCGAGGCAATTAAGCGCCGTGCAGAGGGCGAGCCGCTTCAGTACGTGACGGGCGAGATGCCCTTCAGGCACCTGGTACTTACGTGCGAACCGGGCGTACTTATTCCACGACCAGAGACAGAAGTGCTGGTAGACGTTGCGCTCGAAGGCGTTGATGCAGCAACTCCAAACGCTAACGGAGAAGTACGCGTACTTGAGGTTGGCGTTGGAACGGGCTGCATAGCGCTCTCCATTGCCACTGAGCGTCCACAGGCACGCGTCTACGCCACAGATCTTTCTCCTAAGGCAATTGCACTGGCAACTCGCAACAGAGACGCCTTGGACCTCCAGGAGCGTGTGGAGCTCATTGAGTGCGACTTGGTAGAAGGTGTGCCCACAGAGCTTGCACAGTCCTTCTCGGTATTGGTGTCTAATCCGCCTTACATTCCTACAAGCGTGCTTGAGCAGGAAGTTCCTGCCGAGGTCAAGGGCTTTGAGCCTGAGCTGGCGCTTGACGGGGGAGAGGACGGTTTGGACGTCTACAGGAGGTTGCTTGAGGCGGCTCCTCGTATGCTTCTACCTGGAGGAATGCTTTGTGTTGAGCTCTACGAGGGGCACCTGGATAAGGCAGCACACCTTGCTGAGCAGCAGGGAGTGTGGGAGTCCGTTGAGGTCAAAGAAGATCTGACGCACAGGCCGCGCATTCTTGTGGCGCATCTAGCAAAGTAGCACTTCAAACGCCTGGCGAGAAGATCTGTGTAACGCATATCACCGCGCAGCACACAACGCCGCACAGTACACAACACCGTGCAGCACACAACAATGAGTCGAGGGTTTTATGGGTGAGTACATCAAAGTTGATCAGATGAATCCGGATGCATCTGTAGTTTCTTTAGCAGTTGAGGTGGCTCGTCGTGGTGGCGTGCTTATCATGCCAACCGATTCTGTCTATGGCATTGGTGCCGCTGCTACTCCTCAAAACCCAGGTCATAAGCGCATCTTTGAGATTAAGCAGCGTCCTTCAACGCAGACGCTTCCCTGGCTTGTGGGCAGTAAATCTGACTTGCAGAAGTATGCGCACATCACACATGACTGGGCAAATAAGCTGGTAGAAGCCTATTGGCCAGGAGCTCTTACGCTGGTGGTTACCGCATCAGAGAACGTTCCCGATGAATATGTCTTACCAGATAACAGGACCATTGCGCTTCGCATGCCCAACTCGCCGCTCGTGTGCCAGATTGCTAAGCAGCTTGGATCTCCTCTGGCAACTACCAGCGCAAATACGCACGGAGCTCCTTCTGCAGTTGATGGATGTGGTCTTGAGGCAGGCCTTGTTGAGCAAGCGGATCTGACGCTTGATGGAGGTCCAGCACCTCTTGCTATTGCGTCTACCATTGTCGACTGCACAGGTGATGAGCCGCGCATTTTGCGCGAAGGCGCTATTACAACCGAGGATATTCTCGCCACTGCGGGATTTGCAAAATAGATAAAAAATCCTATCCCTTTTATGTGTTTTGGCTGCAGCTTTTGCCTGCATGCGGTACTCTCTATAGGAGTGAATTTTCTGAGGAGGATGCGTATGCGTATTGCAGTTGGTTCCGATCACGCTGGCTTTATCCAGAAAGATCCTATCATTGAGCACATTAAGTCGCTTGGTCACGAGGTTTTGGACTTTGGTCCTGCAAACGACGATCGTGTTGATTATCCTGATTTTGCAGATAAGGTTGCTCGCGCAGTCGCAGCAGGCAAGGCAGATCGCGGTGTTCTGATTTGTGGCACCGGCATTGGCATTGCTATGACTGCTGATAAAGTCCCTGGTATTCGCGCTACTCCTGTTCAGACTGTTCAGTTTGCAGAGCTTGCTCGTGAGCACAATAACGCAAACGTCATTGGCCTTTCTGGTCGATTCACCGATCTTGCTGTCAACGAGGCTATTGTGGACACCTTCCTGAGCACCGAGTTTGCAGGTGGCCGCCACACTGGACGTGTCGAGAAGATCATGCGTGAGGATGACCCTAACTTTAAGGGTGTTGACGCTGAGTAAGTAAACAGCACATAAACGGTGCTGTCTAAGCAATACATACACAAACCTGCACGGAATGTACGTCTAGGATATAGTTGCAGACATTCAAATAAAGCGCAGGTCAAGCTCTTGGAGGGAGCATTATGGCAGATTACGATGAGTCCAGACTTACGGTTGTTGACCACCCACTAGTTCAGCACAAGCTTCACATTCTTCGTGACAAGACAACCACCACTAAGCAGTTCCGTGAGCTTGTCAACGAGCTTGCAATTCTTGAGAGCTATGAGGCCATGCGCGACTTCCCACTTGAGGACGTCGAGGTAGAGACTCCTCTTGAGACCATGACTGCTAAGCGCATTGCTGGTAAGAAGGTTGCTATTATTCCAATTCTTCGCGCTGGCCTTGGTATGGTTGACGGCATTCTTGAGCTGGTTCCATCTGCTCGCGTCGGTCATGTTGGTATGTATCGCGATCCAGAGACCCATCTTCCTCACCAGTATTACTGCAAGTTCCCTGCAGACATCGAGAACCGCACCTGCCTGGTTGTTGATCCAATGCTGGCAACCGGCGGCTCTCTAACTGCTGCTATTCAGTTCCTGCGTGAAGCAGGTGTCAAGGACATTCGTTGCCTGACTATTGTTTCTTGCCCTGAGGGCGTCAAGGCAACTCTGGACTTTGACCCAGAGGTACGCCTCTACACCTGCACCGTTGATCGTCAGCTGAGCCCAAATGCCTACATCCTTCCAGGTCTCGGCGACGCAGGTGACCGCATTTACGGTACCAAGTAAGGAGCTCATCGCCCTTCTCGCAATTTAATATAGTTGCGAATACGTACGTTAGTACTTGATCCAGCGCTCACATAACGTGTGTACTGGATCATTTTTTCAAATCATCACTTTACGAGAAGAAATAACGGTTGGCATATATCAAAAACTTTGCGAATACCAGGGGATATTGATACGACTATTTTTACCTGGACATAACTGTGTTTCTCAAGAAAATAGCAACGTAACAGCAGCTTATTAGTGTTATAGTTGAATGAAACAATAACGGCAGCTAACACGAAATGTGTCAGTAATGTGAGAGTTTGAGCATAAGTCAATTATTTGATTTTGTAATCGTGACTATGCATTCATTTAGTGCTAGTATCGCCGTTCGTCGCAAATATGCACGCCGAGTGGTAGATAATATACTCCAAGTGGCATATTCTTGGCATCTTACATTGCGTTTCAAGTATGCTGAGCAGTGACGGGCAATCTGAAATGGTTGCAGATTGTATGGGGAGGTTGAGACAGAGTGGATGTTCTTGCGCAGTTGCCAGCAGAGATGGCCGAGCTGCTCGAAAGTTTTTTGCCACATGCATTGGTTGGTAACACCACCTTTGGTTTCACGAACTACATTTTCTATTTCTTAATCGCTGCTGTGATTTTTCTGATTGTCTGCTTCAGGTTTAAGAAGAAGCAGGCAGAGAGCATTGTCCCTAAGGGACGCTTTGTTAACGGCGTTGAGTATCTGATTGAGTACATTAGAGATGACGTCTGCAAGGCTTCTCTTGGAGAAACGTGGCGCACACACTTCCCCTTCTTGATCACCATGTTTATGTTCATCTTGATTAATAACATCATTGGTCTTATTCCTGGCGCACACCCAGGTACCGGTACTATTGGTGTAACTGCTGCTCTTGGTCTTTGCTCCCTTGGATACTTTATGTATGTAGGCGCAAAGAAGATGGGTGTTATCGGCTATATCTTGAGCCTTGCACCAAAGGGCGTTAATCCAGTTATTGCAGCAGTTATCTGGGTTATTGAGGTCTTCTCAACATTCCTTCGTCTGGTTACTCTGGCTGTCCGTCTGTTCTGCAACATGTATGCAGGTCACATCGTCATGGGTACGTTTGCAATTCTTGCATCTATGTACTTTATGCCAGCAATTGAGAACTTCTCTGCATCAACAGCTGCTCAGGCAGGATTTTCGATTTTCTGGGTTTTGCTGTTGATTATCATTTATTTAGTAGAAACTATTGTTGCCTTCATTCAGGCATACGTTTTTACCCTACTCTCTACTGTCTACATCCAGCTGGTAGAGTCTGAACACTAAGCAAAACGCTTAGTTGGTGGCATTGCCACACTGTGGTGCCAAACGGCACAAAAGATGAAGTCATCTGAGCCCACGCTCAGTTGATGATAGGTATGTATATTGGTCGCCTTGAGAGGGGCGAGCGAAAAAGGAGGAATCGTGGGTATTTTCGGATATGCTCTTTGCGTTATGGGAGCAGCAATTTGTATTAGCGTCGTAGCAACGAGTGCCGCTAACAACATGGCTCGTCAGCCAGAGGTTCAGGGTCGTCTCTTCACAGTCTTTATTCTTGGCTGCGCATTCATCGAGGCACTTACCCTGATTGGCTTCGTTGTTACCTTGATGGTTAAGTAAATTACTGTTTGTAACAGCGAAAACGCTACGTTGGAGGAATGCATGAATACGATTTGTAAGGGAGTTAAAAAAGCCAGCACAGTAGGCGCAACTGCTGCTCTACTTGTGGCAATGGCTCCCTCAGTCGCACTTGCTGAAGAGGGTGCAAGTGGTGCCGATATTCTTCTTCCAAAGCCCGCTGAGTTTGTTCCTGCTCTGATTGCGTTTCTGATCATCTTTGCTGTTGTAGCAAAGTTTGTATGGCCTTCCGTTCTACGTATGCTTGACAAGCGTCAAGAGAAGATCCAAGGCGATCTGGACGCTGCAGCAAAGGCTCGCGAGGAAGCCAACAAGGATCGTGAAATCGCAGCAGCTGGTATCGACGCAGCTAAGCAGCAAGCAGACGAGATTGTTTCTGCTGCTAAGCGTGAGGGCGAAGAAGAGCGTGCTCGTATTATCGAGCAGGCAAAGGCAGAAGCTGTCGAGATTATTACTAAGGGTAAGGGCGTTGTAGAGTCTGAGCGTCGTCACGCCATGGCTGAGCTTTCTGATTCCGTTGTTGATCTTGCCGTCGATATTGCCGGAAAGATTATTGGCAACGAGCTTTCAGTAGAGCAGCAGCGTGCTCTTGCCGAAAAGTACCTTGCGGAAGTAGGTACTCCAGATGAGCACTAATAAAGACGATCAAGACAGAAAAGTAGAGGGCTATACCAGGGCACTCCTGGAGGCTGGCCGCGCAGAGGGTCGTGCAACTGCAGACCTTGTACAGGTGCAGCACGCAAAGAAGTTCTCTCCAGAAGTTCTTGAGACTCTTGGTGCTATGCAGGCGAGTGAGGATGTCAACCTTATCAATGATGTTGCCGCTACGTTCCAGGAGCTTCTTGAAGAAGAAGACAAGACACTTACAGTAACGGTAACTACTACAATGCCTCTTGATGATGAGTTACGTGCAAAGGTCACCGAGAAGCTCGAGAAGAACTTCAATACTCAGGTGTATCTTATTGAGCGTGTTAATCCCAAGA
The DNA here is from genome assembly GCF_057237245.1 of Lancefieldella sp. Taxonomy (NCBI): domain Bacteria; kingdom Bacillati; phylum Actinomycetota; class Coriobacteriia; order Coriobacteriales; family Atopobiaceae; genus Lancefieldella; species Lancefieldella sp. The sequence goes on from NZ_DBHHJM010000006.1 coordinate 85,389, forward strand.
TTTTGGGCGGCATTGTAGTTGAGGCACGTGATCATCGTTATGATGCATCGGTAAAGACACAGCTCACTCACATTAAGAGTAGGCTCTCTTCAGATCACGTTGAAAGTGAATTGTAATGACTGATAAGACCACTATACAGGAAGGAACGCTGAGCTCAGATGCCGTCATGGCACAGCTTAGAGAGCGCCTTTCTAAGGTCAATTCAACTGTATCCCAGCAAGAGGTATCTGCTGTTATTGAGGTAGCAGACGGTATTGCTCGTGTTGCTGGTCTACGCAGCGCTATGGCAGGCGAGTTGCTGGAGTTCACTAGCTCCGTTACGGGCCACAGCGTATTCGGTCTTGCTCAGAACCTTGATGAAACTTCAGTCGGCGCTGTTTTGTTCGGCGAAGTTTCTGAGATTAAGGAAGGCGACGAGTGCCGTACAACCGGCCGCGTCATGGATATTCCAGCTGGTTTTGACATGCTTGGTCGTGTTGTTAACCCACTGGGCCAGCCTATTGATGGACTTGGCGCTATCCACGCTACACATCGTCGCCCTATTGAGTTCAAGGCTCCTGGCATCATGCAGCGTCAGCCTGTTTGCGAGCCAGTTCAGACTGGACTTCTGGCAATTGACGCTATGGTTCCTGTCGGCCGTGGTCAGCGTGAGTTGATCATTGGTGACCGTAAGACCGGTAAGACCGCTATCGCAATTGACGCAATCGTAAACCAGAAGAACACCGATATGGTTTGTATCTATGTCGCCATCGGTCAGAAGGCGTCTACAGTTGCAAACATCCGCGAGTCTCTTTCCCGCCATGGTGTTCTTGACAAGACCGTCATTGTTGCAGCTACCGCAGCCGATTCTGCTCCAATGCAGTACATTGCCCCTATGGCAGGCGCTGCTATTGGTGAGTTCTTTATGTATAACGATAAGGACGGCAAGCCTGCTGACAAAGACCATCCAGGCGGACACGTTCTTGTTGTTTACGATGACCTCTCTAAGCAGGCAGTTGCATACCGTCAGATGTCACTGACGCTTCATCGTCCACCAGGACGTGAGGCATATCCTGGTGATATTTTCTACCTGCACTCACGCTTGCTGGAGCGTGCATGTAAGCTCTCCGATGAAAACGGAGCAGGTTCTCTTACCGCACTTCCAATTATTGAGACGCAGGAAGGCGACGTTTCTGCATACATTCCTACAAACGTCATTTCCATTACAGACGGCCAGATTTATCTGCAGTCTAATCTCTTCTTCCAGGGCCAGCGCCCAGCAGTCGACGTAGGTATTTCTGTATCCCGCGTTGGTGGCGACGCTCAGGTCAAGGCAATGAAGCAGGTTGCAGGTACACTTCGTCTGGACCTTGCAAGTTATCGTGAGAAGCAGGCATTCTCGCAGTTCGGATCCGACTTGGATGCAACTACGCAGTACCAGCTCAACCACGGTGCTCATATGATGGAGCTTCTCAAGCAGCCACGTTATTCAGCTCTGGACGTAGTAGACCAGATTTGCGCAATTTACGCTGCAAAAGAGAACTTCATTGATGACGTTGATCTTGAGAACGTTGCTCTCTTCCGTGATGGCCTTGCTCAGTACATGAGTGAGTATCACCCACAGCTCCGCAACTCTCTGCGCAACGGAAAGATTTCTGATGAGCAGGCAGAGCGCTTGAGTGATCACATTAAGCACTTCAAGGCTAAGTTCTTGGAAGAGCATCCAAACAAGGTTGTGGATGAGGCAGAAGCTAATTCAGACACACCAGGCTCTTTTGACGCAGTAACCCAGGGTTCATTGCAGGAGTAATTATCAATGGCGAACCTTCACGAAATATCGAGGCGTATGAGCTCCATCAGGAGCACCATGCAGATTACGCGCACGATGTCGATGATTTCGACAGCGCGTGTCCGCAAGGCACTTGATAGGGCCGAGGCTGCTTCGCCATATAAGGAAGCTATTACCCTTATGCTTGCAAATGTAGCAGGCGCTGGCTTTAATCCTAAGAAACAGCCTCTTCTTGCTACACATAAAGTCGAGAAGAACGTGCTGTTCTTAGTCATCGCATCTGACCGTGGCCTTGCAGGCGGATTTAACATCCTGCCTCAACGCGAGGTTGAGCATGAGATGGCACGTCTTAAGGCTAAGGGTGTGTCGTCCGAGATAATTACTTGCGGACGCAAGCCAACTGAGTACTTTACGTATAGAAATATCAAGCCCACCATGTCCTATGTAGGCATTTCCTCTGAGCCTACAGCAGACCAGGCTGATCGTATTGCCTCCTATATCATGGATGGCTATATCAAGGGTAAGATTGATCGTGTCGTAATCAAGTACTGGCATGCAAAGAACCGTGTTGACCAAGAGCAGGTTACAGAGCAACTTCTTCCTATTTCGCGCGATAAACTCACGATTCCTAATAAACCACGTACCGAAGAAGCCCTCTCACAGGTGAAGACGTATAACAAGAGTGAATATCAATTCTCGCCATCTGCTTCTCAGGTACTTGATTCGTTGATGCCCGCTTATATCAAGACGGTCATCTTCCACGCACTTCTTGATTCTGCTGCAGCCGAGCATGGTGCACGCCGTCGTGCAATGCAGTCTGCAACTGATAATGCTGAGAACGTCTTAGGCGCTCTTAGCCGTACGTACAATCGCGAACGCCAGGGCGCAATTACCACTGAGCTCAATGAGATTATCGGTGGTGCTGCAGCATTGGAGGATATGTAATGTCAGATATGCAAGTAGAGACTTCTTCCTTTGAGGAAGCTATTCTCAACAAGCGCAATCAGCACGTTGACGATGGCGTAATCGTTCGCGTAGTTGGACCAGTTGTCGACGTTAAGTTCGACGGACCTGTTCCAAGCATCTATACCGCACTGACGGTAGAGGATGACACGCCTGTTGGTCACGTCAGCACCGTTCTTGAGGTTGAGTCTCAGCTTCCCGGTGGTGTTGTTCGTACCGTCGCTATGTCGTCAACCGATGGTCTTCAGCGTAACCTTCGCGTTAAGGACACCGGCAAGCCAATGATGATGCCAGTAGGCGAGTCTACGCTGGGCCGCGTCTGGAACGTCATGGGTCAGCCAGTCGACGGTGGAGATATTCCTGAAGACGTTGAGTTTTATCCAATTCACCACCCAGCACCTCTCTTCGAAGAGCTCACTACTGAGACAGAGATTTTCGAGACGGGCATCAAGGCAATCGATCTTCTCGAGCCTTATGTTCGAGGCGGAAAGACTGGCCTCTTTGGTGGCGCTGGCGTTGGTAAGACCGTTCTGATTCAGGAGCTTATTAACAACCTGGCTCAGCAGCATGGTGGTACTTCCGTATTCACCGGCGTTGGAGAGCGTACTCGTGAGGGTACCGACCTCTTCCTCGAGATGACTGAGTCCGGCGTTATTAACAAGACCTGCCTAGTCTACGGTCAGATGAACGAGCCACCAGGAGCTCGTATGCGTGTTGCTCTTGCAGGCCTTACTACTGCAGAGTACTTCCGTGATCAGGGCCAGGATGTTCTGTTGTTCATCGACAACATCTTCCGCTTCTCTCAGGCAGGTTCTGAGGTTTCCGCACTTCTTGGTCGTATGCCTTCCGCAGTTGGTTACCAGCCAACCCTGGCTACAGAGATGGGCGAGCTTCAGGAGCGTATTACTTCCACCAAGGAAGGTTCTATTACTTCCGTACAGGCAGTTTACGTCCCTGCAGACGACCTTACTGACCCTGCTCCTGCTACAACCTTTACGCACTTGGATGCAACTACCGTTCTTTCTCGTGCTATTACCGAGCTTGGTATTTACCCAGCAGTTGACCCTCTGGCCAGCTCCAGTTCTGCTCTTGATCCATCCATTGTTGGTTCAGAGCACTACCGCGTTGCTATGGCAGTTCAGGAGACCCTGCAGGAGTACTCCGACCTTCAGGACATCATTGCAATTCTGGGTATGGACGAGCTTTCTGAGGAGCAGCAGCGCACCGTTGCTCGCGCCCGTAAGATTCAGCAGTTCCTCTCTCAGTCATTCCACGTTGCCGAGAAGTTCACTGGTAACCCTGGTGTGTACTGCACCGTTGAGGAGACTGTCCGCTCGTTTGCAGAGATTATTGACGGTAAGTGCGATGACCTTCCTGAGCAGGCATTCCGTTTTGCAGGCACCATCGAAGATGTTCGCGAGCGCGCTGCAAAGATGTCCGCTTCGGATAGCTCACAGAACTAGGATTTCTCATGGCTGAGTTGACTTGTCAGTTTGTCAGACCAGATAAGCTCCTTTACGAAGGAACCGTTGAAAGTCTGATTCTTGCTTCAGCAGATGGAGAGTATGGTGTGTGGCCAGGCCACGCACCAGAAATCATTGCGCTTGGCGATGGTGTTGTAAGACTGCACATGCCTCATCCAGAGAATGAAGAATCTATGACCAAGATAGTGATTTCTGGTGGATACGCAGAAATCGATCCAACAGGAGTCATTATCTTGGCAGATCATGCTCGTCGCGTTGATGACATTGATGCAGATGTTGTGCGCGAGACAAGAGATGACGTCATTGACCAGATGCTTTCTCTTCCAGAAGACGATAATCGTCGTGCCTACTACGAAAAAAAGATAGACTGGTGTAATCTACTTCTGAAGCAAGTGGTTGAGGAGTAAAATTCTCTCACTGTCGTTTTCGGAGGTTTATGGACGTCATAAAAGTAGTAGGTGGCCGTTCTGTCACAGGAGAGGTCACTGTAGAGGGTGCAAAAAACTCTGCCCTTAAATTGATGGCTGCAACCATCATGGCTCCTGGTGTTACTACACTCACTAACGTTCCTAATATTGCAGACGTTCACGTCATGGGCAAGGTGCTCAAGACGTTAGGCGCTCGCATTGAAGTCGTTGGTCTTCACGAGCTCAAAATTGATACCACAGATATTACAAGCTGGGAGACTCCTTACAGTCTTGTTGCACAGATGCGTGCATCAACTGCTGTTTTGGGTCCCCTTATTTCTCGTTTTGGCAAGGCTGTTGTGGCGATGCCAGGCGGTTGTAATATCGGTGCTCGCAAAATTGACATGCACATCCTGGGCCTCGAGGCTTTGGGTGTTGAATTTAAGGTTGAGCACGGCAATATTCACGCAAGCGCTCCTCACGGCATAACCGGCGAGACCGTTTCTCTGGCCTTTGCTTCCGTTGGTGCAACAGAGAACCTGATGATGGCATCAGTTTTTGCCAAGGGTGTAACAGTCATTGATAACGCAGCTCGTGAGCCAGAAATTGTTGACCTGGCTAACATGCTCAACAAAATGGGCGCCAACATTCAGGGTGCTGGATCTCCTGTTATTGAGATTCACGGCGTCACAGAGCTGCATCCTGTTGAGCATGCGGTTGTGGGCGACCGCATTGAAGCTGGTACGTTCCTGGCAATTGGCGCGCTTACTGGTGAGCCTATTACTGTTCACGGTTTTGAGCCAAATCACCTTGGTCTGGTACTTAAAAAGTACGAGCAGATGGGCATTACCATCGAGACTGGAGATAGGTGGGCAAGGGCTTCTCGCCAGCAAGATCTTAAAGCTATCGATATCCAGACGCTGCCATTCCCCGGTTTTCCAACAGACATGCAAGCACAGACCATGACGCTGCTTGCTCTGGCTAAGGGCACCTGCATCATCACGGAAAACGTCTTTGAGAACCGCTTTATGTTGGCATCCGAGCTTTCTCGCATGGGAGCAGACATCACCATCGAGGGCCATCACGCTATTGTTCGCGGCGTCTCCGGCTTTGAAGGCGCGCAGGTCAAGTCACCAGATCTTCGTGGTGGCGCCGCGCTTGTTATGGCTGGTCTTGTGGCCGAGGGAGAAACAATCGTTTCTGCCATCCATCACATTGACCGCGGTTACGAGGGATTTGTCGAGAAACTCGTCACGCTGGGAGCAGATGCTCAGCGCACTACCATTCCAGACGACGACTTTATCGAAGGATAGTTTGTGTCAACTAAACCAAAGCATGCAAAACTGCTCGACAACGGGGCCTCACAGGACGCTTCGGTTGACGCTGCACAAAATACTGCTACGGGAAGCACTCAAGGCACTGCGCCAAGCGCTGCAACCAATACGTCGCAGAACGCTGCAGTTAGCAACTCTCCTTTTAGCCGCACGCAGGCAGAGGGCTACCACAAGCGTCGTAAGCGTGTCTTCAGAAAGCAGATGGTAGTCAGGTCGCTTCTGGGCGTCTTTGCTGCTGTTTTTGTTGCCGCTGTGGTGGGCGCAGGTATCTGGTATGCAAGCGTTCAAGCGCAGCTCAATAACTCGCAGGTCATTACTGCTGAGCTTCGTCAGACGCTTCAGGAGCCTTCTGCACCAAGCGACCCCTATTATATGCTGCTTCTAGGAACCGACGGCCGACCTGGCGAGACTGAATATCGTGCGGATTCCATTATTTTGGCGCGCGTTGACCCTATTCATAAGCGTGTGACCATGCTTTCTATTCCACGAGATACCCGTGTTTTGTGGAAGGGTTCTTACATGAAGATTAACGCCGTCCACTACTATGACGGTGCAAATGGCATGGTACAAGCTGTAAATGAACTGTGCGGCGTACATATTGCTCACTATGCAGAGGTCAACTTTGATGGTCTCGCAGGCATTACCGATGCTCTTGGTGGCGTAACCGTAAACGTTGAGCAGTACATGCGCGATACAGAGAACTTCAGCGACGTTGTTGAACTGTACCCTGGTGTGCAGAAACTGAACGGCGCTCAGGCACTCTTCTTTACTCGTGTTCGCTACGCTTTTGCAGACAGCGATTACACCCGCATGCGCCATCAGAGAACCTTCATCAAGGCTATGATTGCTCAGATTCTGAACACAGGAGACCCTGTAGCCATTGCAAATACTGTCAATTCAACGGCAAGCATGGTTATTACCGATCTATCTGTCTCAGACATTATTTCTTTGGGCACTCAGATGATTGGCATGAACACTGACAAGGATATTTATACGGCATACGTACCATCCGAGGGAACAGAAATTGACGGTCAGTCGTATGTCATCGCAGATGAAGATGCGCTTGCAAAGATGATGAAAGTAATTGATGCAGGAGACGATCCGTCTAGTTTAAACGGACAAACAGATGCCGAGGCAAATGCTGAGGCTGCCGAGAAAAGCTCAGAAGAGTCCTCAGAATCTTCAAACAGCTCTTCTCGCCAGTAAAACTAAGCGCCGTTTTTGGGTATCATTCAAGTGTTAGAAATATTTTCGTTGCGTAGCGCAACTGATTTTGCATGAAAAAGACTGTCAAGCAGTCGTCGGAGGAGAGTTATGGCCAACGATAACGTACAAAACGAGCACACACTGACAAAAGCCGGCGAGGACTATCTCGAGGCAATTTATCGCATTGCACTTGAGCAGCCAGATGACGATAAGAGCGTCCGCTCCGTTGATATTGCCGAGAGCCTTGATGTTTCCAAGGCAAGCGTCAACAAGGCTCTATCTCAGCTTAAAGAGCAGGACATGGTTGAGCAGAGCCGTTATGGTCGTGTCACGCTGACCAAAGAAGGCGAGGCAAACGCCCGTACCACATGGCGTGCTCACCGTGCGCTTCGCACCTTCCTTGAGGAGGACTTGGGTGTAGACACAGAGACTGCAGATGCAGAGGCTTGCCTTATGGAGCACTCACTTTCTGTAGACACGCTGGCTAAGCTCATTGAATTCCTTGAGAAGCGTGGAATTGAGATTCCAAGCAAGTAACGTAACCTGGCGCTTATGCAAGCTAGGTACGTATAAAAGCGCCTGTCATTTGAGTTTATCGGCGGCAAAACCGTCATTCTTACAAGCGCACGTTAGGTGTGCAGAGTCAACAGGGCTCATAGGTGAAAGGTAAACACATGAAGGCAATTATCCCAGCAGCAGGTCTAGGTACGCGTTTTCTACCTGCAACAAAGGTAACCCCTAAAGAGCTGTTGCCTGTTTTGGATAAGCCCGTCATCCAGTACGTAGTAGAAGAGGCTCTTGAGCCAGAAGAGGTTGATGAGGTAATCATCATCAATTCTCGCGAGAAGCCACAGATTGAAACCTACTTTGCTGAAGACCAGAAGTTTGAGGCGGACCTTTCTTCTCGTGGAAAGCAAGACCTTGCCGAGAAGGTCCATGCAGCTTCTGCACTTCCTGTTTCCTTTACCTATCAGGACAATCCTCGTGGCCTTGGTCATGCCGTACTTTGCGCTGCAGACGGCGTAGGCGACCAGCCATTCTTTGTACTTCTCGGCGATTACTTTGTTCCAGATCGTCAGATGTGCATCCGCATGGCAGAGATTTCCAAGCAGCACAACGGCGCATCCGTCATTGCAGTTGCTCCAGTTCCTGCAGATCAGGTGAATCGCTACGGTATTATCGCAGGCGAGTGCATCTCTTCTCCTTCAGGCAACTCTGAGGGTGAGGGTGCTATTTGGAAGGTAACAGGCCTTGTCGAGAAGCCCCGTCCAGAGGACGCACCTTCTCACCTGTTTATTGTTGGTCGTTACCTGCTTTCTCCAAAGATTATGGAGCTCTTGGCAACTCAGGGTCCTGGCGCCGGCAACGAGATTCAGCTGACAGATGCAATGGAGCGCCTGCTTGCTGAGGAAGAGATGTATGCGCTGGTAATCGACGCGGAAGAGGGCTGCGATACCGGTACTCCTGCAGCTTGGGCAGCAACTAATGCTCGTATGGCACTCTCTGATCAGAGCTCTGCAGCAGCATTTAAAGAGGCGCTCGGCAGCTATGCCAACCGCATTGGATAAAAGACCCGACATACTCCGTTTTGGCAGCGATGGCTGGCAAGCCCGCTATGATAAAGGCTTTACCAGGGATAATGTAGTTAGACTTGCAGAGGCCCTTGGTACCGTCTGGTCAGAGGAGCTGCCTGGCGGTATTGTGTTTGTCGGCTTTGACACACGCTTTGAAGCAGATTCGTCTGCTCTTGAAGCCGCTGCAACATTGGCTTCCTTTGGTTTAGACGTGCGTGTGTCCGAGACTTTTTGCCCAACTCCATCTGTTTGCTGGGCCTGTGCACATCACAAAGATGTAGCTGGTGGCCTCATTATTTCTGCAACTGAGCTTTCCTGCGAATATTGCGGCATGATTATTCGCGCTGCTAATGGAGGCCCTGTTTCTCGCGATTTTCTCCAGCGCGTGGAATCCGCAACGCCGCTTGAGCCAACAGATCAGCGTGGAACTTTTACCACAATAGATATTGTGACGCCTTATAAAAGTGCGCTGCTTAATCAGATTAATGTGTCTGTTATTAAAGAGCTACGCCCGAGCGTGGTAGTTGACCCTATGTATGGTGCAGCAACAGACCTGCTTGCTGACGTACTTTCCGCAGCTGGATGTGTTGTACACCAGATGCACCAAGGTCCTGTCAGGGATTTTGGTGGCATTCACCCACAACCAGCGGACCCTTGGGCTGATGAGTGCTCTTCGATGGTGGTAAGCCGCCATGCACAGCTGGGCCTTTTGCTTGATTGTGACGGAGACCGCGCTGCTGCCGTAGATGAAACCGGCCGACTCCTTAGCCCACACGAGCTTATTCCGCTTATCACACGCCATCTTGTACAAAATAGAAAGCAAACCGGCCGCGTTGTTTCTACACTGACCTGTTCTGCAACGGTATCCAGGCAGGCAGCTCATCTTGGACTAGAGTCTGCAAGCGTGCCTGTTGGATTTGCTCGACTTTATTCAGAGATTGAGCAAGGAGACGTCCTTCTCGCCGCAGAGGAGTACGGCGGTATTTGCATTCCAAGTCACCTGTTGGAGCGAGACGGCCTGCTTGTGGCCCTGCTTGTTGTCGAAATGCTAGCGTATACCCATAAATCGCTTGCACAGCTTGTCTCTGAGGACGAGGCTGAACTGGGTCGCATGTGTTATAGCAGGCGAGGAGTGCGACTTGATGCTGCAGCTACTCAGGCGTTCAGAAACATCCTTCCAGGTCTCAATCCAGAAAACGTTGCAGGTAAAGTTCCTGTTTCGGTAAGCCATGCCGATGGCCTTAAGCTTCAGTTTAAAGACGATTCTTGGGTGCTCATTCGTCCTTCTCGTATGGATGCGCTGGTACGCGTGTATTCTGAGGCCGCTAACGAGACACTTCGCGATCAACTTCTTGATGCAGCTTGTCAGATTGTAAAAGACGAAATTTAGCCTCATTAAGACGCGTAAAAGTGCGGCAAGACAACGTAATAACGCGCGTCAAGACAACGTAAAAAGATAATAAAGACATCGTAAAAATGACAACACTATATATAGTTGAAAAATAAAGTGATACTACGAGACGACAAAGGGAATTTAGTGCCCAATATACGCATTAGTTCACTAAAGACTACGAATTGTGTAGAAATTATGGAGGAATTAAGAAGATACAAAATCATCTTCACAAACGAGTCGTAAGTGCGTATAGTTATTCCCCGCGCCGCGCACCACGC